>CAZQSU010000085.1:0-12402 GCA_964595905.1 uncultured Iamiaceae bacterium
ACCTTTTCCTTACCATGGAAACGCTCTGCCGACTGAGCTAAGGGGGCGTGCTGATTCGGATCGCCTCGCAGCGACCTGAACGCGCCATGTTACGTGCGCCGCGCCCAGGTGACCAAGTCGGTTGCCAGGATACCGGCGCGGCGCGGCAGCGCCGCACGCGCCTAGGCCATCCGGCTCAAGAGTACCCGCCGACCTGCCGATCTCAGCAGGGATGAGATTCGCGCGCCTGGCAGTCGAGGCCAATGGTCGCACCCTCGACGTCGCATTCCACCCCAACCTCACCGTGATCACCGGCGTCGGCTCGGCCACCCGTGGGTCGCTGATCAACGAACTGCTCAGCGGCCTGAGCACCCACCGTTCGGGCACCCATCTCGAAGTCGTCACCGATGCGGGCCGCACCCTCGTCGTGTTCCGTCCCTCGGACTCCGCGCACCGGGTCATCGACGCCGCCACCGGCACCGACGTGTCGAGCGAGTTCACCACGTCCGACGGCGGCATCGACCTGCTCGCCACGTTCGGCATGGACGCCGGATCCGCGCGGCGGTGGTCGCGGATCGGCCCCAACGATCTCGTCGCGTCGACCCAGAGCCAGGAGCTGGTCGCCCGGCTCGGTCGCATCGACCAGAACCAACTGTGGTCCGATGCCCAACGCGTGCAGATCGCCCAGCGTGCCCTCTCCGAGCACACCGACGTCGACGAGGTCGAAGACGCGTCGTTGACCGAACGCATCGAACGCAACTACCACGCGCACGACGCCGCGATGGAACAAGCCGACCGGACGCGGCTCTTCGCCCTGGTCGTGGGCACGGCCAGCCTGCTGGGAGCCGCCGTGACCGCGTCGACGAGTGTGACGGCGGCGATCGCGCTCGCCGCGGTGGCCGCCATCGCGACGATCGTCGCGTTCATCTTCCGCGCGCGGGTCGGCTACTACGCCCGCCAGCTCGAGGAGGCACTCGACCAGTCGGGTTCCGAATCGTACCTCGGCTATCAGCTCGACCGCATCGACGGCTACATCTCTTCCGAACACCAGCGGCGCCATCGCGCCGCCGTGCAGGCCGACGTCGACGAGGCGCTCGCGCGTTGGAAGCACACGGCGGGTGACGTGAGTGTCGACTGGGCACTCGAGCACCGGCCGGCGATCGAGGCGGCGGCCGGGCTCGGTTCCGGAGGATCGACCGCCTACACCGGCGAGCAGTCGATCGTGCGCCGTCACGCCCGGGACGAGGCTCCCGAGTTGATCGAGACGCTGATCACCCGGATCTCGAAGAGCCGTCGACTCGGGGACGACGGCGAGTCGTTCCCACTCATTCTCGACGAACCCTTCGGCGCGTTCGACCCGGCCGTGCGTCCGGCGCTGCTCGAGACGCTCCTCGGCCAGGCCGGATCCCCGCAGGTGATCCTGTTGACCAACTCCGACGACATCGTCTCGTGGGCACGGCTCGAGGTGATGACCGGCGCCCTCAGCCTGGTCGGACCCGGTGAAGGGACCTCATCGGGTCGGACCCGCGGCGCAGACGCCCCGGGGATGCGATCGGGCGACTCCGAACTCGAGAACCGCTCGGGTTGAACCACGTGTCCGGTGAGCGGCACCGACGAGCATGCAGCCGACGGGCCGCCTCCAGCCGACGGGCCGGCGAACGTGGTGGACCGGGGAGGATTCGAACCTCCGTAGCATGACGCGACTGGTTTACAGCCAGTTCCCTTTGGCCGCTCGGGCACCGATCCTCGATGAGTGGACAAGTGTAGCGATCGGGGTGGCCGCGGCCGATACCCTGTTCGTCCATGCCGAGCTTCGACGTCGTCTCCCAGGTCGATCTGCAGGAGGTCCGCAACGCCGTGGACCAGGCCAGCCGGGAGGTGGCCAATCGCTTCGACTTCAAGAACGCGCAGGCGTCCATCGAACTCGACGACCACACGATCACGCTGCGGGCCGTGTCGGAGGACCGCCTGAACGCCCTGCGCCAGGTGCTCGAGGAGAAGCTGGTCCGTCGCAAGGTGTCGCTCAAGGCCGTGGACTACGGCAAGGTCGAAGATGCCAGTGGTGGCAGCGCCCGTCAGGTCGTGACCCTCACCGCCGGTATCTCCTCGGACAAGGCCCGCGAGCTGAACAAGGCCATCAAGGCGCTGGGCATCAAGGGCGTGCAGTCACAGACCCAGGGCGACCAGCTCCGGGTCACCGGCAAGAAGCGTGATGCCCTCCAGGACGTGATCGCGCACTTGCGCGAAAGCGACCACGGGATCCCATTGCAGTTCGAGAACTTCCGCGACTGATCCGGCACGGCGCTCCGCCGCCCCGGCGGTGGAGCGGTGACTCAGCCGAGCGGGCCGCGGTGCACCGGCGACGACTGCGCCTGCAGCCGGGCGATGCGGTCCTCGGTCGGCGGGTGCGACGAGAACAGATTGGCGAACTGGACCTTGCGGCCGGTGAGCGGATTGATGATGTAGGCCGTGGCCTGGGCGGGGTCGATGTCCATCGGCACGCGCTTCGCGTACGCCTCGATCTTCGCCAGTGCCTGGGCGAGCGGCTCGCCGGTGCCGATCAGTTCGGCGCCGGAATGGTCGGCCTCGTACTCGCGGCTGCGTGACAGGGCCATCTGGAGCATCATCGCCGCTATGGGTGCGAGAATCGCCATCGCCAGGATCCCGATGATCCCACCGTTGTTGTCACGGCCACCGCCGAAGAACATCCCACCCCACATCGCCATGCGGGCGATGAAGGTGATGCCCATCGCGACCGCGGCGGCGACCGAGCCGATGAGGATGTCGCGGTTCTTGACGTGCGAGATCTCGTGGGCCAGTACACCGCGCAGCTCGTCCCAGGTCAGCACCTGGAGGATACCCTCGGTCACGGCGACCGCGGCGTGCTCGGGGTTGCGACCCGTCGCGAACGCATTCGGTTGGGGTTCGGGACTCACGTACAGCTTCGGCATCGGCATGTTCGCCCGGTACGCGAGGTCACGCACGACCGCGTAGTACTGGGGCATCTCGGCCTCGGTCACGGGTCGGGCACGGGCGGCCTTGATGGCCAACTTGTCGCTGAACCAGTACGAACCGCCGACGAAGACGACGCCGATCACCAAGCCGATGACCGCACCGCCGGTACCCCAGAGGCCACCGATCCCGATCATCAGGCCGCCGAGTACGGCGAGCAGCACGAACGTCTTGATGTTGTTGCGCATGGTCCTCTCCTCGCGTCCGGCAGGCGTGCCGGTCATCACCCGGAAGTCTACGGCGGGTCCGTAAAGATGAGTTGTCGTCCCGAACCCGGTCTTCAGTCGTAGTAACCCGAGTGGATGTACACGCACGGCACGCCCTGGGCGCGGAACATCTCGACGTTGCGCAGGTCGTCCTCGAAAGCGATCCGGGGGGTGAACCCGAACGCGTCGAGTTCGTGCACGGTCGATTTCTTGTAGGCCGCAGATGCCCGTCGGTCCACATCCGGCCGCATCACGAGCAGGTCGTAGGGAACCTCATGGCGCGCCAGCCAGTCGACGGTCCTCGCCCGGATCCACACCGGACGCGCCGTCACCAGCACGATCTGCATGGTCTCGCCGAGGATCCCCAGCAGGTGCGCACAGTCGTCGAAGAGTGCATCTCCGTCGGCCGCCGAGAAGAACGCATTCCAGTCGCGGCGGGGCCAGGCGAGATGATGCTGGCGGTCCTTGGCATCCGACAGCACCCCGTCCATGTCGAAGATCGCGCAGGCTCCTGGTTCGGGCACTCCGTCGCGCCACCACCAGTTCGGGGGAATGTCCACCCGGCCAATCTACGGCGCGGCGTCGCCCCACCCGGTCGCCGGCGCCAAGGCGATACCGGTCACCCGGTCTCGGGCGCTGCTCCCGACTCGGCCCGCCGGCGGATCTCGTCGACCACACCGGGGTCGGCCAAGGTGGTCGTGTCGCCCAGGTCGCGGCCCTCGGCGACGTCACGCAGCAGGCGCCGCATGATCTTGCCCGAACGGGTCTTGGGCAGGTCGTCGGTGAAGATGATCGTGCGCGGCCTCGAGATCTTGCCGATCTGATCGGCCACCCCGGCGCGCAGTTCCTCGCCGAGCGATTCGGTCCATTCGGTGTCGCCCTTCGGGGTCACGAACGCCACGATCGCCTGGCCGGTGGTCGCATCGGTCGCGCCCACGACTGCGGCCTCGGCGACACGGGGGTCGGCGACCAGCGCCGATTCGACCTCGGTGGTCGAGATGCGGTGCCCCGACACGTTCATCACGTCGTCGACCCGGCCGATCACCCAGTAGTAGCCGTCGTCGTCGATCTTGGCGCCGTCGCCGACGAAGTACCGACCCTCGTAGCGGCTCCAGTAGGTGTCGAAGTACCGCTCGGGGTCACCCCAGACGCCACGCAGCATCGACGGCCACGGCTCGGTGATCGTCAGGTAGCCGCCGCCCCGTTCGACCTTGTTTCCCGCCTCGTCGACGACCTCCACCGAGATGCCGGGAAGGGGAAACGTGGCCGAGCCGGGCTTGGTGGTGGTCACGCCGGGGATCGGCGAGATCATGATGCCACCGGTCTCGGTCTGCCACCAGGTGTCGACGATCGGGCACCGTCCGCCGCCGATGTTGTCGTGATACCAGATCCACGCTTCGGGGTTGATCGGCTCGCCCACCGAGCCCAGCACCCGCAGCGACGACAGGTCGTGCTTGGCGGGCTCCTGGGTGCCCCACTTCATGAAGGTGCGGATCGCGGTGGGTGCGGTGTAGAGGACGTTCACGCCGTAGCGCTCGATGATGTCCCAGAACCGGTCCTTGCCGGGATGGTCGGGGGTGCCCTCGTACATCACCGAGGTGCTGCGGTTCGCCAGGGGGCCGTAGACGATGTAGGAGTGGCCGGTGACCCAGCCCACGTCGGCCGCGCACCAGTAGACATCGTCGGGACGGACGTCGAACACGTACTTCTGGGTGAAGGCCACCTGGGTCAGGTACCCGCCGGTGGTGTGCATGACGCCCTTGGGCTTCGCCGTCGTGCCTGAGGTGTAGAGCAGGTACAGCAGGTCTTCGGCGCCCATCTCCTCACACGCACATTCGGTGGACTGCTCGGCGATCAGGTCGTGGTACCACCGGTCGCGGCCCTCGGTCATCGGGATCTCGGAATCGTCCCCCGACGCCCCCGTGCGCTGCACCACGACGACGTGCTCGATCGTGGAGGTGTTCGCCACGGCCACATCTGCGGCGGGCTTGAGCAGGCTCGCCTTGCCACGCCGCCAGCCGCCGTCCGCGGTGACCAGCACCTTGCAGTCCGAATCGTTGATCCGGTCGGCCAGCGCCGAAGCGGAGAACCCGCCGAACACCACCGAGTGGACGGCCCCGATGCGGGCACAGGCGAGCATCGTGATCGGCAACTCCGGGATCATGGGAAGGTACACCGCGACACGGTCTCCCTTCTCGACGCCGAGGCCCTTGAGCGCGTTCGCGAACTGGGCGACCTCGTCACGCAATTCGGCGTAGGTGATGGTGCGGGTGTCGCCGGGTTCGCCTTCCCAGTGGTACGCGACCTGGTCGCCGTGGCCGGCCTCGACGTGGCGGTCGAGACAGTTCTCGGCCACGTTCAGGGTGCCATCCGCGAACCACTCGGCATACGGGAGTTGCCAGTCGAGCACCCGGGTGAAGGGTTTGCGCCAGGTGAGCAGCGTCTTCGCCTGGGCAGCCCAGAAGTCCTCCGATGAGCCCCCGGCCTGCTCGTCGATGCCGTCTTGGAGCCACGACGAGCGGGCCTTCGCTTCCTCCGACGGCGGGAACGTCCGGTTCTCGTCCAGGAAATCCTCGATCGTGGCGCGTTCTTCGCTCATGTGCGACCCCTTTGTTCGACGGCGACGTTCGTCACGTTAGTGGTCTGATCGTCCGGGGTGCTCCGGCCCGCCCCGGTCGGCCCGCTGACGCGTTTTGGGTGCCGGTTCCGGACACCTGGTGTCTGGAACCGGCACCCAAAACGAGGCAAAGGCCGGGGAACGAGGAAAAGGCCGGAAGACGTCGTCAGACGAGGTGGCGGACCAGCAGGGTCAGGGCGATCGTGGCCGTACCGGCGACGGCGCCGATGACCAGAAGCGTCCGAACCGCACGGCTCGACACGACCGGCCAGGTGGCACGGGCCCAGGCGAACGCCACGGTGACCAGCGCCGTCTTCGTCGCGAACACCGCGACCGAGGTGACCTGCCGCGTGCCGGGGTTGTCGATCGACCAGGGCACCGCTCCCCCGCCGGCGAACGCGGCCACGAGCCAGGCGGCAATCGCGAGCACCCAGGCCTGGTCGACGACCTGGGCGACCAGTCCGGGTAGGGCACCGACGCGTGATGAGGCCGCGCCGGCCATCGCCGCGACGGTCACGAATCCGGCGGCCACCGCGATTGCGGCCATGAGCGGGTGCACGGCGAACGTGGGGAGGCCCCAGACGTCGATCCCGCCGACGGCTCCGCCGGCCTGCGCCGCGACGACCGCCGGGAGCGAACCGGTCCCCCACTGTGCGTGGACGACCCCCGCTGCCAGTGCGATGAGGGCGGACATGCCGACGCGAAGCGAAAGTCGGGTCGCCCGGTCCGGCGCGGCGGGCGATTCCGCGCCGTCCGGCGTGACCGAGCCGGGCACACGGTGCTCCCCGGGTGGCGGGCCGAGATACTCGATGCACGCGTCCAACGCCAGCGCGATTGCCAGCACGTACAGGCCCAGGCCGGGTTGGGTGAGCACGAGCCCAGTCGAAACCGGCACGACCGCGCAGGCCGCGACGACGAGGCCGAAGCGGAGAGCCTGGGACCACACGATTCGGTCCTCGGTGGCGGACCGGCCCGCGGGCATGGCCTCGACCCGTTGGGTGTCGATGACGAGTTCGACGAGCGGACGTAGGCCTCTCGCACCCTCGGGCCATCGTCGACCGGCTGCGCGGGGCTCCAGCACCGAACGGGTGAACCAGCTCAACAGGAACGCGCCGACGACGAGTGTGGGCACGATGACGGCGAGCCCGGCGGCGACCTGCTGCCAGTACGAGGGTTGCAGACCGACGATCACGGCGGGTCGCCTTCGTCCGGCCACCGCAGCGCCGCGGACAGGGAGACCATCGCGTCGCGGAACTCGTCGAGGTCATCCGCGTCGGTGAGCACGATCGTGGCGATCGGGACTGGCGCCGTCGCCCGTGCCTGGTCGAGACGGTCGGCGTCGTCGCGGCCCACGACCACCACGTCGGCAGCCCACGGTCCCGGCGCGATCGACACTCCGAGGCGCGAGAGCCGACGGCCCGTCTCGGTGCCCATCTGCGCCGCCACCGTCGCCGCCGTCGACGGATCGGGACACCACAGACGCAACGAACGACTTCGCGACCATGCCGTCAGGGTTCGCCACCAGGCGGGCAGACGGTCTCGTCGCACCAGTTGCGCGTCGGGGCGCACTTGGCGGAGCAGCGCGACGAGCACGACCGCCACGGCACTCCCGACGACGAAGGAGATGAGTATGGCCAGATACGCGCGCATCGCGGTCACCCAGCGCTGCCTGCGGGTTCCGACACATTTGGATTGGACGGCCCGGGTCGGTGGTTACGATGCGCTGCGCGCATCGTAACCGTGGGGTGTGACAGTGACGGGCCGTGCCCGCGGGCAGAGCCGAGCGGGCGGACCTCGATCGCTGCCCGCGCGCACGAACCTGACGAACCACGTCGACCCAAACCAACCAGCCCTGCCCGCGGGCACGGGCCTCCCACCCCGACAGCGACCATCGCAGGCACAATCCGTGCCCGCGGGCACCGATCTTCCGAGTTCCGGGTCGCCTGGGCTGCGTGAGCCGCGCTCACCGCAAGCGACCTTGGCTGATCATGCCCGTCGGATCGTGCCCGCGGGCAGGGGCCGATCAGTTCGTGAGCCCAGACGCGGCGCGGACCCGTACCCCTACGCGGACCGCGTCCACCACTCGGAGACGCTCCGCAGTGCCGTGCCCGCGGGCACGAACCCCTGGGCACGACCGACTCCGCCGCTACTTGCCCAGGGCGATCAAGTGCGGGGTGGCGTGCTCGGCGAGGTTCGTGACCGGCCCCGGGGCGATGCCCAGACCGACGACGACCACGAACGCGATCACCAGCGCCAACTTCGCGCCCCACGGGATGATCACCCGCGGCAGGGCCGCGACCTTGTCCGACAGCGTGCCCGTGTACATCGCGATGATCACCTTCAGGTACAGGAACGCGGCGATCACCGCCGTCACCATCGCCACCAAGGCCAACAGCCAGTCGCCACCGTCGACCGCCGCCATGAGCACCTCGAACTTGGCGACGAACCCGACCGTGAAGGGAACCCCGGCCTGCGCGAGCAGGAACACCGTCAACAAGAACGCGAGCAGCGGCTGTCTCGACGCGATCCCGGCGTAGTCGGCCAGCGAGTTGTGCCCGTCGCCGCGACGGCTGAGCAGGCCCACGACCCCGAAGCTCCCCAACACCATGAAGCTGTAGGCGACCAGGTAGAACAACGCCGCGGAGGTGCCCTCCTGCGAGGACTGGGCGAGCGCGACCAGGATGAACCCGGCGTGGTTGATCGACGAGTACGCCAGCAGGCGCTTCACGTCGGTCTGGACCAGCGCGAACACCGAACCCACGATGAGGGTCAGCACCGCGACGACGTAGACGACCGGCTGCCAGTCGAGCCGGTAGATGTCGAACGCCGTGGTGAACACCCGCAGGAAACCGACGAACCCGCCGATCTTCACCGCGGAGGCCATGAAGCCCGAGATCGGGGTCGGCGCGCCCTGATAGACGTCGGGCGCCCACTGGTGGAACGGCACCGCCGCCACCTTGAATCCGAATCCGATGATCATCATCATGATCCCGGTCAGCAACAGCAGGTCGTTCGAGAAGGCGTTCGCCGCCAGATAGTCGGCGATCGTCGCCAGGTGGGTCGACCCGGTCGCGCCGTAGACGAGCGCGATGCCGTACAGGAAGAACGCGGACGACAGCCCACCCAGGATGAAGTACTTCAGGGCCGCTTCGCTCGAACGGGCACGGCGCAGGTGGCTCCCCGCGAGCACGTACACCGCGATCGACATGATCTCGAGACCGAGGAACATGACGATCAAATCGTTCGCCGAGGCCATCACGACCGCGCCCGACGCCGAGATCAACAACAGCACGAACGGTTCGATCCCGACGAGGTCCTCTCTGACGAGGTACCCGTCGAGGAACAGCACCGCGAGGAACGCCGCCGCGCAGATGGTCGCCGTGGCGAACAGGGCGAAGCCGTCGATGCCCACCATGCCGGCCACCGTCGTGAACGCCCCGTGGTCCTGCACCTCGTGCCACTGCGGAACCGTCGCGATCCCGGCCGCCAATGCGACGAGTGCCGAGTAGGGCCCGTAGGCCTTGCGGGCCCGCGGGCCTCGGAGCAGCGACCCGGCGATCAACAGCACGAGCGCGCCGCCGATGAGGATCAGGATCGGGGTGAGCGCGGCCCAGTCGACCTTCGGCAGGTCGAGCTTCTGGATCGGCGGTTCGGCGGCGAGGACGCCCAACAGGTTCATCGGTGCTCCTCGCCCTTGCTTGCGTCGTCACTCGCCGGATGGCTCACGCGCACCGCGCCGGGCGGCGCCTCCTGCTGCACCCCGATGCGTTTCTCGACGTGGGCCTGCAGGTTCTGGACGCTCGGCTCGATGCGGTCGAGGACCGGCCGCGGGTACAGGCCGATCAGGAAGATCAGGATCACCAGCGGCGCGAGGATCGCGACCTCCGAGAACTTCAGGTCGCGCTCGACGGCCTTGTCGGGGTCGGGCGTGCCGTGGAAGGTCTGCTGGAACGCCCACAGCAGGTACACCGCGGCGAGGATCACCCCGGAGGCGGCGACCACCGCCCACCAGCGGCGGGTGGCGAACGACCCGACCATGATCATGAACTCGCCGACGAACCCATTCAGGCCCGGCAGGCCGATCGACGCGAACGTGAACAGGATGAACAGCCCGGCCAGCACCGGCGCCTTCTTCTGCATGCCACCCAGGCCGGCGAACAACCGGGTGCCCCGCCGGGTCTCGATGAACCACACCAGCAGGAACAACGCCGCGATGATGACGCCGTGGTTCACCATCTGGACCACCGCACCGGTGATCGAGATCTTGGTGATCGCGAACACGCCGAGTGCGATGAACCCGAGGTGCGCCACCGACGAGTACGCGACGACCCGCTTCAGGTCCTTCTGCATCGCGGCCATCACGGCGCCGTACAGGATCCCGATCACGCCGAGGGTGACCATGAGCGGACCGAAGTAGTCGGCGGCCTCGGGGAACAGGTACACGCCGAACCGCAGGAAGCCGTAGGCGCCCAACTTGGCCATGACCCCGGCGACGATGATCGACCCGGCGGTCGGGGCCTCCGCGTAGGTGTCGGGCAGCCAGGTGTGCAACGGGAACAACGGCATCTTCACCGCGAAGGCGATCGCGAAGCCGAGGAACAGCCAGCGGGCCGTCGTGTCGGCGACCCCCGGCGAGTTGGCGAGCGCGATCAGGTCGAACGTCGTGGTCCCGGTGGTGTGGCCGTTCAGCACCACCAGGGCGATCATCGCCACGAGCATGAACGCGGAACCGAACATCGTGTACAGGAAGAACTTCATCGCCGCGGGTTTGCGGTCGGGGCCGCCCCAGCCGACGATCAGGAAGTACATCGGCGCCAGCACCAGCTCGAACATCACGAAGAACACGAACAGGTCGAGCGCCAGGAAACCCCCCAGACAGCCGAACTCCAACAGCAGCATCCAGCCGGCGAACGACTTCGGGTCGGACTTGACCGGTGCCCCCAGCAGGGCGATCGGCACCAGCAACGCGGTCAGCGCGACCAACCACAGCGAGATGCCGTCAACGCCGAGGTGCCAGGAGATCCCCCACTGCTTCAGCCACACGACCCGGTCGACGAACTGGAAGCCGTTCGCGTGATCCAGCGCGTTCACCCCGCCCGAGGCGAACCGGGGGTGGATCTGGAACTGGATCACCAGGTAGACGACCAGTGCGAGGGTGCCGAGCGAGAACAGCACGCCGACGTTGCGCGCCGTCGCGGCCCGCCTCGACGGGATGAGTGCGACCACGCCGGCACCGATCGCCGGCAGGATCACCAGCGCGGACAGCAGCGGGAAGTTCACGGATTCGGTGGCGAGCAGCATTTAGAAGGACGCCCGGTAGAGAACGAAGAGCAGAAGAAGTGCCGCACCGGCGGTGAGGCCGAGCGCGTAGTTCCTGACATGGCCGGTCTGGACGCGACGGGTCCGGTCGGCGCCCGCGCTCAACAGGCGGGCCGTGCCGACCACCGCGCCGTCGATCACGAGCCATTCGAAGGTGGTGGCCAACCACTGCGACGCCCGCCGCACCGGACCGCCCATGAAGGCCGAGATACCCAGGTCGTAGTACCACGAGTTCAACAGGATCTCGGGTTCGTAGCGAAGTTGCTCGTCACGGGTGGTGGTGAGACGTTGGTACACGAAGTAGGCGCCGGCGATGCCGATCAAAGCGAGCACCACGACGGCGATCTCGAGGCCCCATTCGGTGCCGGCAGGGATGTGCCAGGTCGACTCGCCCAGGTGCACCGAGGGCTCGAGCCAGTGTTCGAGCACCGCGAACCGCTCGCCGAAGGGCAGGTTCAGGATGCCCAGCACCGTCGCGCCCACCGCGAGGATGACGAGCGGTATCGTCATCACCGCGGGCGCTTCGGTCGGCTGGACCGGCGCGCCGTGTTCGACGTGGTGCGGCGCACCCGGACCGGTCGGCAGCGGGTTGCCGTTCGCGTCGACCGTGGCGTGCTCGGCGTGGCCCTCGTCGGCATCGGCGTTCACCGCGGTCGGCTCCAGCTCGGTCCAACGTCGCTGACCGAAGAAGACCAGGATGACCTCACGGGTCATGTAGTACGCGGTCAACAGCGCGGTGAGCGCACCGATCGCCCACAGGACCGGCGATTTGTGCCACGCCATGCCGAGGATGTCGCCCTTGGACCAGAAGCCCGAGAACGGTGGGATGCCCGCGATCGCCAGCCACGCCACGATGAACGTGGCACCGGTCACGGGAAAGAACTTCCACAGCTTGCCGTACCAGGTCATGTCCTGTTCGCTGTTCATGCCGCGGATGACCGCCCCGGCACCGAGGAACAGCAACGCCTTGAAGAACGCGTGGGTGACCATGTGGAAGATGCCGGCAACGTATGCGCCCGAACCGACCGCCATCACCATGTAGCCGAGCTGCGACACCGTCGAATACGCGAGCACCTTCTTGACGTCACGCTGAGCGATCGCGACGGTCGCCGCGAACAGCGCGGTGAGTCCACCGACGATCGCGATGGTCGTGCCGACCCACGGGTCGGAGGCGGCGATCAGGGGGTTGACCCGCACCAGCAGGTACACGCCGGCGGTCACCATCGTCGCGGCGTGCATCAGCGCCGACACCGGCGTCGGGCCGGCCAT
>CAZQSU010000086.1:0-12127 GCA_964595905.1 uncultured Iamiaceae bacterium
AGGGATACGGCCGGACGGGTTCGGGTCCGCCCCGGTAGTGCTTGAGCAGCAGGAACTTGGGCATCGTGGCCTCCTTGTGGCGGGTCCGTGGTTCGGTCCCTTCAGCGATCGAGCGGAGCCGACGGCCGAATCTCGACACGGTTCGGGCACATTCTTCCGGATGGGTCGCCTCGATGCCGCCGCTCTGGAACGCGGATGTGACCCGAGCGGCCGGCCGCAGCACTCAGGTGCGGGCGAGCAGCATCGCCTCGCCGCCCGAGACCCGGGCCGGTTCGAACCCCTCGTCGGCGAAGCGGGCGACGATGTCCTCGGTGGGCATGACGGTCGCCTCGGCGAATCCAGCCGACTCGGCGAGGGCCACCATCTGATCGGGCCGGTAGAAGCTCAGCCACGGGGTACCCGAGGCCGCCGCACCACGCGCGGCGGCCTCCAGGCCCGGCCGGTCGGCGTCGTCGAGCAGGTCGAAGGGCACCATGAACGTCATCGCCACGGTCGAGCCAGCGCCGAGCTGTGCGAGCTGCTGCAATGTGGCGGCGTTCGCCTCGGCGGACAGGTACATCGACACGCCGCTCGACGACACCAGCGCGGGCGATGCGGGGTCGAACCCGGCGTCGACGAGGTGCGTCCACCAGTCATCACCCGCCTCGAAGTCGACCGGCACCAGATGGAGGTTGTCGGCGATGCCCACGCCGGTTTCGACGAGCCGGCGGCGCTTCCATTCCTGAGGACCCGGTTGGTCGATCTCGTATACCTCGACGCTTTCGGCACGTTCATGGTGACGTTGGGCGAAGGTGTCGAGTCCGGCGCCGAGGAGCACGTACTGGCCGATGGAGGTATCGAGCAGGAGGTCCTCGACGAATCGGGTGCGGGCCACGATCGCCAGTCGGTACGGCGCGGTGCCCTCGGGGTGCATGTCGCCTCGCTCTTCCCAACCGTCCTCCGGTGCGGCGAGGTCGAGACCGATGGCGTCCTCGATGAGATGCGGAGGCGGGTCGATGGTGAGGTGCAACGCCCGCCAGAGCGCGGTGCGAACGGCGGAGGAATCCGGTTCGACATCCATGCTCGCGACGCTACCGGGCGCCGAGGCGCGGCAATCGAGAGCATCGTCCGACATCACATTGGAACCGCGATGAAAGCCCGTTCAAGAAAGTTATTGGAATTCTCCTGTGCTGCGGTCTCATTCGGGCCGAGAATGTCACACCCCCTTCGTAGTATGGGGCAATGTTCGACACCGGAACGCTCACTGTCATGGGACGTGACCTGACCGGTGTCGACGTGCGCTCATGCGCCGATGACGACCTGCTCGACGGGGTGGTCGCTCTGGAACACTTGATCAGTGCCGCGCAGACCGCGCAAGCCCATGTGCTCGCCGAACTCGATGGCCGGGGTACCACCGACCGGGTCCATGGCATGCGCACCACCGCCTGGGTTGCCGCCACGGCCGGGTGTGCCCGCGGGCCGATCACCGGACGCCTGCGGGTCGGACGGTCACTGCGCAACCAGTTCGATCGGGTCGACGACGCCGTCTGCGAAGGCCGGTTGAGCTTCGATCACGCGAAAACCCTGAGCGACGTCGACAATTCCCGTATCAGCGACATCCTCGCCGGTGCCCAGGACGAAATCATCGCGCTCGCCGAGGCATCCACGTTTCCGCAATGGAAGCGCGACCTCATCGCTCTCGCCGAACACGCCGACGCCGATGGGCACGAACCCGACCCCTACGAAGGCAACGAGTTGCGCCTCGCGAAAACCCTCGACGGAACCATCGACTTGACCGGCACACTCGACGCCGCGAACGGCTTGCTGGTCCGCACCGCCCTTGACGCGAAGACCGACGAACTGTTCAAGAAGTTCCGCCAAGACCACGAACTCACCCCCGACCTGACCATCCCCAAACGCTCGGTCCTCCGCGCGCTCGCATTGGCCGAGCTGCTCCGCACCGCCACCAGCGCCGAACCCGGCTCCGGGACAGCACCCCGCGCCGAAGTCACCTTGGTACTCCACAACTCCGAAACCTGCGACGCGGAGGGCACCCCACTCCCCCGAGCCGCCGCGGAGGTGTGGGGCTGTGACCCCGACCTTTGGGCCGTCATCGTCGACCACATGGGCATCCCCGTCGACGTCGGCCACACCGCCCGCCTCGCCACCATCGCCCAACGCCACGCGATCGCCATCCGCGACGGCGGCTGCACCTTCCCCGGCTGCGACGCACCGATCCAGTGGTGTGACCACCACCATGTCTTGGACTGGCACAACCACGGACCCACCGACCTGGCCAACCTCGTCGCCCTGTGCCGACACCACCACGGCGTCACCCACCGCACCGGCTGGACCATGACCCTCGACCACGACCAGATCCCGCACTGGACCACAGCCGGCGGCGACCACCTCACCGGCCAACGCCACCACAAGCGAGTTCGCTGTTCACCGCGGGAACCTGCACCGGGTCGTCCGCCGCCGGCCGATCGGAAGAACGCACAGACACGCGGGTCACCTGAGAGACCCGGCTGCTCGAACGACTCCCCACCGCATCGATGTTGAAGAATCGATGTTGAAGCATCGATGTTGAAGACCGCCCGTCGGGACGGCTCAGGTGGGACGCGGTGGAGCAGGACCGGGGATGGTCAGACGTGGCGAGGCTCGGCAACAGGTGATCCGCCACGCTGACCGGACGCGCTCTTCCTCCGCTCGCTCGACGAGAAGCCGTCGTGGGATCGTTGGGCGACGTGATCAGGCCGGGCACCGTCCTGATCCGACCCAACTACGCTGACGCCGTGCCCGACGCCGACATCGTGACCGTTCCCGCCAGCGATCTGGCCGTGTCGGTCGCGCGCCTGGTCGACATCGAGGCGATCAAGCAGGTGAAGTACCGGTACATGCGTGCGGTCGATCTGAAAGATTGGGATCTGCTCGCCGGCACCCTCGAAGAAGACGTGACCGCGCACTACGGCCGCCGACTCGACTTCGCCGACCGGGCCGAACTGCTCGGGTACTTCCGCGAGAACCTCGGGCCCGAGATTCTCACGGTCCACCACCTGCACCAACCCGAGATCACCGTCGACGGCGACGCGGCAAACGGTACCTGGGCGTTGCGCGACCAGGTCATCATCCCCGGACACGACCTGATGATCACCGGGGCCTGCTTCTACGACGACACCTACCGGCGCGGCGACGACGGCGAATGGCGAATCGCCACGACCACGTATGAGCGCCTGTTCGAGGCCACCGAGAGCCTCGACGTGCGCACCGATTTCCGTCTGGTCGACAATCGGTGGGCCGACAACCACCGGGCCACCGATTCGCACGCTTGACGGACGGACGGACGGACGGACGGTACCATCGGTTCGGCTCACGATCTCAGGAGGCGAACTCGTGAAGCCGACCAAAGCCGCAAGCACGCTCGTCGCCGCATTGGTGCTGCTCGCCGGGTGCGGCTCGACCAGCGCGACGGACACGGCCGACTCGACCGATTCGACCGCATCGACGGTGCCCGAGCGCCGATCCGGTCGCAGCGAGCGGGTGGTACACCAGAATCTCGCGACCGTCGCGGTCGCCGGCGACACGGCACTCGTCGCTGACGGCGCCCTGCCCACCGGCTTCAGCCTGGCACGCCTCGATGGCGACGAGGCGAAACCCCTGGAGGCCGTCGGACCGCCCGTCGACCTCGTGAGCCGGGCCACGATCGGCTTCGACGACGAGATCGTGGTCATCGGAAACCGCTGCGACGAAGGGGTGAAGAGCGACGGCATCGAGAACCGGTGCGAACCGGGCACGCCGACCGCCGTCTCGTACTGGCCTGACACCGGGACGTGGGACTCGCTGAAGATCGACGCCGACCTCGATGGGGTGCGCCTCAGCGGGGCGATCGCCCAACGCACCGGGCCGTCGACGGCGACGGTCATCGCGTCGGCCGATGCTGACGATCCGTCCGAGTCGGGACTGCGACTGTTCACGGTCGACACGAAGCACCGGCAGCTCACCGCCCACGTGCTTCCCGCCGATGCCCGCCCGGGCCCGTAGGGGACGAGCGAGGAGTGTCTCGGCGCGGAGGGCAGCGTCACGGTGTTGCGCGCGGAAGCGAACGAACCGGTTGCCGGCACTCCGCAGAGTCGGGTCTGGCGACGGGCGTCGACCAGCGCGCCGTGGGCCGAGGTGACCCTCCCGGATTCCGGTGACGTGCCGTGGTCACCCGAGGGCTGCATCGACGGCAATCTGACGATCAGCGCCCCCGCTGCGGAAAGCGGGCAACAGGGTGACGTGGCGACCCGCCGGCTCGTGTACGACGCCGATGATCCGACGTCGTGGCACGTGCTCGCCGACGCTGCGACACCCGCCGCATCGCCGATGGGCGGTCCGGTCCACGGTCTCACCACCGGCCCGGCACTGCACTGGTTCGGCGGGCAGGTGTGGCGGTTCGACGACGCGACCGACGCCTGGACGAACCTGTCGGTGCCCGCGGACCCCTTCGACACGGTGCGATGGTCGGTGCCCTGGCGCGACGACCGCCTCGTGGTGCTCGTCGACGCGAGCCCCACGCCGAGTGACGAGCACCAGGCGATGGACCTCGAACTGCACGTCGTGGAGGTGCCCTCGGCGACCGCGTGACCCCCCACCGGTTCGTGTGCGATGGTGGCCGGCCGCATGGCGCTCTGCACGTAGTATCGGAGATGATCCGGGTCGGGCCGGCCCGGCAGAGCGACGGACCGGGGGCGCGCCGACCAGCCGTGGACCGGTCGGACAAGGGGATCCCGTGCCACCACGCGTGCTGTGCCTCGTCGTACTGGCCATCGCCGCGGTGGCCTGTTCGAGCGGCAGTGACGACAGCGAGACCGAAGCCGCACGACGGACCGGGACGTCGCAACCGCCCGTCGCGCCGACGGGAACCGACCCGTCTCCGCCGAAGCTTCCCGACGACTTCACCTGGTCGGGTCGCTACGTCGTGGCGGACCTCGACGTGGATGTCGCCTTCACCTGGCACGGCGCCGACGGCGACTTCCAGATGATCGCCGGAGGCGAAGGCGACCCGATCCATTTCACCAACCTCGTCGTCGACGGTGAGCTCTACACCCTCACCTACACCTGGCCCGAGGTGCCCCGCGCTGCGTGCTCCCACGTCGGCCCCTTCACCGTCGATGAGTTCAACGAAGGCCTCGCGAAGGCTTCCTATGCCGGTCGTGAGATCCACGATTCCGGGCAGATGGTCGACCACTTCCGGTCGGTGGGGGTGCTGGAGTTGCCTGAAGGCATCGCGCCGGAGATAGAGGAGATCACGACGCTGCGCCTGCCGCTGATGGCCGCCGACGTCTACGTCGACGCCGACGATCACGAGCGTTTCGCGAAGGTGCTGCACTTCGGCGTGCAGAACCTGTACGACCCGAACCTCGACGAGTGGATCGTGATCGACAAGACCGAGGAGACTCCAGGCACCGTCGAGCTTCCCGAGGAGTGCAAGCCGACCGACTGACGGGCCGGTCCGGTCACCTGGCAGGACCGACCCCGAGTGCGCTGGGCTTTGCCCGCGACCAGGGGACGATCACCGGCCGCCGGACGTGACCGGTCACACCTCGGATGCGGTCGAGGGACCGGGGGCCAGCAACGCCACGGCGAAGGTCGTCCGGTGCGCGGCGAACCAGTCACGGCGGCGGTCGTAGCGGGCCTGGCCGCCCATCTGCTCCCACATGTCGATGAACGCCTGCTCGCCGGCTTCGATGCGGCGACGCACGAAGGCGCCACCGTTCGCGAAGCGTTCGTCCAACACGTCGAGCAACTCGGAGCGTTCCGCGAGGTCGAGGCCGTACGCGTCGGCGACGACCCTGAGCCGACGGACCGGGTCGAGACCGCCACGTCCGGTGCGCGCCGCGTCGTCGGGCGTGTCGAGGGGGATGCACATCATCGCCAGTGCGGCGAGATCCCACACCGGTCGACCCGGCGCGACGAACTCGAAGTCCAACAGCGCCACGGCGACCCCGTCGCGGAACACGACGTTCTCGAGGCACACGTCGTCATGGCACCACACCGGCGCGTCGCCGGGGGACGGGTCGGCCATCTCGTCGCTCCAGGTGGCCCCGGGCGGAGGCGAGAACGAGCGGGACGCGTCGTGGAAACGGCGCAACAGCGACGCGACCGAGGCGAGCACGCCGTCGGTCGTCGACCACGCCGGGAACGGCGGGACGGGCACGTCGCCGGGGATGAACACCAGCCGCTCGCGACCGTCGGCCTCGACGCCGACCACCTCGGGCGCGGCATCGAACCCGGTCGCGTGGAGATGGGCGAGCAGCGCGTGGATGGCCGACGAATGCGGGCTCAGCGGTCGCACGACGTGTGCTCCGACGCGTACCACCGCGCCGGCGTTGCCCACGCCGCCCTGGAGGACTTCGACGTCGTCGTCCATCGGCGCTGCTCCCGTCGCGTCGCTCACCGGTTCGTCAGGTGGAACGTAACGTGTCGGCGCCGGCCGGACACCGCCGATTCTGCGCGGCCGGCCCGCTCGTCGAGTGCTGGCGCAGCGTGGGTTCAGTCCGAGGACGGATCCGGCGGCACGACCACGACCGGGCAGGTTGCGTGTTGCACGCACGCGCTGCTCACCGACCCGAGCAGCAGTTTCGAAAAGCCGCCCCGGCCCCGCGATCCCACCACCAACAGGTCGGCGCCACGTGAGCGTTCGGTGAGCACCAGCGCCGGTGTCCCCTGGTCGGCATGGACGTGCAGCCACTCGGGGCGGGCACGGTCACCCAGCAGTGCGCTGATCGACGCGTCGGCCACCGACCGGGCGTCGCTGGAGAGATGGTCGGCGTCCTGGGGCCATTCGGGGTTGACGCCGGTGACCCATTTGGCGACGAAGTCCCACGCCACGACGACGTCGAGTTCGGCACCCTGCAGTTCGGCCTGCGCATACGCCCAGCGGAGGGCCTTCTGCGCGCCGGCCGACCCGTCGGTGCCCACGACGATCCGATGACGGCTCGTCGGTTCGCTGTCTCCCTTGGCGTCGGTCATCGACATTCCTCACGGTCGCGTTCCCTCATTCTGGCAGTTCGGACGCCTTGACCCTCCCGGGGCCGACCATCGGCTCCGCGGTGACCGCCCGGTTGCGGATCGTCGCCCACGAGATCGACCCGCCCACGACGCACAGCGTGGCGCAGATCCACACGGCGTGGCGGTAGGCGACGGTGAAGTCGTCGGGCGCCAGGTCGGTGTGCAGGCCCACGACGGCCGGCAGGAACGCCACGGCGATGAGCCCCGCACCCCGCGATGCGGCGTTGTTGACGCCCGACGCGATGCCGGCGAGCCGGTCGTCGAGCGCGGCCATCACGGTGGCGGTGAGCGGCGAGACCGTGAGCACCATGCCCACCGCGAACACGACTGCGCCGCCGAGGATCACGGGGACGAACGCGGTGTCCGGCCCGACGAGTGCCAGCACGAACAGGCCGGCCCCGGCAACGATCGGTCCGATCGTCATCAGGATCCGGGTGCCGGTCCGCACCGACAGACGCCCGGCCCGCGCCGAGAACAACAGCAGCAGCACGCTGATCGGCAGCAGCGATGCGCCCGCCTGCAGCGCCGAATAGCCCAGCACGAGTTGCAGTTGCAGTACCACCAGGAAGGTCGCGCCGCCCAGGCCCCCGTAGATCGTGACGGTGGCGAGGTTGGCGCCGACGAACTGGCGCGACCGGAAGATGCCGGTCGGCATCATCGGGTGGTCCGAGCGGCGCTCGATGACGACGAAGGCGACACTGCACGCCACGCCGATGATCGCGGTGGCGATCTCGGCCGGTCCGATCCCGTCGTTCGATTCGATGAGCGCGAACGAGATCGTGCCGAGCGCGACCGACCCGGTCACGGCGCCGGCGACGTCGAGTCGGGGCGGTGCTTCGTCGTCACGCGACTCGGGCACACCTCCCGACAACACGAGAGCGATCGCGGCGAGCGGCACGTTGATGAAGAACACCGCCCGCCACGACACCGCGTCGATCAGCCAACCGCCCAGGAACGGTGCGATCGCCGTCGACACGCCGGCCATGCCCGACCAGGCGCCGACGGCCCAGGCCCGGTCGTCGGGGTGGAAGCTCGCCGTGATCATCGCGAGGCTGCCGGGCACCAACAATGCGCCGCCGACGCCCTGCACGGCGCGTGCCGCGACGAGCAGGTGGATGGTCGGCGCGAGCCCGCAGGCGACCGACGCCACGGTGAACGCGACGAGCCCGATCTGGAGCAGACGCCGCCGGCCGTAGCGGTCGCCGAGAGACCCGCCGAGCAGGAGCAGCGCGGTGAGCGTCACGAGGTACGCGTCGACGGTCCACTGCAGACCCGACAGCCCGGCGTGCAGGTCGGCGTCGATCGTGGGGAGCGCGATGTTGACGACGGTCCCGTCGAGGAAGACCAGGCCCGATCCGAGCACCGTGACGGTCAGGATGCGGCGGGCCTCCCGGGAGCCAGCGCGGATCATCCTGCCGAGTCGGTCACGACTCGGCCGAGGCGAAGGCGAACATCCTGTCGGCGTCGATCCGGATGGCGACGCCGTCGAGGGCGTCGAGCCAGTCGGCGAACGCCTGGCCCTGCAGCGGCAGGTAGTGGTCGAGCATCGCCTGGCGGAGGTCGGTTGCGGCGGCGGCGTGCAGGTCGAGCACCTCGGCCCGGCCGTGCACGGTGAGCGCGAAGTGTTCGCCGGGTAGGTAGGTGGCGCTGACCGCCGGTCGGGTCCGCAGGTGGCGGACGCGCACCGACTCGGGTGACGAGCTGGCCCAGAGCACACCGTGGAGCAGGTAGCCGTCGAGTGGTCCGGCGATCGGACGCCCGTCCGCGGTGACCGTCGCGACCGTCAACAGACGCATTCCGGTCATCTCCGCGCACACCTGGCGGGCGTCGGGGCGATGGTCGTCGGTGAAGATGCTCCGCAGGTGCGGCCCGGCGTCGGCGATGCTCGTGGTCAGCAGGTGCTCGAGTGCGGCGAGCTCGTCGGGGGTCTCGTGCATGGCGTGAGACTACGCGGCGCCGATCGGCGGCGCGTGGCGTCGGACGGTGGTGGAATAGACGCCGATCGCCCGTTGTTGACCAGTTCGTTGACGCATCAACCAACTCTGGAGATTCCCATGACCGCCGTGACCGCCGACACCCTCACCCTTCCCCGCCTCCGCCCCGCGGCGCCGACCGAGTCCGAGCGTGCCGTCGCGCAGATCACCACCGGCCCGACCGGTCACGAGGGACTGGGCTTTCCCGTCCGGCGCACGATGGCGGGCCTTCCGTACACGGCCACCGATCCCTTCATCATGATGGACCACATGGGTGAGGTCGAATACGAGGTCGGCGAGGCCAAGGGCACCGACTGGCACCCCCACCGCGGCTTCGAGACCGTCACCTACCTGATCGACGGCCAGTTCCTCCACCAGGACTCCCACGGCGGCGGCGGGGTCATCGAGCCCGGCGACACCCAGTGGATGACCGCGGCCTCGGGGATCCTGCACATCGAGACGCCCCCGGCCGCGCTGGTCGAGGGTGGTGGGCTGTTCAACGGGTTCCAGATCTGGGTCAACCTGCCGGCCGCGGACAAGACGCTGCCGCCCGCGTACCAGCCGGTGACCGGCAGGGATCTGCTGCTGCTCGCCTCCGACGACGGCGGGGCGCTGGTGCGGGTGATCGCCGGCGACGTCGACGGTCACGTCGGGCCGGGGTCGACCCACACGCCGATCAGCCTCGTACACGCGTCGATCGCCCCGTCCGAGCGGCTGTCATTGCCCTGGCAGCCGAGCCACAACGCACTCGTCTACGTGTTCGCCGGCAGCGGAACCGTGGGGAGCGAGGCCGAGCCGGTCACCGCCGGCAACCTGGTCGCATTCGGCTCGGGTGACCGCATCACGATCACCGCGGATGCTTCCCAGGACAGCCGCACCGAGTTTCTCGAGGTGCTCGTGTTGGGCGGCGAGCCGATCCGGGAGCCCATGGAGCAGTACGGGCCCTTCGTCATGAACACCCGTGACGAACTCGCCCAGGCCGTCGACGACTTCCAGCACGGTCGTCTCGGCGTGGTTCCCCCCGACGCGCTGATGCCCCACGTCTTCGGCCGCAACTGACCCCGGTCGGTACCGTCACGAACCGTCTGGCGCCGCAGCGACGATGACGAGGCGCAGCTGCATCGGCAGGTCCGTGTCGTTCGGGTCGCTGGCGACGTCGACGAGCGCGACCATCTTGGCGTCGCGCCAGGGCACCGACGCCCGGACGTAGCCGAGCGGGGGGTCGGGCACGTCGGTGTTCACATAGGTGCCGCGGTCGTCGACCCGCCAGATCTGCCCGTCGATCCAACGCCGGTCGCCCGCCGGCTCCTGCACCCACCCGGCCGCGACGGCACCGCGGGGCATGTGATCGTCGGGCGGTGCGGTCGCATCCCGCCACGTCCCCTCGGTCGGCTGGTACGTGAAGTAGCGGACCTGCGCCAGTGCATGCTGATGGTCGCCGTCGCCGGGAACACCCACGACGAGATCGCCGTGGTCGCAGCGTGACGGCGCCACCGGATACCGACTCGACGAGGGCAACGCGACGTCCTGCCAGTCGGCCTCGGGCGACGACCGCCACCAGATCCTACTCGGAGCGACGCCTTCGACGGCCTCCGATGAGCTGGTGAGCATCACCGTCTGGTGGCCGTCGGTGCCGAAACACTGGTACTCCTCGCCCTGGAGCGTGGTGACGTAGCCGTCCGGCAGTGCCTGCGGCGTGAACTTCGCCTCATCGGTGTCGACGGTGAACAACCGTCGTTCGCCGTCCATGTGCCGGCGCGTCCTGACGAACACGCTGACGGTCGTGGTCGGGCCGGTGGCGGGGACGACGTGCACGTCGTCGAAGGTGACCCAGCCCGGGTCGAGGTCGACGTCGGTCCAGGTCGTCGACCCGGGGTCGAGAACCGAGAGCACTGGCGTGCCGGGTCGGCACTGGTAGGCGATGCCGTCGTCGACCGCGCCGCCGTCGCAGCGGTTGCCGACGATGACCACGTGCGTGCCGACCGTCGCCATGCCCCGCACCTCGAGTGGATGCGGCGGCGTCAGTGGCCGGAGCTTTTCGGGGTCGTCGGACGACAGGTCCGCGATCTGCAGTTCGGTCGGCATCGCCCCGTCGGCGACGACGGCACGCTGCCCCGCGACGACCAGGCGGGCCTTGTTCACGTGCACGACCCGGTCGGATCGCGGCGCGGTCGTGCCGTGGGTGGACACCGATGTGGTGGCCGCCGCACCACGGCTGTCGGTCGACGATCCGCAACCGGCCGACACGAGCCACACGACCACCGACAGCGCGAACGGCACCAGGGCGCGGATCACGGGTGTGCCGCCGAATCGTCGGCGCGCACGCCGCTCGCGACTAGCTATCGGATCGGACCGGTCGGAACCGGCCGCGCCGGGGGTTTGGTGGAGATGAGCGATGGCGGTAGTCTAACGAGCAACTGATCGCGGAGTAGTGGTTGATCCCGCGTATCCGGGCATCTGGGAATCCCAGGTTGTCCTTCCCCCACGCGCGCTCTAGGATGATCGGTTGCCGTGGTCGCGTCTTCCCCGCCTGTTGGACTCCTTCAGATCGGACGCGCCCGCCTGGCCGGCCAGCACAGTGCGCATCACCGTGGCCACGCGCGCAACAAGTAAGCTGAGGAGTTCACCTTGACGTCTCGTCTGCCCATCCGGGACCGCTACTCGTTCGGGAACCTCGACGAGGTGCTCGAGATCCCCGACCTCATCGCCATCCAGCGGGAATCCTTCGAATGGTTCCTGCACCAGGGCCTGGCGAACACCTTCCACGACATCTCGCCGATCCGGGACTACTCCGAGACCCTCGAGCTGCACCTCTCCTTCGACCCCGAGGACGAGGACCTGCGCCCGCCGCCCAAGTTCTCGGTCGCGGAGTGCAAAGAGAAGGACATGACCTACGCCGCGCCGATCTTCGTGCGCGCCGAGTTCCAGAACAAGGCCACCGGCGAGATCAAGTCGCAGACCGTGTTCATGGGCGATTTTCCGATCATGACCGAGCGGGGCACGTTCATCATCAACGGCACCGAGCGGGTCGTGGTCTCCCAGCTCGTGCGCTCCCCGGGCGTGATCTTCCAGCCGGGTGAGCGGTTCCGTCTGCGGAACCTGGCCAAGCACCAGCTCGTGAC
>CAZQSU010000087.1:0-12113 GCA_964595905.1 uncultured Iamiaceae bacterium
GGGCGCGGATCGCCTCGATCTGGGTGTCGACGAACGAGTGCATCGTCCAGGTCGGCTCGCACCCGCACACGTCGTAGAGGAACGCCTCGAGCATGGCCTGGCCGCCCTCGGTGTGGAGGACCTCGGGATGGAACTGCACCGCATGGATCCGGCGGGTGTCGTGGGCCATGGCGGCCACCGGCGCATCCGGCGACGAGCCGGTCACCGCGAAACCCGGCGGGGCGGTGGCGATCGAGTCGAAGTGGCTCATCCACACGCCGGTGGTGTCGTCTCCGATCGCGGCGAACAACGTCGCGCCGGGGTCGGTGATCGACAGGGTGGTGCGCCCGTACTCGCCGCGTCCGGTGTGGGCCACCTCGCCGCCGAGCGTCGAGGCGATGAGCTGGGCCCCGTAGCAGATGCCCAGTACCGGCACCTCGAGATCGAACACCGCCGGGTCGAGGCCCGGTGCGCCCTCGGTGTGCACCGATGCCGGTCCGCCCGACAGGATCACCCCGGCGCAGTCGCGTGCGGCGATCTCGGCGGCGGTGATCGTGTGCGGCACGATCTCGGAGTACACGTGCGCCTCGCGCACCCGGCGGGCGATGAGCTGCGCGTACTGGGCACCGAAGTCGACGACCAGGACGACCTGCGAGGCCGGGTCGGAGCGGCTCATCGGGCGCCTCCGGGCCGTACCACCAGGTCGGCCTTGTGCAGATCGGTGAGCGAACGCAGCCCCGTCATGGCCATCGTGGCCCGCAATGCGCCGAACAGATTCGTCGCACCGTGCTGCTCGACGGCGGGTCCGACGAGGATCTCTTCGATGGTCCCGACCGTTGCCCGGTGTTCCACGCCGCCGCGGCCGAGCCGCCGGTGGACGGCCCCCTGACCCCACAACGCCCCCCGGGCGGGAGCGTCGGTCGCCGCGGCGAGCGGCGGGCCGAGCATGACCGCGTCGGCACCGCAGGCGATCGCCTTGGCGATGTCGCCACCGGTCCGCAACGGCCCGGAGGCGATGATCTGCACTTCGACACCGGTCTCCTCGAGGTGACGCATCCGTGCGGCTCTGACGTCCGCGATCGCGGTCGCCTGGGGCAGTCCGATCCCCAGCACCTCGGCGTTCACCGCGTCGGAGGTGGCCGCGCCACCCACCAGCACCCCGGCCGCTCCGGTGCGCATCAGGTGCAGTGCCGAGCGGTAGCTGGTGCAACCGCCGACGATCACCGGCACGTCGAACCGTCGCACGAACGTCTTCAGGTTGAGCGGCTCACGCTCGTCGTCGGTGACGTGTTCCGCTGACACGACCGTGCCTGAGATCAGCAGCAGATCGAGTTCGGCCGCGACGATGACCTCGGCGAGGTCGATGGTGCGCTGGGGCGTGACCGCGCCCGCCGACACGATGCCCGCGGCGCGCAGTTCCTTGATGCGTTGCCCGACCAGGTCAGGGTCGATCGGTGTCTCCATCGCGTCTCTGAGAATCTGCAGTGCCGTGGCGTCGTCCGCGTCGGCGACCCGGTCGATGATCCCCTGGGCGTCGTCGTGGCGGGCCCACAGGCCTTCGAGGTCGAGCACGGCCACCCCGCCGAGGCGGTCGATCTCGACCGCCGAGGTGGGCGAGACGACGGCGTCGAGCGGGCCGGCCAGGAAGGGCAGTTCCAGCCGGAACGCCTCGACTTCCCACGAGATGTCGACCACGTCCGCGTCGCGGGTCCGCCGGGTCGGCACGATCGAAATGTCATCGAGACGGTATGCGGACCTGGCGGTCCGGCCGAGTCCGATCGCGACGTCACTCACTGGGTACTCCTCTGTCTTGAGAGAAGGGTCGATTCTACCGGTCGCGCCAGGTGCTCCCATGACTCTGCGCCGCAGCACGCGGCCCGTTCCCGGGGACGACCGTGCCGTGTGGACCGTGTGACGCCGATCGGCCGTGGGCCGACTCGTACGTGTCGGTCAGTTGAACGACGGATCGGCGGTCGCCAGCGCGAACCACGCCGTCGGGCCGGACTGGCGGCGGAGGACCCGTTGCCAGAGCGTCTCGGGATCCGACGTGGTCACGTCACCGACTTCGACGTCGAACACCCACCAGGAACCCTGGGCGATCTCGGTTTCCAACTGATCGGCTCCCCAACCGGCCGAACCGGCGAACAGCCGGATCTCGCTCGTGCCGTCATCGTCGGGGACGACCTCGCCGAACACGGAGTCGTCGAGGTCGACCGCACCCTGGGCCGAGAGGCCGACGACGGAATCGAGTCCGACCGGACCGCCGAAGAACAGCACTGCGGGGGCCGCGACGCGGTCGGCCATACGGGGCAGCACGTCTTCGACGCGCCGGTCGCTGGGGCGGTTCAGCACGATCCCGAGCGCACCCTCGGGTCGGACCGCCAACAACAGCACGACGGTGTGGGCGAAGTTCGGGTCGGTCAGCTCCGGCGTCGCGACGAGCAGTCGCCCGGTGACAGGCACCGGCACCGACCCGCTGCTCACCCCTTCATCGTGCGGAGGATCTGCCGTGCGACCGCCGCGTTCATCTGGTACATCGCCGATCGCGAGGTCTTGCGCGCCCGGTCGATCACGCTGCCGCCGGTGAGTTCGTCGAACGAATCCAATCCGGCGGTGAGCGCTTCCTTGGTGGCGTCGGTCGCCTTGTAGCCCATCCCGGTGAGCGCTTTCACCACGTCGGACTGCGCGATGGGGTCGGGAGCCGCCGCCGCGATCACCCGCAGTGCGTCCTTGGTGATCTCCGCGCCCTGCTCCAGCGCGTCCTGGGGGCTCAGGGTGCCTTCGTCGGAACCATCGACCGACGCGAGCCAGCGACGCACCTTCGTCACCAGCTCGGCGTGCGTCTCGCCTTCGAACGAAAGGGTCGCCATCGACGCGCCAGGCTATCTCAGACCTCGCCGTCCTGCTGCGCGAGGATCGCCGCCAGGCCGGGCGCGATCCACGCCATGCGGGTCCGGGTCGCGGCCAGGTTCGCCTGCGGATCGCTCCGGTCCTCCATCACCATGAGGAAGTACCGGGCGCCGAGTGGGCGCAGGATGAGGTCCATTCGTTCGCCTTCGACGACCACGTCGCGGATCGTTCCGAGCGGACCGTTCTCGAGATCGGCGATCGCCGGCCGCACGACGCGGAACAGCCCACTGAAGATCGAGGTGAACAGCGCCGGGTCGATCGACGGGTCGATGCTGTCACCGACCACCTCGACCTCTTCGTCGATGCGGACGACACTGACCGCGACCGACGCCGGTACGTCCTTCGCGAGGTCGAGCACGATCCCGGGAACGTCACGCGGGTCCGAGATCCGCCCCCCGGGTCGGATCTCGCCGTCGAGCATCTGGCGGGCGAGGGAAGGCTGCGCCCTCGGCTCGTCGCCGTTTGTCGGTCGGGGTTCGTCGAGCCGGAGCGACAGCCCGCTACGGGTCAGCGTGGCGCCCAGCCCCGACCGGTCGACCCCGTCGTCGGGGAGCTCC
The DNA here is from genome assembly GCA_964595905.1 of uncultured Iamiaceae bacterium. Classification (GTDB taxonomy): domain Bacteria; phylum Actinomycetota; class Acidimicrobiia; order Acidimicrobiales; family Iamiaceae; genus JAFDWI01. Next base: position 3,447 of record CAZQSU010000087.1, read on the forward strand.
TCGGACGGTTCGTCGCCGAGCCGCGCCGCCGCCGAACCGCCGCCGGGGCCGCTGCCGGTCAGCCGGATCGGAAGATCCATCTGTTCGGCGATCGCCAACACCCGTTCGGTCGATTCGCCTGCATCGGGTGTCGCGGCGGTGACATCGGCGAACTGCTCGCCGTCGTCGACGTCGTCACGCCGGCGCTTCGACGGTCCTTCGCCGGCGGGGCGGGCGACACCGGTCAGTCGATTCGAGTCGACCAGCCGACCGAGTGCCTTCATGTTGTACCGCTTGCGGGCGGCCATCTCGTCGACGCGGGCCCGCCGTTCGTCGTCGGGTTCTTCCATGGTCACCCTCGCTCGCCTCCGAATCCTGTCTGCCCGCTGGTCTGCTGCCCGACGCCGAACGATCCCGGCACGGTCGAGAAATCGATAGTGTCCACCGCTTCACCTCGGCGTTCAGATGGACGATTGACCCGCATGTTATCGCCGCCGCCGACGGTGTCGAAGTACCGAACGAGCCCGCCGCACCGACGCCGGATAGGCTGACGGCACCCACTCGAGTCCAGGAGGACCTTGCGCATGGACCACGCTCGAAATCCGTTCGGCGGAGGTGACGACGCGGGTTCCGGGACGGCCATGCCCGCAAAGTTCGCCAAGGAGGGCCTCACCTTCGACGACGTGCTGCTGCTCCCCGCGGAGTCGTCGGTTCTTCCCGCCGATGTCGACACCGGCAGCCGGCTCACCCCCTGCATCGCGTTGCGCCTGCCGATCGTGTCGGCGGCGATGGACACGGTGACCGAATCGCGTCTCGCGATCGCGATGGCCCGTGCCGGCGGAATCGGGATCGTCCACCGCAACCTGTCGATCGCCGACCAGGCGTCCGAGGTCGACAAGGTCAAGCGTTCGCAGTCGGGGATGATCGTGGATCCGGTGACCCTGGGCGCCGACGTGCCCGTCCGCGACGCGCTCGACCTCATGGCGCACTACCACATCTCGGGCGTGCCAATCACCGACGACGACGGCCAGCTCGTGGGCATTCTCACCAACCGCGACCTGCGCTTCGTCGAGGACGTGTCCCAACCCATCGACCAGGTCATGCGCAAACCGCCACTCGTGACCGCCTCGCCGGGCACCACCCTGGAGGAGGCAAAGGCGTTGTTCTGGGAGCACCGGATCGAGAAGCTTCCGGTGGTCGACGAGCGCGGCAAGCTCTGCGGCCTCATCACCGTGAAGGACCTCGAGAAGCGCCGGCAGTATCCCGATTCGACCCACGACGACGCCGGCCGACTGCGCTGTGGTGCCGCGATCGGCACCGGTCCCGACACGTTCGACCGGGTCGACGCCCTGATCGAAGCCGGCGTCGACGTGCTCGTACTCGACACCTCACACGGGCACTCCCGTGGCGTGCTCGACGTGGTCAAAGAGGTCAAGAGCCGTGCCGACGTCGGGGTCATCGCGGGCAACATCGCGACTGCCGAAGCCGCCGAGGCCCTGATCGGTGTCGGCGCCGATGCGGTCAAGGTGGGCGTCGGCCCGGGGTCGATCTGCACGACCCGCATCGTGTCGGGGGTCGGCGTGCCCCAGCTCACCGCCATCTTCGATGTCGCCGAGGTGGCGCACCGCCGTGGCGCCACGGTGATCGCGGACGGCGGTGCCCAGTTCTCCGGCGACGTCGCGAAGGCGATCGCCGCCGGGGCCGACACCGTGATGCTCGGCAGCATGCTCGCCGGGGTCGACGAGTCGCCGGGCGAGGTGGTGCTGCACCAGGGTGAGCGCTACAAGGAGTACCGGGGCATGGGTTCGATGGGCGCCATGAAGGGCCGGTCGTACTCGAAGGACCGGTACTTCCAGGGTGACGTCACCGACGCCGACAAGCTCGTGCCCGAGGGCATCGAGGGCCGGGTCGCCTACAAGGGTCCGATCGCGAACGTCCTGTATCAGGTCTCGGGCGGGTTGCGCATCGCGATGGGTTACTGCGGCACCGAGACGATCGAGGATCTGCAGGTGCGGTCCCGGTTCGTGCGGATCACCGGCGCGTCACTGCGGGAGAGCCACCCCCACGACGTGACGATCACCAAGGAGTCCCCGAACTACCACGACCGCTGAGTCGTCGGGCGGCGGGTGCGGTGCCCGCGCCGCGTCCCGGAACGAACCGGTCGACAGATGCCGCGGCGATCACGACCCGTGGAATGGTCGTCGCTGCGTGCCCGTCGCGCCTCCCGGGTCGTGGCGGTCAGTTGTGGCCGAGTTCGCCGCGGCGGACGGTGCCGGTGAGAAAGCCGAGCAACTGGCGCAGCATCGCCGCGGTCGCGCCCCACACGGTGTCTTCGTCGAGGTCGAAGAAGAACACGGGAAACTCGGTGCCGTCGGGCATCGGCCAGACCTCGGACCGGTAGACCTCAGGAGAGAGCAGGCGGCTGAGGGGAACCTCGAGAATCGCGTCGACCTCACCGGGATTGGGGACCAAACCGACCGGTGGCGACTCGAGCACCCCGACGAAGGGGATGATCACCGAGCCGCTCGTGACCGTCGAGAGGTGGTCCAGCTCACCGACGAAGCGGACCTTCTCGTCGAGGGCGATCTCCTCGATCGTCTCACGCCGAGCCGTCTGCTCGAGGGTCTCGCCCGGCTCCTGCCGGCCGCCGGGGAACGACACCTCGCCGCTGTGGGCCCGCAGCTCCTTGGTCCGACGCGTGAGAATGACCCGGGCTTCGTCGCCGTCATCGTAGAGCGCGGCGAGCACCGCGGCGCCGGGGCGACCCGGCACGACCTCACGGGGCGACGGCGCTGCCGGGCCGAGGTCGGCGAAGGCGTCGCGCACGTCGGCCGTGCCGTACCGCATCTTCTTGGCGGCCAGGTCGTACCAGGGCGCCGTCGGTCCGACACGGGCTCCCGGAGGCAGCGGGATGTGCTGGCGGAAGCGCCCCGGCCGCGGTGGTGGCTCGCCGACGTCAGCCTTCCCCACGGTCGCACCCATGCTGGGTCAGCTTATTGAGCAGGCGACCGGGCCCGGGCGTGACGGTGACGCCGACGCGTCGTGGCCCGGTCGCGCGGTGGTTCAGCCCGGATAACGGGTCTGTGCCCTCGAGTAGTACTCGTTGCTCGACGCCAGGTTCACCGCGAGGGCGATGTCGCCCTCGTCGAGGATCCGTCCGGCCCAGTAGAGGAGTCCGCCGTGGTCGGGATCGCGGTGGAGCAACTTCTGGTACAGGTCGGTCACCCGCTTCTGGCGTGACTCCTGAGACTGGTAGAAGTTGTACGCGACCCAGAGCCGCCCGGCGAAGGGGTTGGGGTTCGCGTGCACGCTCACCGCCGACACCCAGTACGCCACGCCGCTGTCGGGCGCGCGGTTCAGGATCTTCGCGTAGAGATCCCTCACCCAGGTGGTCAGATTGCTCTGGCCGTACTGGCCGTCGAAGTACTCGTCGGAGGCGTAGAAGCTGGAGGCGACCTCGGCGACCGTCTTCTGGCGGCTCGTGATCTGACCGCTCCAGTAAGTCACGCCCCCGGGCTCACCCGCCCGGCCGAGCGTGTCGAGGTAGAACTGGTTGACGATCGCGTTCACCCAGGCCGGCGAGTTGGCCAGCGCCTGGAGCCAGTCGGCCTTCCGGGTGGCTGTCGGATTGGCGCCGAGGTAGGCGGTCGCCGCGTTCAGTTGGCTGGACGTCGGATTGCGTCCGAGGAAGTCGTTGTACGCCGCGTAGACGAACGACTGGACCGCGGTGTACCCGGGTGCGACGGCCGTGGCCCGGTTCGATTCGGGACCCGGCCCGTACTGGTCGTTCGCGGTGACCGTGAAGTAGTAGCGGGTATTCGCGTCGAGGTCGGTCCATCGGTACGTGGAAGTCGAAGCGCTGACATTCCTGGTGGCCGACGGCGTCGTGGCCGTCGACGAGCTGTAGCGATTGATGGTGAACCCGGTGATCGGCCCGACGGTCGAATCGTTGCTCGAACCCCAGGAGAGGTCGATCGCCTTGTATACCGAGGCGGTGGCCCGCAGGTTCGTGACCGTCGGCCGCGTCCCGAGCAGCTTGAACGACCGCACCGCAGACGTGGCCAGAACCTGGTTCTGGGTATCGAGTGTCTGCACCATCCAGTAGTAGGTTCCATTGGCCAGTGGCCGGTCGAGTGACCACGAGGTCGAGACCGTGTCGAAGAGGAAGCCCCCGCTGGTCGGCGGGTTGTTCCTGCTGATCCAGATGCGGTAGCGCACCGCACCGTCCACTGGTGACCAGGTGAACGCCATGTTGGCAAGTTCCGAGAACATGCGGTCGTTCGCGGGCGAGGTCAGCGTCGGCACGGCTGGATCGACTGTGAACGTCCACGTGGTACTCCACGCGCCGGAGTGATTGTCCGCGTCCACACCTCGCACCCGCCATGCGTAGGTGCCCGCGGGCAGCGACGTGCCATTCTCGGCCCGGTTGTTGTTGGTCGGCGTGATCGAGGTGAGGTCGGTGAACTGGTCGAACGCCAGATTGGGACCGGAGAAGTTGCGGTCGCCATTTCGTGCGACCTGTACCTCGTAACGCGCGGCGAACGTCTTTGGCTGCCAACCCAGTGACGGCGTGTTCTCCGGCGAACCGTCGTCAGCCGGTGTGCTGAGTATCACCGGGGTCGACTTCTTCTCAATGTGTTGGGTAGTGCTGTAGGTGAGCCCGTTGTTTGTGGCGTCTACGGCCTGGACCCGCCAGTAGATCGGACCGTCGGGGTAGGTCTTGTGATTCGGGAAGGTCACGTTGTTGGCCACCACCGAACCCGGCACGTATCCTCCGTCGCCGCGCTGGGGCCACTCATAGGGCGTGTACGACGGCTGATCGACCCAGGCCTGGTCGATGATGTTCGAGAAGTCCTGGGTCGTCGAAACCTGGATGTGGTACGACATCGCGCCGACACCGCCCGAGGAATACGGCGCAATGGTCGGTGACGACGGGTCGACTTCGTTCCAACAGAAGGTGAGCACGTCGCTGACCTCGGACGCCACGTCCGTTCCATTGCACAGACTCGACGGCTCGTCACCCGCTCCGATGTCGGGCTTGATCACCTTCAATCCGGTGATGGCCTTGGACTGCTTGTGAAACGATGCGAGGTACGGGCTGGTCCATACCGACGAGTCGTTCGGTCCACAGACGACACCGTTCGACCTCCAGTCCACGGTGCACGACTGGACGAACCAGTAATACGACTGGCCGGCCTGATTGTCGGGGAGCGCCTCGACCGGCCGGATGTCGGTCTGCGCGGTGTCATAGACCCGCACGGTATTGGTGAAGTTCGGGTCGAGCGCGATGACGACGCGATAGAAGCTCGCCTGATCGTTCCGGTCCCAGGAAAGCAACGGTGTCGACTTCAGATTGCATCCCGCCACCAATTTCGCGCCGTCGCACGTGTCGACATGGGTCGCGTCGATCCGGGTCGACATCGCATTCGGAACGGCAGGGTCGAGCCCAGGATCGACGGTGATGTGGAACTTGGCGCTCGCCTGGCCGTCCATCCGATTCCCGTGAGCGTCGTAGGGGAAGATCATCCAGGCATGCTCGCCGGCGGGAAGCGGCCGGGTCGGTGTGAACGACTCCGCGATCGGATTCGCCTGGTTCCCGCCGCGATTGTCGTCGGTGATCGGGGTGTAGATTTCGCTCCCGTAGGAGTCGAACCAGGCGAGCACGTAATGGTCCGCACCTGCGACGGGAGTCCACGAGAACGTGGGTATACCAGTGACCGTGTCACCGTCGCCGGGAGTGTCGCCGATCGGGCTGATCGGTGACGACGTCCCCGCCTGGAATCCCGACCAGGTGAACGATCGTGCGGGCGGCATCGGGCCCACTCGTTCGTTGTAGTCGACCGCCTGTACCCTCCACGTGTAGCTGATCGGTGACTTTCCCGCCGTCGGGGGCAGGTCGGCACGCTGCTGGAGCGCGGGGACGTAGTTGGTCGCCGCGGTCTTGGCGCTCCAGACGATATTGCCACCTCGATAGATCGTCACGAGGTAGTACTTCGTGCCGGGCACCGCGTTCCATGACAGCCGAGGCACCGTCACCGATGCCCCATTCGGCGGACCTACCTGGCTTTGTCCCGATGATGGGGCGCTGAATGGGGTCCGCGTGTGGTATTCGAACTTGAACGTCGACGACCACTGGCCGTTGATCGCGGCAACCGGTGGCCGATTGGGCGTCCTGAACGAATCGGTGTTCCAAGGGTCGGTGAGCTCGTTCTGGGTGTAGTGGTCGAGCGCGCGCACCCGCCAGAAGAGCGGCACCCCGTCGGTTCGACCGGCCTGGATGGTCACATTGAGCGGGCACCCCCCGTATCCTCCCGGCCCGGGGAACTGTCCCGGTGGATTCTCGTACGTGTAGGGACCCCATTCGGTGTGCGTCGTCAGACACGTGTGCGCGACGGCGTAACCCTGATCCGTGAAGTTCGAGAAGTTCTGGTCGGTGTCGATCTGGACCTCATAGGCGCCTGCTCCATCCACCGGCGCCCAGCTGAGCAGGAAGTTGTCGACTTCGAGTTCCCCGTTGGCGGGAGAGAGGAGTACCGGGGCGTCCATCGAATCGACCGTGAACTGGTGCGGATCGCTCCACAGGCTGAAGTTGCCCGCATTGTCGATGCCGCGGACGCGCCAGAAGAACGACGCGTTGTCAAGGGTCTTCGCCGGCGACCAGGTGGTCGAATCGGTGATGATGTCGTAGTACAGGTTGTTGGTCCAGTCGCCGTTCGGGCTCACCTGAACCTCGTAGCTCGCAGCTCCCAGCAGCGATTCCCAACGGAGTACGACGTCGCGGACGTGACTCTTGTCGGCCGGACTCGTCAAGCGAGGCTTTGCGTCGTTCGCGTCAGTCTGTCCTGGGCTCCAGACGACCTTGTAGCTGCAGAGCTCGGAAGCGGCGGTGTTGACGCCGCTGTACGTCGTCGCCGACACTCGCGAGAAGTAGGTCTGGTCGTCAGGGACACCCCTGGTCAGCGTGTACGAGGTCGACTGCGTCCGATAGGTCTGGGTCGATGCGGGAACGAACGTGTCGGTGGTCGAGACCTCCAAGGTGTAGTCCTTCGCGCCGTCGACCGCGTCCCACGAGAATTCCGGAGATTGTTTCGGGAAGTTCACCGTCGGTGTGCAGGTGAGTGTCGGCCCGCCGGCTTGGGCGTTCTTGAAGGTCGCGTTCGCGGCGGCACCCGGCTGGTTCGCCTGGTCATAGGCGGTGACCGACCACGAAAGCGGTCCCAACGGGTAGTCGAGGTTGGTCGCGTACGACGTGGCGTAGACGGTGTCGGTGCGGCTGTTGCCGTTCTGGTCGGGGTGGGTGACCCGGTAGTAGGCCGCACCCGACACCGCATTCCATCTCAGCACCGGATTGGGACCGGCATCGCCGCCGTTCGGCGTGAGTCCGGTCGGCGCCGGCAACGGGGTGGCTGCACCGGCCGTGCCGGTCACCGCGGTCAGCCCATAGGTGGCGACCATGAGGATCGCCGCGCACACACATGTGAGCCGGCGTCCCAGCGTCCGGCCACCCTGCCGCTCGATCTCGTGGCGCTCCATGTCGACCCATCCCCTTCACGTACTGAAACAAGAGTGCCTTGGAGGGTAACACCCCTTCAGGGCTCGGGTTTCCAGATCGGCGGGAGATCCGGATTCTGAAAGCCTCTGACCATGACCTCCGTGGCGCGCCGGTGGCCGGCCCCCTGAGGGACCGGCCACCGATACGGCTCTCGAATGAGCGGGAAAGGCTAGAAGCCCATGCCCCCGCCCATGCCGCCCATGCCCGCGGCCGCGGCAGCGGCAGCAGCCGGGTCGGCCTCTTCGGGCTTGTCGGCGACGACAGCCTCGGTGGTGAGCAGCAGGGCCGCGATCGACGCCGCGTTCTGCAGCGCCGCACGGGTCACCTTGGCCGGGTCGATGACCCCGGCCTTGAGGAGGTCCTCGAACTCACCGGTCGCGGCGTTGTAGCCGTTGTTGCCCTTCTTGGCCTCGACCTGCTGCACCACGACGGCACCCTCCTCGCCGGCGTTGTCGGCGATCAGGCGGGCCGGAGCGGCCAGCGCGTTGAACACCGACTGGGCGCCGGTGGCCTCGTCACCCGTGAGGGTCTCGAGGACCTTGGCCACGGCGGGACGGACCCGCAGCAGAGCGGTGCCGCCACCGGCGACCACACCCTCCTCGATCGCGGCACGGGTCGCCGAGAGGGCGTCCTCGATGCGGTGCTTCTTCTCCTTGAGCTCGACCTCGGTGGCCGCGCCGACCTTGACCACGGCGACGCCGCCGGCCAGCTTGGCGAGACGCTCCTGGAGCTTCTCACGGTCCCAGTCCGAGTCGGTCTCCTCGATCTCACGACGGATCTGGGTGACCCGACCGTCGACGTCGGCCTGGTCGCCGGCGCCTTCGATGATCGTGGTGTCGTCCTTGGTGACGACGACCTTGCGGGCCGAACCCAGCAGGTCGAGGGTGACGTTGTCGAGCTTGAGGCCGACGGTCTCGGAGATCACCTGACCACCGGTGAGGGTGGCGATGTCCTGCAGGGTGGCCTTGCGGCGCTCGCCGAACCCGGGGGCCTTGACGGCCACCGACGAGAACGTGCCCCGGATCTTGTTGACCACGAGGGTGGCGAGGGCCTCGCCCTCGATGTCCTCGGCGATGATGAACAGCGGCTTGCCGGCCTGGATGACCTTCTCCAGCAGCGGCAGCAGGTCCTTGACG
>CAZQSU010000088.1:0-12024 GCA_964595905.1 uncultured Iamiaceae bacterium
CGTCTACCGCCCGTCCCACCTCACGAGCCGAGAGGACCACCCCGTGACCACCGATGCCCCACCCGTCGCCGCTGAACCCGGAGCGACCGACACCGACGACGAGCCGACCGCACTCGACCGCGACCTCATCCTGATCGCCGGGGCCATCGTGCTCGGCGTGATCATGGCCGCGCTCGACATGACCGTCGTCAACGTCGCGATCCCCACCTTCCAGAGCACCTTCGATGCCACCTACGCCGACGTCGCCTGGGCGGTCACCGCGTACACCCTCTCCCTGGCCACGGTCATCCCGATCACCGGCTGGGCCGCCGACCGGTTCGGCACCAAACGCCTCTACCTCGCGGCGATCGGATTGTTCGTGTTCGGCTCGGTGCTGTGCAGCACCGCCTCGTCACTCGGGATGCTCGTCGCCTTCCGGGTGCTCCAGGGGCTCGGCGGCGGCATGCTCATGCCGCTGGCGATGACGATCCTCACCCGCGCCGCCGGACCCCGCCGCATCGGCCGGATGATGGCGCTGCTCGGCATCCCGATGCTGCTCGGCCCGATCTCCGGGCCGATCCTGGGTGGTTACCTGATCGACGCCGTGTCGTGGCACTGGATCTTCCTCATCAACGTGCCGATCGGGCTCGCCGCGCTGATCGCCGGCGCGATGATCCTGCCGTCGGATTCGGGCACCGTGAAGGAACGCTTCGACTTCGTCGGGATGCTCCTGCTCTCACCCGGCCTGGCGCTGTTCCTGTACGGGGTGTCGTCGATTCCCGGAGAAGGCACGGTCGCCGCGGTCAAGGTGCTCGTTCCCGGAGCCATCGGGCTGGTGCTGATGATCGGCTTCGTGATCCACGCGCTCGGCAAGGCGAATGCCCTGATCGACCTGTCGCTGTTCAAAGACCGCAACCTCACCATCTCGGTGGTCACCCTCGTGCTGTTCGTCATCGCGTTCATGGGGACGATGATGCTGCTGCCCAGCTACTTCATGCAGGTGCGCGGCGAATCGACGGCCATGGCCGGTCTGCTGGTCGCCCCCCAGGGGATCGGCGCGATGCTCTCGATGCCGATCGGCGGGCAGCTCGTCGACCGGATCGGCTCCCGGTTCGTGGTCGTGCCGGGGATCATCCTGATCGTGCTCGGCTTGGGCGCGTTCACCACCGTCGGACTCGACACGTCGTTCTGGTTCACCAGCGGCGCACTGTTCGTCGTCGGGCTCGGCACCGGCTGCACGATGATGCCGCTGATGACCTCGGCGCTCGCCACCCTGCGAGCCCACCAGGTCGCCAAGGGCTCGACGCTGATGAACATCGTCCAGCAGATCGGTGCCTCGATCGGTGCGGCGGTCATGTCGGTGGTGCTGACCAACCAGATGCTCGACCGAGGCGTCGACATGGCCAAGGCCCAGACCGGTGGCCCGGTGCCGGCCGACGTCATGGCGACGCTGCTCTCGGGAGCCGCCGACGCGTTCGGCAACACCTTCGTCGTGAGCGCGGTCATCGTGGCCGCCACGCTCGTGCCGGCCTTCTTCCTGCCCCGGTTCAAGCGGGGCAGCGACGAGTCGTCGACCGACGACGCACCGGAGGTCGACGCCGAGCCGGTGCCGGTCATCGTGCACTGAGCGGCCACCCCTCCGCCGAACCTTCGGGAGGTGTCCCCGGCCCTGCCGATCGGTCCCTGCAAAGTTCGGGCGGTGCGGTCGCGGCCGCCGCGTACGATGCGGCGCATGCACACCGCGCATCGACGGATTCCGCGTCGGCCCCGGAGGATCGGGCTCGCCACACTCACGGTCGCCCTGGTGGCGGCGACGGTGGCGGTCACCGGCTCGGTCCTGCCCGCGGGCAGTGCGCCCGTGCCACCGGCGACGTTGGCGGCGGTCGTGTCGTCCGCGGACGGCGCCCAGCGGGTCGTCGCCACCGACCTGGCCGTCACACCACTGGATGCGGGCGACCCCGCGCAGATCACGATCGATCCCGACGCACCCCGGCAACACCTCTACGGGGTCGGCGCGGCGCTGACCGACGCCTCGGCCCATCTGCTCGCACAGTTGCCGGCCGCCGAACGTGACGCCGCGCTGCGGGCCCTGTTCTCGCCCGATGAGGGCGGCCTGTCGGTCGTTCGGCTCGTGATCGGTGCATCGGACTTCTCGCGCACGCTGGCGAGTCTCGACGACTCCGACGAACCCGACCCGACCCTGTCGAAGTTCTCGATCGACCACGACCTGGCCGAGATCATCCCGATCGCCCGGCAGATCATGACGATCAACCCCGACGTCACCTTCATCGCCTCGTCGTGGAGCGCGCCGGCGTGGATGAAGACCACCGACAACCTCCTGTACGGGTTCCTCGACGAGCAGTACGAAGGCGTCTACGCCGACTACCTGGTGCGCTTCCTGACCGCCTACCGCGACGCCGGGGTGCCCGTGGCACGCATCAGCATCCAGAACGAACCCGCAGCGTTCAAACTCGACGCGCCGACGATGACGATGGACACCGCCCAGCAGATCCGCGTGACCGAACTGCTGGGTCCGCGGCTGGCAGCCGCCGGGCTCGACACCCGCGTGCTGGTGTGGGACCACAACTGGTGCACGGCCACGCCGCCGGGGGGCTGCACCGGCCCGGCGCCACCCCAGGCCGCGCTCGACATCCTCGACGCCACCGCGGGCGGCTACCCGGTGGCGGGCACCGCGCTGCACTGCTACGGCGGCAACCAGATCGCGGCCAACAACGGCATGCACGATGCGTGGGGTGATCGTGAGATCTGGCAGACCGAATGCTCCGGCGGCGACTGGAACGGCACCCGGGCCCAGGCGTTCACCGGTCAGACGACGCTGATCGTGCGCGACTACGCGAACTGGGCGTCGGCGTCGCTGTACTGGAACCTCGCGCTCGACCCCGACCACGGCCCCCACTCGGGTGGCTGCACCGACTGCCGCGGGGTGCTCACCATCGACCCGACCACGTCGAGCTGGGAACCCAACCTCGACCTGGACGTGTTGGCGACCGTGGCCCGGTTCGCCCCGGCGGGTTCGGGTGGGCTGACCACCACGCTCGACGGTGTGCCCTCGGGACTGGAAGCGGCGGCGGTGTGCAGCCCCGACCACCGGGCAGCGGTGACGCTGTGGAACCCTGGACAGGCGACCACGGTGACGGTGCGTTTCGGTGACCAGGGCTTCGCGGTGCCGATCGGTCGCGCCACCCTCACCTCGGTGCGCGCTCCGGTCGGAGTCGAGTGCGACGTGGCCGCGCCGGCGCCGATCGCCCCGGCCCCGACGACATCGACCACGACGACGTCGACCTCGACGTCGCTCCCGGCAACGACCCAACCACCGACGAGTACACCCACGACGACCGCTCCGGCGCCCACATCGGGTCTCGGACCGAACGGAACCCCGTCGAACGGGCCTCACCCCACCGTCCCTGCCCGGCCCGAACCGTCCGGCACGACCGTCGGTGGCGGCGACGTGATCCCGGCAAGACCCGTGACCGCGACTCCGGGCTACACCGGCTGAACCCGTCGGCGTCGGCGACCCGACGGGCGACCTGCTCCAGGCACCGGTCGACGTCGCGCCGCGCCCGCGGGCCGGCCGAGGCCCGGTCAGCTCGCGTCTTTGCACGGTTGACCGGGCCATGGGGATGCAATCCGTGCAAAGACGCGCCCACGACCAGATAGGCGGGTCAGCCACCGACGCCGAAGGTTCGGCCCAAGGGTGCGGGAACATCGGGCAGACCGCGGAACAAGCCGCTTGACGCACACATACTGAGTATGCATACTTGGTATATGTCGGTCCGTCTGGGAGTGCTCGCACTGCTCGCCGAAGCGCCATCCCACGGGTACCAGCTCAAGGCCGACTTCGAAGCACGGACCGGGTCGGTGTGGACGGTGAACGTCGGCCAGATCTACACGATCCTGGAACGCCTCGAAAAGGACGGGTTCGCCGAACCCATCGAGTCACCGCCCGACGGTGACCGGCGTCCCTGGCAGATCACCCCAGACGGCCGCAAGGTCGTGGCCGCCTGGTTCGCCGAGGCCACCGTCGACCCCGCACCGCCCCGCGACGAACTCCTGATCAAGGTGCTGATCGCCCTCGGCCAGACCACCGAGGCGGCGTTGGGCGTCATCGACACCCAACGCACCGCCCTCTACCGACAGCTCCAGGCCGATCGCCGCAACGTCACGGTCGCCGACGGTGTCGCCGCCCGGCTCATGGCCGAAGCCGTGCGCTCCCGCCACGAAGCCGACCTGGCGTGGCTCGACCGCTGCGAAGAACTCGCCCGAACCGCCACGAACGACCCCGAGGATGCCCCATGACCCGAGCGCGCCAGAAGCCCAGCGGAGCCCTGTCGGTCGTCGACCGTCACGCCCCGCCGTTGACCTTCGACGCGGTGACCTGTCGTTTCGGTGCCGGGCCGACGACGATCACCGCGGTCGACGACGTGTCGCTGTACCTCGAAGCGGGACAACTCACCGCACTGGTGGGCCCGAGCGGATCGGGCAAGTCGACCTTGTTGCATCTGGCGGCCGGGATGGTTCGGCCCACCGCGGGAACGGTGCGGGTCATCGAACATGACGTGGCGGCGATGTCGGCCACGGCGTCGGCCCGGATGCGCCGCGACACCGTCGGCATCGTGTTCCAGGCGTACAACCTGGTCCCGACGCTCACCGCGATCGAGAACGTGACCCTGCCACTCGAGTTCGCCGGTGCCCCGATGCAGCAGGCTCGGGACGCAGCCACCACCGCACTGGAACGGGTCGGGATCTCCCAGCCCTTCGATCGCTACCCCGACGATCTCTCCGGGGGTGAACAGCAACGCGTGGCGATCGCCCGGGCGGTCGCCGTCCCCCGGGCGGTGGTGCTGGCCGACGAACCGACCGGTGCGCTCGACACCACCACCAGCGACCTGGTCATGGAGCTGTTCGTCGAAATCGCCGCCGCGGGCGCCGCGGTGCTCGTCATCACCCACGAACCACGTGTCGCATCCTTCGCCGACCGGGTCGTGTCGCTGCGCGACGGTCGTCTGGTCTCCGACACCGGCACCCCCGACGAGCCTGAGCGGACCCTCGACCTGACCGACCGGGACGTCGGGGTGACGGTGTGACCAGGCTCGCACTGGCGGCCCGGCTCGCCCGACGTGAGTTGCGCCGCCACCCGTGGCGCACGCTGTTGGCGGTGACGATCATGGCGCTGCCGGTCATGGCCGCCCAGGGCGCCGTGCTGCTTGCATCGGCCAATTCGTCGGCTTCCGATGTCGCCGAGCATCTGCGCGACGAGGGGGCGGACCTGGTCACCTCGCCCGGAGAGATCCGTCCGCTCGTCGCCGCAGGACGCCTGCCCACACCCGTGCGGACGACGACGACCTTCACCTTCGACGACTGGCTCGTCGCCCCGGGCGGCGACCTGAAGAAGGTCACCGCCATCGACGCGGTTCCCGGATCTCCACGGGTCGAGCTGAAGGTCGGCCGTCTGCCACGCAACGACCGTGAAGTGCTCGCCAACGCCCAGGCGCTCGCAGCGGCAGGCGCCTCGGTCGGCGGGCAGGTCGAGCTCGCCCGCGGCGACGTCCGCCTCCGGGTCGTCGGCGAGGCCGTGGTCCGGGACCTGGCCGACCGGGCAGCGATCGTCATCGGCCGATCGGCGCCGCGCTCGGGCTGGTTGGCCGGGTTGCTCGCGGCCAACGGCGGCGCCGTCCAGCACACCGAATTGTCGTGGTTCGCGCCCGGCGTGGACGCGAGGGCCGCGTTCGACGCGGCGGTGGGCAAGGACGTCGGTGACTTCGGCGGTCGGCAGTCGGCCAGCACGACCGCCGCGATCGTCGCGATCGTCGGGGGCGTGGTCGGGATCATCGCGGTGATCGCCTCGGTCGCGTTCACGATCGGCAGTCGCCGTCGGCTCCGCTCCCTCGGCGTGCTCGCCTCATCGGGTGCCGCCCCGGCCGATCTGGCTCGCACGGTGCTCCTCGAAGGCCTGCTGTGTGGCGGGATCGCCGCACTCACCGCGACCCTCGCCACCTTCACCGCGTGGCTGACGTTGGGACGGACTCGTTGGGTCGAACACGTCATCTCCACCTCGCTCGCCGACCCGCCGCATCCGATGATGCCCCTCGCGATGATCGGGATCGCCCTGTTCTGTCTGGTCATCGGCGCGTTGGCCGCGGCGTTGCCCGCACGCACCGCCTCCCGCACTCCGGTGCTGACCGCGCTCGCGGGCCGTCGCCCACTCCCGAAGCTGCGCACCAGGGTTCCCCTCGGTGGGCTGGCCGTGTTCGCGATCGGCACCGCGGTGATCACCCGCGGCGTCGTGGCCGCGAACAAGGGTCAGCCCTATGGCGACGCGGTGTATGCGGTGGCGGGGCTCGCCGTCGTGTTCGGTGGGGTGGCGATGGCCCCGGCGATCGTCGTCGCATTCGGTCGATTCGCTCGACGCACCCGAGGCGCCGCCAAGCTCGCCCTGCGCGGCCTGAGCCGGGACCGCACCCGCAACGCCGCGGTCATCGGTGTCGCCGCGGTGACCCTCGCCGTGCCGGTCATGGCCCTCACCCAACTCGCGCACCGCACCCACCAGCGGGACCTCGACCGGCCCCGCTACGCGAGGGTGTCGGTGTACGCCGACGCGGCGGCTCTCCCGGCTCTCGAACGCGAGGTGAAGCGGGTGATCGGCAACGATGCGGTCACCGCACGACTGGTCGACGTGCCTGACCGAGGTACGAACCCGGACTCCTGGAAGCAGGCATCGACGCTGGTCGTCGTTTCTCCCCACGACGCCGAGGCATGGTTCGGGGACTCGGAGATCGCGACGGCCCTGCAGAGCGGGATCGCCGTGAACCCGTACTTCCCCGACAGTCCCGGATTTCCCAGTCCGACACGGAAGGTCCCCGACGTCGACGGTCTCTACCGCCACGGCACACCGCCGGAGGTCGCCACGGTGAGCATGTCTGCGGACGACGTCGCCGACGATCCCGCCCTCGCTCCGTTGGTCGACGTTGCCAACTCCAACGCGCTCCTGGTGAGCTCCGATTCGCTTGCCCCGGGCAAGATCGGCCAGCTTCAACGATCTCTTGAGATCCTGCGTCGCCAGCCGATCACCGCGGCCGAAGACACAAAGCTGCGGGCCTTGGCAGACGAGCTTCCGACGTTGGACGAGATTCGCACCAAAGCGGGATCCGGTCAGGACGACACGAATCTGGGAGCGGGCACGAGGTACGGCTCCTGGGAGGTGCCCGTCGCCACGAACCATCCCGGTGACGACCACATGCTGGATCTGACGCTTGCGGCGGTCGGTGTCGCCACGGTGTTCGCGCTGGTGATCGTGTTGGTGGCACTGGCGCTCGCCGCGGCGGACGGACGCGACGACGAGCGGCTCTTCGCGGCTCTCGGTGGGCCTCCCGCACTGCTGCGCCGCAAACGCACCATCGAGGCCGGCGTGTTGAGCCTCGCCGCCGGGTTGCTCGGCGTCGGTATCGGCCTCGTTCCGACCTTGGCGGTGCTCTGGGCGAAGCGGCCGCTTCCTGGAATGGTCTTCCCGCCCCATCCGGCGGGTTACGAGGCGCTGCAGGTACCGGTGGTCGAGCTGGCAGCTTTCGTCGCCGGTGTCGCCGCCGTGGTCACCGCCGTGGTGTGGCTCGTCCAGGCGATCGGTGGTCTTCGCCCCCGACGCGACCTGATCCTCACCGACGCCTGACGCCACATGACGCCAGGCGATGCCGCCGCCGACCCCTTCTGCATGGACTTCGGGAGGTTCGGACGGTTCGACAGGCGCAACCTCCCGAAGTTCGTGAGAACGGGTCCGGCGGCAGTGGGTCAGTCGACCTGGTCGAGCACGGCGATGATGTCGTCGGCCCAGCGCTCGAGCTTGACCGGGCCGATCCCGTCACAGGCCGCGAGCTCTTCGGCGGTGGTGGGCCGCGCCAGGGCGATGCCGCGCAGGTGCGCGTCGGAGAGCACCGTGTAGGCGGGCTTGCCGCCGGCCCTGGCTTCGGACGTTCGCCACGCGCGTAGCGCCTGCTCGCCAGCGGCCGCCGGCCCCCACAACTCGGTCGGCGCGGCCAGCGGCCGACGGACGCCGTCTGCCTCGACCCGTTCGCCGTAGCGGACCCGCAGGGTGCTCCCGGCCTCGAGTCTGATCAGGACCCCGGAACCGTCGGCGTCCTCGATCGTGCCGGCGTGTCCACCGGACGCGACCAGATGCAGGCCGAGGGTCGCGGTGTGGACGTCGGCGGCCTTCGCCTTCGCGCTCCGCGACGGCGGCGCGCTCGTGCCGACCCGCTGTGGTCGTCCGGGGCCGGTGCCCGGCGGCCGGGTCTTGGGGGCGGTGCCGGCCAGCTCCGCGACGAAGCGGCTCGGTCGGCTGCGATCGGCCAACACGGCCACTCGATGGCGCCCACGGGTGACCGCCACGTGCAGCACCCGTCGCTCCTCTTCGACGTCGTTGCTGAGCCGGTGCGGCATGATGCCGTCCATCACCCCGACCACGGCGACCCGCTCCCACTCGCGTCCCTTCACCCGGTGGATCGTCGACAAGGTGATGCCGCTGGCGTCGTCGGGGCGCCCCAGCAGGTCGCGGACCCAGTCCTCGAAACCGGCCGGATCGGGGTGCAGGTCGGCGACGCCGAGCAGGCCCTCGAGGTCGTCCAGGTGGCTCGAGCCCTGTGCGGCACTCCTACCGGTGTGATCCAACAGCCCCATCGCGGAGCCGAGCCCGATCTCGTCGCGCACCACCTCGAGGATCTCCCGGGTGGTGCCGCCCCGGGAGGCGGTGACCACGGCGAGGTCGTCGGCCAGCCGGAGCACTTTCTTCGCCTCTTTGTCGGGCACCTGGTCGGCGATGCTGCGCACCTGGGTGACCGACCAGGTGGCACGTCGCTCCAGTCGGTCACCGAACCACCGGGGAAGCCCCCGGGTGGGGCGGCGCAGGATCTCGATGATGTCTGCCCCAGCCATCCGGTCCCCGGCGACGGCGAGACGGAGGTACGCGAGCGCCGCGCGCAGCCCCGTGCGTTCCAGAATCGTGGGGCTGAGGACCGAATGCACCGGAAACCCGGCATCGACAAGCGCGACCTGGGGCATCAACAGCAACGAGTTGACCCGACACAGCACCGCGACCTGCGCCGCGGCCACCTCCGGCTCGTCCAGCCAGGTCCGGATTTGGGTGACGAGCGCGTCGGCCGCGTCGGAGGGTCCGTGCTCGACGATCCGCAGTGCGTCGGGCGACTCGTCGGCACCCGTGTCGGCGTCGATGGTCTTGTCGACCCGGCGGTGGTTGTAGCCCACGAGGTTGCGGGCCGCCGTCACGACTGCGGTGGGGCAGCGGTAGTTGACGGTCAACGGATGCGACGCCGCCAACGGGAACAACGCGTCGTAGTCGATGAGGAACCCCGGGTCGGCCGAGTTGTGGCCGTAGATGACCTGGTCGTCGTCGCCGACGCCGAAGACGTCGAGGGCGGGAAGGGCGAGAAGCCGCACGAGCAACACGTGCGCGGGGGTGAGGTCCTGGAACTCGTCGACCAGCAGGTGACGGCACTCAGCCTGCATGCGGCGACGGAACGCACCGTCGCGCAGCAGCGTCTCGACCGCGGCGTAGATCTGTTCGTCGAAGTCGACGACGCCCCGCTCGGCCAGGTGGGCGCGGTAGGGCGCGAACAGCTCCGCGAACCCGTCGACGTCGTCCCGTTCGGCCTCGACGTCGTGGGGATCCTGCAGGCCGAGCCGCACCGCGGCGAGCGCTTCGAGGTAGGGCCCGATCGGGTCGGTGTTGGCCCGGTGACGGCGCTTGCCGGGAAGCAAACCGTCGATGATCCGCCGCACATCGCGTTCGTCCAGCACGCTCGGCATCGCGCCCCGGTGGCGGCGCAGCACCCAGAGTCCGAGTGAGTTGAGGGTGCGCACGCGTGGCGAGAACGCACTGGTGCGGGCCTCGAGTTCGAGCTGGGCCTGCTTGTTGTAGGCGACGGCGAGCACGTCGTCGGGCCCCCAGCCCCGGTCGACCACCAGGTGGCGTAACCGTTCGGTGAGC
The DNA here is from genome assembly GCA_964595905.1 of uncultured Iamiaceae bacterium. Classification (GTDB taxonomy): domain Bacteria; phylum Actinomycetota; class Acidimicrobiia; order Acidimicrobiales; family Iamiaceae; genus JAFDWI01. The sequence goes on from CAZQSU010000088.1 coordinate 9,995, forward strand.
ACCCGGGTCTTGCCCGAACCGGCCGGTGCGATCACCCGTACCGGGCCACGGTCGTGGGTGACCGCGGCGAGTTGGTCGGGGGCCAACTCGGCGTCGGGCGGTCCCGGCACCAGGTCGGGATCGAGCCGGCCTGCTTCGATGGTCTCGCTGGCGATCACCACGTGGCCGTCGGGCAGCCCTGACGCCAAGGGGCCGCGGGGCCCGCCGTCGATCCACACGGGCGTGCCGTCGTCCAGGGTGAGGTCGGCCGGCCCGTCCGGGGTCTCGGTCGCGCCCAGTCGGGCGGCCTTGCGACCCCACCACCAGACCGGGTCGCCGCCGGCGCGGGCATCGTAGGTGTTGGCCCAGACCAGGAAGTGCAGGCGGTCGAAGTACGGTTCGGTATCGGGAGTGAGCCGCCACACCTCGTCGTCGATCGTCTCGGGGGTGCGGAACCGCGCCGGGTCGACGTCGAGCGCGATCACGTAGGGCTCCCGGGTCGCCCACGAACGGTGCAGCCGTCCCACCATGTCGCGGGGATCCCGCAGGACCGTCTCGTCGATCGTGACGATCGGCGCGCTCGCCCACGGGCCGGGCGCGGCGCCACCTGCGAGCACGACGACACCACGTCCGAGCGGGAGCGGTCCGGGCAGGGGCATGGGACCACCGTAGACACGAGGGGTGACATCAGAGCGTCGCCGGGTCCCGGCCCATGACGGCGGCCGGCCCGACGGCGAGGCCCAACCACGTCTTTGCACGGTTTTCGGGGCCATCGGGGTGTCAACCGTGCAAAGACGGGTGCGCGGCACCGGCCCGATCCGGACGGTCACCTCAAAATGGGTGTGCGGCCACCGCCCCGAATCGCAACCGGGAAAGATGGTGTCGAAGGTGACGTTGCCGTCGTCGTCGGCCACCTGCACCCCGCGCACGAAGTTCTCGTCGGCGAATAGCGGCGGCTTCGGCGAGGGTGGTGATCGCCGTGTTCTCTTCGGCTTCGTCGTCGGACCGGTACCCGTGGATCGGGAAGCCCGGCGACGTCCTCAGGCGAGGAACACCACCAGATCGGTCCGCAGCTTCGACGGGTCGGTCGCCTCGGCGGGATTCGACACGTAGGCCTCGACGAACGTCGTGGTCGGGGTGTGCCCGGCGGCGGCGACGGCACCCATGAACGCCCCCCAGGCCTCGCCGAGCCCGTCATAGGAACCGAGGTGGCTGGTCGCTGCGACCGGCCCGGCGGGGCACGGCACGGCTTCGACCCGGTAGCCCGACTCGAGGTCGAACGCCGAGGCGAGCGGCGCGGTGACGGGCACTCCGACTGCGAGATCCGCCGTTTCGGTCGGGATGCGGCTGTGCAGCGCCAGCGCCGGACCGCACACGACGGCACCGACGCCTTCGAGCGCGGCGAAGATCTCGGGGAAGACGCCGTCCATCAATCGGGGCATCTCGGCGAGTGGGTGGTCCTGGATCTGGACCGCGGCGAGGTGCAACTCGGGCGCCTCCAAGAGGGTCACGCCGTCGAAGGGCTCGTCGGGGAAGTAGGTGGATGAGTTCATGGTCGGACACCTGGGTTGGGGAAGGTCGCTTCACGGGATCGACGTCGATCAGCACGCACACTCATCGGTCGCCCGATGTGGCTCGACGTCGTGAGGGTGTCACACGGCAGCGCGATACTCCATGACGTCGCACCCTGTGCGCCTTCTCGCAGCGTTCGTTGCCCGCCGAATCCCCCGTCTTGGCCACCGCACCCGCACGGCATCCGCTCATCGCCGTGAGGTGGCCCCGGGACGGAGCCGACAAGGACACCACCATGCCGAAACTGAGTGAAGCGCAACGAAGCCGGTTCTACAATGAGTTCATGGCCGCGACGAGCGCCGAATCCGCCGAGATCCTCATGTCCGGAGTCTTCGACGTCGGATGGAGCGATCTTGCGACCAAGACCGACCTGGAGCGATTCGCGACCAAGAAGGACCTGGAACGCTTCGCGACCAAGGCCGAACTGGAGCGATTCGCGACGAAGAAGGATCTGGAGCGATTCGCGACGAAGAAGGATC
>CAZQSU010000089.1:0-11807 GCA_964595905.1 uncultured Iamiaceae bacterium
TTCACCTCGCGCAGGGGAGCCACGATCCCGGTGGAACTGGCGGCGAATCCGTCGCATCTCGAAGCCGTCGACCCGGTCGTCGAAGGACTCACCCGTGCCCGTCAGGACCGGATCGACGACCCCGAGGCGTTCAGTGTCCTGCCGATCCTCGTGCACGGCGACGCCGCGTTCGCCGGTCAGGGCGTGGTCGCCGAGACGCTGAACCTGTCGACGATCAAGGGCTATCGGGTGGGCGGCACGATCCACGTGATCATCAACAATCAGCTCGGGTTCACCACGCCGCCCGAGGTGGCCCGCTCTTCGGAGTACTGCACCGACGTGGCCAAGATGGTGCAGGCGCCGATCTTCCACGTGAACGGCGACGACCCCGAGGCGTGTGTGCAGGTGGCACGCCTGGCGTACGCGTACCGCCAGGAGTTCCACACCGACGTCGTGATCGACATGGTGTGCTACCGCCGCCACGGGCACAACGAGGGCGACGACCCCAGTTACACCCAGCCGCTCATGTACAAGCGCATCGACGCCCGTCGGTCGGTGCGCAAGATCTACACCGAGACGTTGATGAAGCGTGGCGACATCTCGATGGACGAGGCCGAGAAGGCCCTCGACGACTTCCAGGCCAAGCTGCAGACCGCGCTGGAGGAGACCCGCAACTCGGCACCGCCCGAGGGTCTGCTCGCGAAGCGGCCCCCGGCGCCGGTGGGCGTGCTGCCGCCGGTGCCGACCGGCGTCGACCGTGAAGTTCTCGACCGCATCTACGACGTCATGTCCCACCCGCCCGAGACCTTCACGGTCCACCCCAAGCTCGCCCGGCAGTTCGCCAAGCGAGACGACATGTATCACGGCGGCACCGTCGACTGGGCGCTCGCCGAGTCGCTCGCGTTCGGCTCGCTGCTGCTCGAGGGCACCCCGTTGCGCATGTCCGGGCAGGACACGCGGCGGGGCACGTTCTCGCAACGGCATTCCGTGCTGGTCGATTACGAGACCGGTGCGGAATGGGCCCCGCTGGCGAACCTGGGTTCTGACCAGGCGAAGTACTGGATCTACGACTCGCTGCTGTCGGAGTACGCGGCGCTCGGGTTCGAGTACGGCTATTCGGTGGCGAACCCCGATGCCCTGGTGATCTGGGAGGCGCAGTTCGGTGACTTCGTCAACGGTGCGACCACGATCATCGACGAGTACCTGGTGGCGGCCGACGACAAATGGGATCAGCGGTCCGGTCTGGTGTTGTTGCTGCCGCACGGTTACGAGGGGCAGGGTCCCGACCACTCGTCGGGGCGCATGGAACGGTTTCTCATCCTGTGCGCCGAGGACAACATCCAGGTCACCAACGCCACCACCTCGGCGCAGTACTTCCACCTGTTGCGGCGACAGATGCACCGGCCGGTGCGCAAGCCGTTGGTGGTGTTCAGCCCCAAGTCGCTCCTGCGGGCCAAGGCCGCGCACTCGACGGTCGACGAGTTGACCCGCGGGTCGTTCGCCGAGGTGCTCGACGATCCGCGGTACGCCTCGGCCGACCGGTCAGCCGTCGACCGGGTGCTGTTGTGCAGCGGCAAGATCGCCCACGAGCTGGCGGACGCACGCGACACCGGGGACCTCGACATCGCGGTGGTGCGGATCGAACAGCTCTATCCGTGGCCCGAGGACCAGGTGCGTGCGATCATCGATTCCTACCCCGGAGCGCGCCTCGTCCGGTGGGTCCAGGAGGAGCCCGAGAACATGGGGGCGTGGTCGTTCGTGCAGCGTCGCCTCGCCGGGATCTGCGGTTCGGACCGGACCCTCGATCACGTGAGTCGCCCGGAGTCGGGCAGTCCCGCGACCGGAAGCCACGCGATCCACGTGCAGGAACAGAACCAGGTCATCGAGGGTGCGCTCAGCTGAGCATCCCCGATCCGGCCGCGCCGGTTTGGTTGACTGGTGCCTGTCATGGCCCTGAAGCACGTCGTCGTCGACGGATCGAACATCGCCACCGAGGGACACTCCCGTCCGAGTCTGGCCCAGCTCGACGAGGCGGTGAGCGCGTTTCTCGACGAGTACCACCCCGAGAGTTTCACGGTGGTCGTCGATGCCACCTTCGGGCACCGGATCCCCGAGTCCGAGCGGGCGGCGTACGAAGAGGCGATCCTGGCGGGTGAGATCGTGTCGCCGCCGGCGGGAGCGGTCGGCCGGGGTGATGCCTTCGTGCTGAAGATCGCGGACCAGGCATCGTCGGTCGTGTTCTCGAACGACTCGTTCCAGGAGTTCCACGGCGAGTACCGGTGGCTCTTCGACGAAGGTCGGCTGATCGGTGGCAAGCCGGTGCCGGCGGTCGGTTGGGTGTTCGTCACCCGGACCCCGGTTCGTGGGCCGACGAGTCGGAAGGCCACGAAGGAGGCGAACGCGAAGCGCCGGTCGTCTTCGAAGACCGCCGCGAAGCTCGACGTCCCGAAAGTGACCGTGCCGGGCACCAGGCCCAAGATCGGCGACACGCCGACGACGGCGGCCAAGAGCGGTGGACGTGCCGAGGCCGCGCCGAAGTCGACGGGTCGCAAGGCGGCGAAGCCGTCGAACGCGAAGCGCCCGCCGGCGAATGCTCCCATGCCGTATCTCGAGTTCGTCGAGACGCATCCGGTCGGGTCGACGGTCACGGCGACCGTGGACCGCTTCTCCTCGCACGGCGCGTACGTCAAGGTGGGCGACCTCGAGGCCTACGCGCCCTTGAAGTTGATGGGCGACCCCGCCCCTCGGCGTGCTCGCGACGTGGTGAACGTCGGCGAGACGTACCAGTTCGATGTCCATGGCTTCGATGCACCGAACCGTGGTGTCGACGTGGCGCTCATCCCAGGCGCCGTTCCTACACAATCGGTCGAATCGACCGATGAAGTGACGAGTCCCGAACCCACCGTCCAGGAGGACCACTCCATGGCAGCATCCAAGAAGTCCGGAACCAAGAAGGCATCGGCGAAGAAGTCGACCGCGAAGAAGGCCACGGCGAAGAAGGCCACGGCGACGAAGTCGACGGCGACGAAGTCGACGGCGAAGAAGGCGTCGGCGAGCAAGGCCACCGCGAAGAAGTCGACCGCGAAGAAGGCTCCCGCGAAGAAGGCCACGACGGCGAAGAAGGCGACGGCGGCCAAGGCCACCGCGAAGAAGTCGACCGCGAAGAAGTCGACCGCGAAGAAGGCTCCCGCGAAGAAGGCCACGACGGCGAAGAAGGCGACGGCGAAGAAGGCTCCCGCCACGAAGAAGTAGCCGCGCCGGGGCGCTGCTCGGCGATCTCGGTCTGACAGACTGGGCCGGTGCGCATCGCCACCTGGAACGTCAACTCGCTCAATGCGCGCCTGCCACGGGTCGAAGCGTGGATTCGTGACGTCGAACCCGACGTGTTGTGTCTCCAGGAGACGAAGCTCGCCGACGACGCCTTTCCCCACGACCCCTTCGCTGCGCTCGGTTACGAGAGCGTGCATCACGGCGAAGGCCGCTGGAACGGCGTCGCGATCGTGTCGCGGGTCGGGCTCACCGCGCCGCTGGCCGGGTTCGGCGACGGCGCGGTTCCCGACGACCAGGCGAGGTTGGTGTGGGCGACGTGCGGAGACATCCGGATCGCGAGCGCGTACGTGCCCAACGGTCGGTCCCTCGACGATGACCACTACCGCTACAAGCTCGACTGGTTGGCACGCCTGCGGAACGTGCTCGAGACGTCCCATTCGCCGGAGGCCCCGCTCATGATCCTCGGCGACTGGAACATCGCCCCCGACGACCGCGACGTTTGGGATCCGGCGCACTACGTGGGCGCGACCCACACCAGTGCCGCCGAGCGCGACGCCCTGCACGCGATCGAGAGCTGGGGACTCACCGACGTCTTCCGCCGTTGCCACGACGAGGCGGGCCTGTACTCGTGGTGGGACTACCGAGGCGGTGATTTCCACCGACGCCGCGGCATGCGGATCGACCTGATCGAGGCGACGGCACCGGTGGCGTCGAGGGTCGCCTACGCGGTGGTCGACCGCAACGCCCGCAAGGGCGAGCGGCCCTCGGACCATGCCCCGGTGCTGGTCGACCTGATCGACGACTGAATGCTCGTCTCACTCAGCGAGCATCAGCTGCTCGTCTTCTGGATCCAGTTCGCGGCGCTCGTCGGTCTCGGCCGTGTCCTGGGCGTCGGGCTCCGACGGATCGGTCAGCCGAGCGTCATCGGTGAGTTGGCGGCCGGGCTCATCCTCGGCCCGTCGGTGTTCGGTCAACTGTGGCCCTCGGGTTTCGCGTGGTTTCTGCCCAACGACGACGTACAGGGCGCCGCGATCGTCTCGGTGAGCTGGGTCGGCGCGGCCCTGTTGCTGGTCGTCACCGGTTTCGAGACCGACCTCGCCTTGATCGCCCGCTTCCGTCGAGCAGCGACGGCGGTGGCGGTGGGAAGCCTGATCGTCCCCTTCCTCGGCGGCATCGCCGTCGGCTTCGCTCTTCCGGCGATGTTCCACGCCGTCGGGTCGCAGAAGATCGTGTTCGTGCTGTTCATCGCGACGGCGCTGAGCATCTCGTCGCTGCCGGTCGTGGCGAAGATCCTCGGCGAGATGCGGCTGCTCCGACGGAACTTCGGCCAGATCAACCTGGCGGCGGGCATGGCGAACGACGCCGTGGGGTGGTTGCTGCTCGGGGTCATCTCGGGTCTGGCCGCATCGGGTTCGCTGTCGCTGTCGAGCGTGGGCACGACGATCGGCGGCATGGTGCTGTTCCTGGTGGTGTCGTTCTTCGTCGGGCGCCCCCTGATCGACGTGGCGTTGCGGCGGACCCGTACCAGCGAGACGGGTACCGACGGCGGACTCATGGTGTCGGTGCTGGCGATGCTCGCGTTCTGCGTCTTCGGTCAGGCGATGGGGATCGAGGCGGTGCTGGGCGCATTCGTCGCCGGGATCCTCCTCGGCCAGTCACGCTTCCAGCACGAGGGCATGCGTGAACGCATCGAGGGGCTGACCATGGCGTTGTTCGCGCCGTTGTTCTTCGCGACCGCGGGTCTGCGGGTCGATCTCAGCCTGCTCGGTGACACCACGGTGCTGTTCTGGGCGGTCGTGGTCATCGTGGTCGCGAGCATCGCGAAGTTCCTCGGTTCCTATCTCGGCGCCAAGGTCGCCGGCCTGAGCGGCCGCGAGAGCGTCGCACTCGGCGCCGGGCTGAACGCGCGGGGCGCGATGGAGGTGATCATCGCCACGGTCGGCCTCGGCATGGGGGTGTTGAACGATGCCTCCTACACGATCATCGTGTTGATGGCGATGGTCACGTCGATGGCCGCGCCACCGACGCTGCGGCTCGCGGTCAGGAACTTCACCGGGTCCGACGAGGAACAGGCACGGCTCGAGCAGGAAGAGAAGCTCTCGACCAACCTGGTGGTGAAGAACCGCCGCCTGTTGCTCCCGAGCCGGGGGCTGCCGAACTCGATCGTCGCCGCCCAGGTGCTGCACCTCGCCTGGCCCCTGGAGGCACCGGTCACGGTGCTCTCGGTGGGTTCGGACACCGCGGACATGGACGCCGTGCTGAACGTGTTCGACGGGCGGGACAACGAGATTCGTCAGGTCCCCGACCGGGACGCGGTCGCCGCGATCCTGGACGAGGCGAAACTCGGCTTCGGGGCCATAGGTCTGGGCGTGATGGACACCCCCGAGCCGGGCGAACTGTTGTCCGCGGTGGCCGACGACGTCATGGCGAGCTCGCGACTTCCCATGGTCGTGGTACGGCGCGCCCGCAACCAGACGACACGCCTGCCCAGCTTCTTCACCCGCTGTGTGGTACCCGTGTCGGGTTCGCGGTCGTCCCGCGCGGCGCAGGAGGTCGCGGGCAATCTCGGCGCGAAGCTCGGAACCGAGTTGCTGCTGACGCACGTGGTGAGCCGTGCCGACGGCGGCAACGCGGACCGCCCGGGCATATCGATGCTGTCGGCCGCACTCGGCTACGTGCGTGACCTCGGCGCGAATGCCCGGACGATCCTGCGGCACGGGGTGTCGGTGACCGACGAGCTGGTGCAACTGGCCGACGTCGAGGACGCCGACCTGGTGGTCGTCGGTGCGAGCATCCGCAGTCTCGACGAACGCGCCTATCTGGGCCACACGATCGAAGAGCTGCTGGCCCGCTGCGACGCGACGATCGTGGTGGTCGCGATTCCCGACACCGAGAACACCGGGGAGGTGCCCAGGAGCCCGAGCGCGGGAAAGGCGGCGGCCGCCACGAAGGCCGCGTCGAACGGGTCCCGTGCGGCGAAGTCTCAGGGCACGTAGTCGGGCACGGCGAGGGCCTGCGCGTCGAGTTCGTTGCGCAGCCCGTCCATCAGCACCCGTTCGACCTGGCCGCCGACGAGCGGTGCCTTGACGTGGAGTTCGGTCGCCACGGTCCGGATCGACGACGTGCTCGTGTCGGCGTCGTCGCCGACCGGGTCGACCCGGTACCGGCCGCGGCAGCGCATGCGGTCCCGGTAGTGGTCGGGTCGGATGCTGAACACGACCCGACCGGTGGACAGGTCGTGGTCGGTCGCCTGCACCCACGTGAGCCTGGCCGGGTCGAGGATCGCCCGCGCCGCAGCGTTCAGTTCACCGGTGAACGCGTAGCGGATCTCGAGGTGGACCCGGTCGTCGTCGACGCGGTGGTCGACGAGTTCGACGGCGGCGATCGCCTCGGAACTCTCGCGGCTCAGGTAGAAGCGGGGATCGGCGAAGACCAGGGTCGCCGCACCCGCCGGTGCGTCGATGGGCTGGGTGTCGGTCGATTTCATCGGGATCTCCCGGGATGGAGGGCGTCGAGCAGGGCGGCCCCGTAACGGTCGGCCTTGATCGTGCCGAGTCCGGGGACGTTTCCGAGTTCGTCCGGGTCGGTCGGCGCGAGGCGGACGAGATCTTCCAGGACCTGATCGGGTAGCACGACCGCCGTGGGGACCGAGGCCGCCCTGGCCGTCGCCGTGCGCCAACGGATCAGACGATCCCGGGCGGTCTCGGGTCGGGCGTCTGGCCGGACCGGTGGTAGCCGGGGTGATGGGCGTCGCCGAGGTGCCGGTTCCGACGACGAGCCGATGGCCCGCTCGATGGGGGCCAGCCACCGCGAGGGGTGCCGGTCGACGATCCGACCGCCGAGGACGCGGCGACGCGCCCAGGTGAGGTGCAGACGGCGTGTCGCGCGACTCGTGGCGACGTAGAGCACCCGACGCTCCTCGCCGATCGCCTCGTCGCTCCGGGCGCGGTGGTCGGGGACGTACCCCTCCTCGACGCCGGCGAGGTGCACCACCGGCCATTCGAGTCCTTTGGCGCTGTGGTAGGTGGCCACCCTGACCGCATCCGGACCCGCGGGGTCGTCCTCGGTGGTCACGGGAATGCCGGAGCGTTCGAGGAGGTCGAGGATCGGCCGGGTCTGGGCGTGGGTGCGGACCAGGACCGCCTGGGCGCTCCACCGGTGGCCCGGCGCATGCTCGCTGCGGAGCCGTCGGGCGATGGCGAGAGCCTCGGCGTCGGCATCGGCGGTTGCGGTCACGGTGCACGACGTCGTGGCGGTGCCCGTCGGGTCGGCCCCGCGTCGACCCAGGACGGCCTCGGCGACGCGGACGAGCTCGGGCGTCGAGCGGTGGTTCCGCGACAGCTCGACCACCCCCGCGTGGCGGTACCGCTCGGTGAAGCCGGTCAGGAAGCCGGCGTCGGCGCCGTTGAAGCCGTAGATGGCCTGGTGTGGATCACCCACGACGAACAGGTCGTCGCGGCCGGCGAGCCAGGCATCGAGGAGCCGCTGCTGCAGCGGGTTGACGTCCTGGTACTCGTCGACGAAGAAGTGCCGGTGCCGCCAGCGCTGGACACCCGAGAAGGTCGGGTCGGATTCGGCCAGCTCCGCGCACGATCGGATCAGGTCGTCGAAGTCGACGACGCCACGACGGCGCTTCGCCACGACGTAGGCGGCGAACACCTCGGCGGTGACCGCCGGGTCGACGGCGACGTGACGTTCCGCGGCGCGGACCTCGTTCGAGTAGGTCTCGGGGTTGACACCCCGCGCGCTCGCCCAGGCGACCTCCGCGCGGATCTTCGCCGCCGCGGCGCGGTGCCGGGTCGGGATGAGTTCGTCGAGCAGATCCGCGGACCCCTCGAGGATCGTCGGTGGCGAAGTGCCCCGCTCGCGGTGATGATCGCGGAGCATCCGCCACGCGACGGCGTGGAAGGTCCCGGTGGTGCCGGTGTCACGTCCCAGGAGCGCGCCGAGCCGACCCGACAGCTCCTTTGCCGCCCGGGTCGTGAAGGTGATCGCCAACACCCGTCTCACGTCGAGGGTGCCCTGCTGGGCCCGCCAGGCGATCCGTCGTGTCAGCACCCGGGTCTTTCCCGAACCCGCCGGTGCCAGCACACACACCGGGGCGTCGGGGTGGGTGACCGCGGCGAGCTGTGCGGGGTCGAGATCTCCCAACAGGTCCACGCCCCCCATCGTGGCACGCCCGGGAGCGGTCGGATGCGCCTGTCGGTGCATCCTCTATGCTCCCGGCGTGGCCTTTCCACGCAAGCACCTGAACGACGACGAGCATCTCGTCGTCGACCTGCATCCGCACTGGATCTTCCTGGCACCGTCGGTCGGTGCTCTTCTCGTGGCGGTGATCGTCGCCCTGCTCGTGATCTTCGGACTCGACGACGGCACCTTCAAGACGATCGCGGGACCCGTCATGGGCGTGATCGTGCTGGTCACGCTGGTGTGGTTCGGTGTCCGTTACGCGAAGTGGCTCACCACCGAGTTCGCGGTGAGCAACCACCGGGTCATGTCCCGGTGGGGTGTGCTCTCCAAGCACGGCCGCCAGATCCCGCTGGAGCGCATCAACACCGTGGAGTTCTCCCAGTCGCTGTTCGAACGGATGCTGGGTGCCGGCGATCTCGGCATCGAGTCCGCGAGCGACGGAGGTCGGGAGGAGTTCTCCGACATCCGTCACCCCGACGAGGTGCAGCGGGAGATCTACATCCAGATCCGCGCCAACGTCGACCGTCCCGCGGCCGCGGTCGCGACGCCGCCCGCCGCCCCGGTGGCCGGCGCGTCCGCGTCGGGAACGGTCGCCGACCAGCTGGCCAAGCTGGACGAACTCCGCCGCAACGGCGTGCTCAGCGAAGCCGAGTTCCAGGCGCAGAAGGCCCGCTTGCTCCAGGCCTGAGGTCCGGGCGGCTCAGGTCTGCAGGTGCGCGCCCGGTGACGGGACGACGGTGGTGGCCGAAGCCAGCGCGCCGGGTTCGCACACCGCGACGACGCAGCCACCGAAGCCCGCGCCGGTGAGTCGGGCGCCGTACACGCCGGCGGTGCGGCACAGGGTGGCGACCGTGTGGTCGAGCAGCGGTGTCGACACCTCGAAGTCGTCGCGCAACGACTCGTGCGAGGCCACCATCGCGTCGCCGACCGCGGCCCAGTCGCCCCGTCGCAGCGCGTCCGCGGCTTCGAGCACCCGCCCGTTCTCGGTGACCACATGGCGCGCCCGACGTCGCTGGACCGGGTCCTCGATCGTCGCCACCGCCTCGAGGGTCGCCTCGCGCAGCGGTCCGATCTGCCGTGCCGCCGCGGCACAGGCGGCGCGCCGGTCCGCGTAGGCGGACCCGGCGAGCGCCCGGGGCTGTCCGGGGTCGACGATGCAGACGTCCGCGCCCTCGGGGATCGGCACCGGGGTCACCTCGAGCCGGCCGCAGTCGATCAACAGGGCATGTCCCGGTCGTCCCGACACCGACGCGAGCTGGTCCATGATGCCGCAGGGCACGCCGACAGCGGCATGTTCGGCCTGCTGGCCGACGCGGGCGAGTGCCAAGGGCGGGCCGTCGAATCCGAGCGCCAACGCGAGCGCGATCTCGAGTGCCGCGCTCGAAGAGAGCCCGGACCCGACGGGGAGCGACGTCGTGATCCGGCCGACGAGACCGCGTACGGGGCGTACCGTGTCGATGACCGCGGCCACGTAGCGGGCCCAACCCTCCGGTGATTCCTCGAGCGCGGCGCTCCGGGGCAGATCGACGGTCGAGGCGTCGAGGTCGGAGGTGAGCCGGACCCGGTCACCTCCGACGGTTCCCTCCACGGTCGTGCCCCACTGCAGGGCGACCGGCAGGCACCAGCCGCCGGTGTGGTCGGTGTGGTCGCCGATCAGGTTCACCCGACCCGGGGCGTATGCCCGGATCGCCGTCACCGGGCGAGGTCCCCGGCCGGGCAGGTCAGCACGCTCCGGTCGCCGGCGGTCAGCCCTTCGATCAGCCGGCGGTACGTGGTCGCCGAGTCGCGCCCCATCGAGTCGGTGGCCAGCCATCGCACGCCGCGATCGCGGTCGACGCCGTACAGTCCGAAACAGGGTTCGTACGATCCCCACTCGTAGTTGTCTGCCAGGCACCAGTGGAAGTACGCCCCCATCGGCACCCCGGCGTCGTACGCGGCGACGAGGGCGCGCAGGTGGGCCTGCAGGTACCGGGGGCGATCCCAGCCGTCGACGCGCTCGTGACCGTACCCGTTGCGGCGACGGTTGCACAGCCCGTTCTCGACGACCCACAACTCCCGGTCGGCCACCGCCAGGGCCGCGAGGTGCTCGCCGAACCGCTCGGGGTCGACGGGGTCGTCCCACAGCATCCGGTCCGGGCCCCAGTGTCGGCCGCCGGCGGTCCGGTGACCGGGCAGTCGGAAGTGCGAGAGCGTCGACGGGTTGTAGTAGTCGGTCTGGACGTGATCGAGGGTGCAGTCGTGCTCGCAGGCGTACACCGCCGCGACCGTTCGGGGGAGTGCGAGATCGAGGTCGATCAGTCGGTTCACCGCCGCGGACACGAGCCCGTCCGCGCCCAGCGCCGCCTCGTAGCGGCTCCGACGCGACGCCAGCCAGGTACGCAGATCGGCGCGTTCCACACCGGCCAGCCGGGCGGTGAGCACGTCGGTGCCGAGGCGCTCCAACCCGTAGGTCGAGAACGCGAAACCGTTCGTCGCCACCACGGCGTCTCCACGCACCGCGTGGATCGCCTCGTACGCGTGGACGTGGGCGGCGAGGAGGTGATCGATGGCTCGGACCGCGGCGCGCACCGACCCGGTCCGGGCCGGGGGAAAGTCGCCGGTGACGTAGGTCTGCAGGGCGAAGATGTTCCACTCGTTGATCGTCACCCAGTGCCGGGCGTGCGGGGCCAGATACCCCGCCGCGGTCGCCGCCCACTCGGCGAACCGCTCGGGTGCCCGGTCGTCGAGCCAGAAGTCCTCGCCGGCCCACTCGGGGTGGGTGAAGTGATGGAGGGTGACCAGTGGTTCGATGCCGCGCACCGCACAGGCGCCGATGATGTCGGCGTAGCGGGCGAATGCACTGTCGTCGATCCGCCCGTCGGCGGGTTCGCAGCGCGCCCACTCCACCGAGAACCTGAACGCGTTCACCCCGGCAGCGACGGCGTGGTCGAGGTGGGTCTCGTAGTCTCCCCAGAAGTCGAGCGCCGTGCCCGAGGGCACGACCCGACCTTCGGATTCGAAGCGGAACCAGTTGTTGCGCGGTTCACCCGGTCCGTTGAACCCACCTTCGATCTGGAATCCGGCGGTCGCCACGCCGAACAGGAAATCGTCTCCGAGCACACCTCGCCCGGCCTCGTCGGTCACGGGGTCGGTCACGGGGCCGGTCGGCGATGCGGTACGGTCCACGGGCCGAGTCTCGCACACGGCGCTGTCTTGACCCCATGGTCGATCCCCGGGGAGGATGACCCGATGCCATATGCACACAACGGTTCGGTCGAGCTGTTCTACGAAGAGTGGGGGCCCAGCGACGGCGTCCCGTTGTTGATGATCATGGGATTGTCGGCGCAGATGATCTCCTGGGACGACTCGCTGATGCAGGCCTTCGTCGA
>CAZQSU010000090.1:0-11730 GCA_964595905.1 uncultured Iamiaceae bacterium
TCGTGTTGAACTGGCGGGCGGTGTGCGGCGAGTGCCGGGCGTGTCGCAGAGGCATGCCCCAGTACTGCTTCGCCACCCACAACGCCACCCAGAAGATGACCCTTGCCGACGGCACCGAGCTGACCCCGGCGCTGGGTATCGGTGCGTTCTGTGACTCCACGCTCGTCGCCGCGGGTCAGGCGACACCGGTGAACCCGGCCGCACCGGCCGAGGCCGTGGGCCTGTTGGGCTGCGGGGTCATGGCCGGGATCGGCGCGGCGATGCACACCGGTGACGTGCAGCCCGGAGACTCGGTCGCGGTGTTCGGGTGTGGCGGTGTGGGCGACGCCGCGATCGTCGGTGCCCGACTGGCCGGCGCGACGACGGTCATCGCCATCGACCGCGACCCGGGCAAGCTCACCGCCGCGGAGAACTTCGGGGCGACCCACACGATCGACGCGTCGACGGTCGACCCGATCGAGGGCGTGCGCAACCTGACCGACGGGTTCGGCGCCGACGTCTGCATCGAAGCCGTCGGCAACCCGGCGGTCCTGGAACAGGCGTTCTACGCCCGTGACCTGGCCGGCACCGTCGTCCAGGTCGGCGTCCCCACCCCGGACATGGCGATGCCCGAATTGGCGATGATCGAGTTCTTCGGGCGCGGCGGGGCCCTGAAGCCGAGTTGGTACGGCGACTGTCTGCCCAGCCGTGACTTCCCGGCCCTGACCGAGTTGTACCTGCAGGGGCGGCTCGACCTCGACGGGTTCGTGTCCGAGAAGATCGCCCTGGACGACATCGAGGAGGCGTTCGCGAAGATGAAACGTGGCGAGGTGCTGCGCAGCGTGGTGGTGCTGTGAGCGCCGCGACGAACATCGAGCTGGTCACCACCGACGGGATCTTCGCCCTCGACGGCGGCGAATGGGAGGTCACCAACAACATCTGGTTGGTCGGCGACGACACCGAGGTGCTCGTGGTCGACGCCGCCCACGACGCCCGGGCCATCGCCGACGCGGTGCACGGCCGACGGGTCACCGCCATCGCGCTCACCCACGGCCACAACGACCACATCAACGCCGCCGTCGCGCTGCGTGAGCTGGTGGACGCGCCGATCTGGTTGCATCCGGCCGACCGCATGCTCTGGGACGTCGTGCACCCCGATGTCGCCCCCGACCGTGACCTCGCCGAAGGCGACGTGCTGTCGGTCGCCGACACCGAGCTCGCCGTGCTGCACACCCCCGGTCACTCGCCCGGCTGTGTGTGCTTCCACGACGCCGGCGGACACCTGTTCAGCGGCGACACGCTGTTCTGCGGCGGGCCGGGCGCCACGGGGAGGAGCTTCTCGGACTTCGACGAGATCATCGTCTCGATCCGCGAACGGCTGCTCTCGCTTCCCCCCGAGACCGTCGTGCACACCGGTCACGGCGAATCGACCACGATCGGTGCCGAAGCCCCCGACCTGGCCGAATGGATCCGCCGCGGCCACTGACCAGTCGAAATCCGGAGGGAAATGGTCGGACGCTTCCAAATGTCGTGTCGGGGTGAGCGGGTACGCTTGGCGGACCGATGACTGCGCCGGATGCCCCCTTCGAGTTGAGCGAACGCCACCTCGACGTCGGCACCGGCACGCTGCGCTTCTCGTTCGGTCTCGGCGACGACGCCTTCACCGAGACCTTCACGCTGGCCGAGCCGCTCGACCCGGTGACCGACCCGGCGCATCCGGCGATCGACCACCTCCTCGATCTCGCGCACCTGTGCGTCGGGGTCAGCTACTCCAAGCTCACCCTCCCCGGTCGGATCGTCGCCCGTCGGCCGCTCCACCCGGCGATCGCCGCATTGGTCCCCCATCTCTACGACCACGGGCTGCGCGAGCTCGCGGTGCGCAACGGCCTGGCCGTGCCCCTCGAGGCCACCCTCGAGGGGCCCGCGGGCACGCCGGTCGAACCCGATGACCTGTTCGTCGACCCGGGGGGCACCGACGCGGGACCGCTCGTGCCGTTCGGCGGCGGGAAGGACTCCACCCTCACCCTCAGCCTGCTCGTCGACGCCGACCCGGTCGCCTTCTCGATCCACGCCACGCCGGTCCAGCGCCGGGCCGCCGCGGCGGTCGGGGTGCGGTTGGTCGAGATGACCCGTCGGCTCGACCCGCTGCTCGCCGTCCGCACCGCCGAGGGTGGCTGGAACGGTCACGTCCCCATCACCGCGATCAACTCGTCGGTGTCGGCGATCCTCGCTGCGCTGCTCGGTCGGCGCGACGTGGTGATCGCGAACGAACGCTCTGCCGAGGAACCCACCATGCGGGTCGACGGGGTGCCGGTGAACCACCAGTACTCCAAGACGTTCCGCTTCGAGCAGGCGCTCGCCGACGCGATGGCTCCCACCGGCATCCGCTACTGGTCGTCGGTGCGCCGGTGGTCCGAACTCGCCATCGCCGGGGCGCTCGCCCGCCGGGGCACGTTGCGCAATGCGATCCTGTCGTGCAACCGGGCGTTCAGCCTGACCGAGCCGGACCCCGACCCGCACTGGTGCCGCAACTGTGCGAAGTGCCGGTTCACGTTCGTGTCGTTCGCACCGTTTCTCACCCCCGACGAAGCGATCCGGATGTTCGGCGGGAACCTGCTCGACGACCCCGACCAGATCGAGGGTGTGCGGGCGTTGTGGAATGACAAACCCTTCGACTGTGTCGGTGAGCTGGCCGAGTCCGCGATCGCGCTCGACCACCTGGCGACCCGCGAGGCCTGGCGCGACACCGTCGTGGTGCGCGCGTTGCGCGACGACGCGGCACGCGTGGCCGGCGCGTCGGGCACCGACCTCGACGCGCTGTTGCGGCCGGCGGGCGACGACCGCGTGCCCCACGACTTCGTCGACCGGATCGACGGGGCGTTGCACGCGGCGGCGATCACCTCGTCCGAAGCGTGAACGCCATGGCCGTGCAACGCTCCGATCTGACCGGAGCCGACGTCGTCCTGCTGGGGGTCGGCGTCGAAACCCTCACCGTGCTGCCCCATCTGGCCGCCCTCGACGTGGCGGCCATCCGCGTCGTCGAAGCCGCTTCGCCGAGCCCCGGGCAGGCCCGGCAACTCGAGGGCAGCGGGGTCGACCCCGCGACGCTGCTGACCGACGTGCCTGCCACGGCCGACGTGGTGCTGCGCAGCCCCGGCTTCCCCCGTCACCGCCCCGACGTCGACGTGCTGTACCGCACGGCCCGGATCGCCACGACCCCGACCGGACTCTGGCTCGCCGCCCGCGGGCCGCACGGCACGGTGGTGGTCACCGGAACCAAGGGCAAGTCCTCGACCGCGACGCTCATCGCGGCGGGGCTCGAGCAGTGTGGCGTTCCCGCGTTCCTCGCGGGCAACATCGGCACCGCCGCCTGGTCCCACGACCCCCACCGCGACGGGGTCGCGGTCGTGGAGTTGTCGAGCTACCAGGGCGCCGACCTGCTCACCACCGGCGAGGTCGCGGTGTTGACGCTGTTGGCCGACGACCACCTCGACTGGCACGGGTCTGCCGAGGCCTACCGTCACGACAAGCTGCGGATCCTCGACCCGGACCCCAGCGCGCCCACCCCGATGGTGCGACTGGCGTTGGACGGCGAAGACCTGCCCGCCGCGCTTGCCGCAAAGGTCACCCGGGTGGCCGCAAACGGCGACCACCGGCACCGCAACGTCGCGGTCGCGGTCGCGGCGGTCCGGGCCGAACTCGAAGCACGTGGTGTGGCCGCGCCCGGCGCGGACGAACTCGCCCGCGTACTCGACGGGCACTATCCCGAACTGGCGAGCCGCTTCGAGGAGGTCACCACCACCGACGACGGCGTCACCTGGATCGACGACGCCCTCGGTTCGAACCCGTCCGCAACGGGCGCCGCGCTCGAGCGGCTCGCACCCGGGCCGGCCGTGTTGATCTGTGGCGGCCACGACCGGGGCGTCGCCCTCGACCCGGTCTTCGACGCCTTGGCCGCCTGGCCCGAGGGCACGCTCAGCGTGCTCTGGCTGGGCGATGCCGGAGACCATCGTGCCGTCGAGCTTGCGGGGCACCCGGCCGTCACCGGTGTCGAGGCGGTCGGGTCGATGGACGATGCGGTGCGGACGGCCGCGTCGACGGCGACCGCCGGTTGGACCGTCGTCTTCTCGCCCCTCGCCCCCACGATGCGCGCCACGGGCAACTGGGCCGACCGGTCCCGCGCCTTCCGGTCGGCGATCGAGCAGCTCGCCTGACCGATCGGCACGACGATCCGACCCGTCCCCCCTCCCCCGAAATTTGCAGCCACCTGCCGCCCTCAGCGGCTTTTGGCTGCAAATTTCGGAGGATGAGGATGGGGTCAGGCCTGGGCGGGGGCGGGCAGCACGTTGGAACGATCCAGGTCTCGCACCCGGGTCTCGTCGAGGAGCCTCATCGCATTGCGGATCTCCAACTCGAACAGCCCCAGGACGTGTTCGACGCCGGCCTGGCCAGCCACGGCCAGTCCGAACAACCAGGGTCGGCCGATCTGCACGGCCTTCGCGCCGAGGCTGAGGGCCTTGAGCACGTCGGTGCCGCGGCGGATCCCACCGTCCATGAGCACCTCGATGTGGTCACCGACGGCGTCGACCACGTCGACCAGCGCATCGAGCGCGGCCGGCGCGCCGTCGAGCTGGCGGCCACCGTGGTTGGACACCACCAGCGCCGATGCACCCGAGTCGACCGCACGGCGGGCATCTTCGGCGTCGACGATGCCTTTGAGTACCAGCGGCCCGTCCCACACCTCACGGATCCACGCCAGGTCGTCCCAGGTGACCGGCGACGCGGCCATGTCCAACGGCGACAACCCCTTGGCGGTCGACGTCGACGGGTTGCGCTTCTTGTCGATCTGTTGCCGGAGGAACCGGCCGACCCAGACCGGCTTGGCAGCGAACTCGAAACCCAGACGTGCGACGGTCGCCGGGCCGGGCTTCATCGGCATGATGACGCCGTGGGCCATGTCCCGTTCACGACGACCCAGCACGGCGGTGTCGTTGGTGACCACCAACGCCGAGAAGCGATTGTTCTTCGCTTCTTCGATGAGCATTTCCGCCTGCTCACGGCCTTTGGGGGCGTAGAGCTGAAACCAGCCGGGGTCATCGACCGCGGCGGCGAGATCGGCCGGTTTGGTGCCCGCCACCGTCGACAGGACCGCGAGCGTGCCCTTGACCGTGGCGGCACGGCTCGCACCGATCGGCCCTTCGGGGTGCATCAGG
Source organism: uncultured Iamiaceae bacterium (assembly GCA_964595905.1). Classification (GTDB taxonomy): domain Bacteria; phylum Actinomycetota; class Acidimicrobiia; order Acidimicrobiales; family Iamiaceae; genus JAFDWI01. The sequence continues at coordinate 5,193 of CAZQSU010000090.1, forward strand.
GCGGCCATGCCACAGGGAGCGACGATGATCGGCAGGTCGAGCGTGCGACCCAGCACCTCGACGGACAGGTCCTGATCGGCCCACGCCGTGGTGGGCGCCTGCTGGCGGAGGTTCCACCGGCCGAACGCGTCGCGGTTGGCGCGGCGGGTGCGGCCGTCCTCGGCGTCGCCGTCGACGTAGTCGAACAGCACCGCCGGCAGCGTGCGTTTCGCCGCAGCGCGCACCCGGTCGGTGTTGTAGAGGCGTTTCAGGTCGGTCATCGGTTCCCCTTCGTACCCGTCGTGGCTGCGCCCCCATCATGCCCGTTCGCCGGCGATGATCGTGCAGTGCTGCCCGTGGGCAGCCGGTAAACCTTTCGGGGCGCTCCCGCATCGTGTCGGTGACGGCCCGAGTTCCGTCGGAAGCGCCCATGTCCAGTTCCCTCGACCTCGACGAATCGACCCGAACCATGGCTCACGACGAACCGGCACCCTCGGCTGCCGACGACGACCTGGTCGACGTCCCACGACGTCGACCAGGGCAGTTGCCGCCGTCGATGCGTGTCGCCGATTTCGTCGACGACGACCTGACGCGGGTGCTCTCGGCGGTGTCGCTGTGGTGCGGTTCGGCGGACGACGCGGAGCAGGCCGTCGCCGACGCGGTCGGGCGGGCCTGGGAGCGACTCGATCGGGGTCAGCCGATCGACAACCTGGCGGCCTGGGTGACGACCGTGGCGATGAACGAGGTGCGCGGTCGTCACCGCCGCCGCGACCGCGTACGGCGCAAGGGCCACCTGGTCGTGGTCGCCGACTCCAGCCCCGGGGCCGCCGACCGGGCGGCCGAACGCATCGACCTGCAACGGGCGCTCGGACACCTCGGAGAACGGCAACGCCAGGTCGTGGCCCTGCACTACGGGCTCGATCTGCCCATCGCCGAGATCGCCGCTCAGCTCGGCATCGCGGAGGGCACCGTCAAGGCCACCCTGCACAAGAGCCGGCGTCTGCTCGCCGCCGAACTCGAGATCGCCGACACCGACGGGAGCCCGTCATGACCCCACACGACGACGTGGCCGACGAACAACTCGATCCGGTCGATGGCGCGGTCGACCAGCGCCTCGCGGCCGCCCTGCGGGACGCTCGCACGGCCACTCGCTCACCGGACCGGCATGCCTTTCTGGCCGCGGCCCGCGTCCGGCGCGACCGCGTGCGGCGTCGTCGTCGTGGCTGGATCGTCGCCACCCCGATCGTCGCCGCGGCCCTCGTGCTCGTCGCCATCGGGGTCATCGCGTCCGGCGGCGACACCAGCTCGATGAACGCCTCGAGCCTTGCCGAAGCGAAGCCGCAGGTCGATGCCAGGACGCCGATCAGAGTCCAACCATCGACCGGCCTCGTCGACGGCCAGACGGTTCGAGTGACCGCCTACGCCGCTGCGCAGGCAACGTTCTCACAATGTGCCATCGTGCGCTCCCCCAATGGCTCGCAGTTCTACGCCTGCAATCACGACCCGTCCGACCTCTCCGACGCGGTCGATGGACACGTTCCGGCGGGAAGCACCGAAGACGCGCCCGTGGCCCGAGGATCACTCACCGTGCACGAACGCCTCCGGGGGCGGTTGTTCCTGCTCACCTACCCCGAGGGCGGTGCGACGGGCATGATCACCGAGGCGAGCGACATCTCCTGTGGCGCCGACACCATCGCGACCGTGACTCCGGTTCCGACGGGTACCGAAACCGACACCTCAGCGCCGACCACCGTGGACCGATCAGTTCCGGGCCACCGGGCACCACCTGACCAGGCCGGGGAACCGTGCGTGGTCATGGCGACCGGGTTGTTCCATACGGTGCAGTACCTGCCGTACAGGGCCCCGATCACGTTCGGCGGCGCCCAGGTTTCGACGACCCTCACTTGCCCGACCGCGCCGGGAACCCCGAACACCGAAGCTGGTGAGCGTCTTTTCGACTTCACTCCGACCGCACTCACCCTGTGCACCTACGGCGTCGACGGTCGGCTCGTGGCCACCAACGCGGTACCCGGCCCCGACCAGCCGAATGTCGGCGAAACCCTCGACTACATCCAACGCTCCTACGTGGACCGGCCCCTATTACCCGACGGGCCCAGGTGCACCGATGACGCCGTCGCGGTGAACCTGATCGGCGTGATCGCCACCGGCGGCGCCCACTCCAGCACCGCCTGGATAGCCACCGCCGCCTGCACCACACCGGACGGCACATCCGGCGGTGCCCAGCACGACCGCATCCCCGAGAGCGGGAACGCCATCGGAACCACCGGCGGATCCCCGGCCGACACCGATGCAATGCCGACACCGACCGAGCCGTCGGGGCCGACGTCACCGTGATCATTCGGCCCTCCTCAGCAATCCCGAGGGGGGAAGTGCTCGGGAGATCGCCACGGTCCACGGGGGTTGCGGTCGGGCATCACCCCGAACGGCACGCCCAAAGAGGGTCAACGGTTCGACGACGTGCGGTTGCAGCACTGGTCTGCATCCTGGCCGTAGCTTTCGCCGGCTGTTCGAACTCGCCTTCCCGACCACGCGGCAATGCGACCTGTGCGTTCTCGGTCTCTTACCACGACACCGGCTACATCGGCACCTACCCACCGGTGCCTTTCGAGATCGGCGAACGGATCGGCACCGCGACGATCCCTCCGTGCAACGACACCGGGCAGGACCATGAGGGACCGGTCGACACCGTGGCTGTCTACCGGATCGAGGGCCTGGATCCTTCCGATGCGATCGCCGTCCGCTCCGGCCCGGACGACGAGCTCCAACTGGTGGCGGCGTTCACCGGATCCGGTCCCTCGCCAGCGGTGGATGCCTACATCGCCGAGCGGAACCCGAACGGTTCGATTCTCGTCACCCCCGACCGGAATCTGCACGACGGCGACACGGTGACGGTGACGATCCGCGGCCTCGACCCGGGGACCGAGGCGATGGTGGCCCAATGCGCATCGTCCCAGGGAGCTTTCGCCTGTCTGACCCGTTCGATCGGACCGGTTCCACCCGCCTCGTCGACGTCGTCATCGTCAACGTCAACGTCGACCCCGAACTCGCCCACCACCGATGCGGGCCGGGCACAGGCCCCCGCCACGGCGATCCCCGGGACGGACACCGTCGTCGAGATACCACTTCAGGTCCATGACCCGGTGCGCGGGGATCTGGAGTTGTTCGACTCGCGGGGCAATCGGGTGACCGACCGGAAAGCCCCGGGTCAGGTCGCGTGTCACGGCACGGGCGGGCTGTCGTGTCTGGTCGCGGTGCGCGGGACGCACAACGGGGAGCGGGTCGTCCGCTATGCCACGATCGGCTTCGCCACCGTGGGACCACCCCCATCGACGCCCGATTGACGGCCCGGCCGCGAGCGCCGTCACGGACCCGTCCACTCCGTCGCCGGGCAGCGTGTCGGTCGACGTCATCTGCAGCTCCGACGCGGGTCTGTGCTCGGCCGCAGCCCGTCGCGGCCTGGCCGTCGCGAACCCAGTCGCCGACGCGCCCTGACCCGTCGGGCCATCCCACTTCACCCGCGTCGGTGGCAGGCTGGCACCTATGGCCACATCGAACGAACCCGCCTGTTTCGCCGACCGCACGTACTTCGTCACCGGGGTTGCCCGCGGGCAGGGGCGCTCGCACGCCGTCCGCCTCGCCTCGGAGGGCGCGTCGATCATCGGAGTGGACCTGTGCGCCGACGTCGGCACCGTCGGTTATCCGCCCACGACGCCGGACGATCTCGACGCCACGATCGCCGAGGTCGAAGCGGCCGGCGGGCGGATCATCGCCCGCATCGCCGACGTGCGTGACCAACCCGCCCTCGACACGGTGCTCGCCGAAGGCATCGAGGCCTTCGGCCGTCTCGACGGGGTGATCGCGAACGCCGGGATCTGCTCGTACGGTCGGCTGTGGGAGTTGACCGACGACCAGTGGCAGTCGGTGGTCGACGTCAACCTGACCGGCGTGTTCCACACGCTGCGCGCCACCGTGCCGCTGCTGCTCGCCCACGACACCGACGCATCCGACGGGCACGGCGGCTCGATCGTGATCACCACCTCGGGTGCGGGCATCAAACCGCTTCCGCTGCTCGGCCACTACTCGGCGACCAAGGCCGGGGTGATCGCCATGGCCCGCTCCCTCGCCCACGAGGTCGCCGCGCACCACGTGCGGGTCAACGTGGTCGCCCCGACCGCGGTGAAGACCCCGATGGGCAGGGACGCCACCCTGCGCGAGGTGATCGCCGCAAACCCCGAAGCGACCGCCGCGTTCGGCAACCTGTTGCCCATCGGCTCGGTCGAATCCGGAGACATCACCGAAGCGGTCACCTGGCTGCTGTCGGATGCCGCCCGCTACGTGACCGGCGTGGTGCTACCCGTCGACGCGGGCACCACGATCCGCTGAACCGATCCCGTCCCGGCCCGGCGACGCCGGCCCGGGTCGACGGTCCCGACGTTCGACAGCCCCGGCCCCGCCGCCGGCCCGAAATCCGGCGGCAAGAGGTTGACGTTCGACCTTTTCCCTCCGCATTTCACCGAAGGTGGTGGCGGGGAGCGCCGTGGTGCCTGGCAGGCGGGTGTGACCGGGCAGGTTCAGATCGCGTAGCGCAGTGCCACGTAGGCCAGGGCCGCCACCGCGCCGGCTGCCGGAAGGGTCAACACCCAGGCCAGCACGATGTTGCCGGCGATCTTCCAGCGCACCGCCGTGCGGCGCTTGGTCGCCCCCGCACCCATGATCGCCGAGGTCACCACATGCGTGGTCGACACCGGCGCGTGGAACCAGAACGCGGTGGTGTAGAGCACTGCGGATGCGGTCGTCTCGGCAGCGAACCCGCGCGCCGGGTCGAGCTCGATGACCCGCCGACCGAGCGTGCGCATGATCCGCCAGCCGCCCGACCACGTACCGAGGCTGATCGCCGCGGCGGCCGAGAACTTGACCCAGAACGGCACGCCGTAGCCGCTGTGGTGGCCGGTGGCGATCAACGCCATGACGATGACCCCCATCGTCTTCTGCGCGTCCTGCACGCCGTGCGCGAGCGCCATCGCGCCGGCCGAGACCACCTGGGCGTGGCGAAACCGTCGATTGACCTTGTGGGCGTTGCTGTTGCGGAACGCCCACAGGATGCCGAGCATCACCCCATCCCCCCCCGCTCGCCCCACGATGGGCGATACTAACTAGGCCACCACGACCTTGTCGAGCACTCCGCCCCACTCCCCCGGCGCGGCGGCCGCGACGCCGGCTCCGACCAGCCCACCGACCATGGCATGGGTCGACGACGAGGGCAGACCGAACCACCAGGTGATCAGGTTCCAGGTGATCGCCCCGACGAGCGCCGAGAACACCAGGATCAGCCCGCTCGATTCCGAGACCGTGCCGATCTCGATGATGCCTTTGCCGACGGTCTCGGCGACCCCTTCGGCCACGAAGGCGCCGATCAGGTTCAGGATCGCCGCCATCGCCAGAGCGGTGCGGGGCTTGAGCGCCCGCGTGCCCACGGCCGTGGCGATCGCATTCGCCGCGTCGTGAAAGCCGTTCGTGTAGTCGAACGCGAGCGCGATGACGACGATGGCGGCAAGACCCGCGATCTCCATGACTCAGCGGCTCATCGCGGTACGGTCAGATCCCGGGGGTCCGGCAGATCACGAGCGGTCAGGATTCCTTGATGGCGATCGCTTCGATGGTCTTGGCGATGCGTTCGAAGGCGTTGATGGCGTCCTCGAGGTCGTCGACGACCTCTTTGAGTTTGAGCACCTCCAGCGCCTTGTACTTGCCCGAGAACAACTTGGCGAGCATCCGGCGGTGGATGTGGTCGGCGTCGGACTCCTTGGATTTCACCGCTTCCCAGTAGTCCGACATCGACGCGACCTTGCGCAGACCGGGCATCGCCGCCGCGGTCAGAGCGGCGAGCTCCGCGATGATCTCGACCTGTTTGCGGATGCCCTTGGGCAACTCGCCGAGTTCGTAGAGCACGACGTGGTCGGAGCCCGCGTCGACGAGGTCGGCGACGTCGTCGAGGCTGACCGCGAGCGAGTAGATGTCCTCGTGGTCGAAGGGCGTCATGAAACTCGTGTTGAGCCTCGTGGTGATCTCGTGGGTGATGTCGTCGCCGATGTGTTCGCAGCGGTTGATCTCCTCGGCGAGTTCGTCGCGCCGGTCGATGTCGTGGACGAACACCCGGAGCAGCTGTGCCGCGGTGTCGAGGTTTGCTGCCGCCTTCGTGAACAACTCGAAGAAGGCGTCGTCACGGGGTGAGAGCCGCACGGGGTCCGAGCCTAGTGGCGCGCTCGGTCACCGAATCCAGCCAGGGCGTTCACCGGACCGTCACCGGGTCGACCCCGACGTGTCGGTCCTACGGCGTCGGGGGCGTGGTACCCAGCGCGACCTGGATCGCCACGGTCACCGATGCCGTCCCACCGGGGGCCACCGTCACCGGCTGGTACTGATCGACGATGTCGGTCGCCGGCCAGCCGTCGGGCAAGGCGCGGTGCGCGAAGTTCCAGTCCACGTAGTACGTCGTGCCGCCGACCACGATCCCGGCGTCGCCGATCCCTTGGAACGG
>CAZQSU010000091.1:0-11629 GCA_964595905.1 uncultured Iamiaceae bacterium
CCGACCTGGACGATGCACTCGTTCGTCGACACCCAGATCGAGGCGATCCGCGCCCAGGTGGGCGACGCCAAGGCGATCTGCGGGCTGTCGGGAGGGGTGGACTCGTCGGTGGCAGCGGCGCTCGTGCATGCGGCGATCGGTGACCAGCTCACCTGCGTCTTCGTCGACCACGGCCTGCTCCGTGAAGACGAGGCGGCCCAGGTCGTCGAGACGTTCCGGAACCATCAGCAGATCCGACTCGTGCACGTCGACGCGTCCGAGACGTTCCTTGCCCGTCTGGCCGGGGTGACCGATCCCGAGGAGAAGCGCAAGGCGATCGGCGAGTTGTTCATTCGCACCTTCGAGGAAGCGGCGGCCGGCATCGAGGACGCGCGGTTCCTCGTTCAGGGCACCCTGGACCCCGACGTCATCGAGTCGGGCACGGCGGACGCGGCCAAGATCAAGAGCCACCACAACGTCGGCGGCCTGCCCGACGACATGGACTTCGAGCTGGTCGAGCCGCTGCGCAACCTGTTCAAGGACGAGGTCCGGGCCCTGGGTACCGAATTGGGGCTGCCCGACGAGATCGTCTGGCGGCAGCCGTTCCCCGGACCCGGCCTGGCGGTCCGGATCATCGGCGAGGTGACCGAATCGGGCGTCGCGCTGCTGCAGAAGGCCGACGCGATCGTGCGGGACGAGATCGCCGCCGCGGGCCTCGACCGGGAGGTCTGGCAGTATTTCGCCGTGTTGGCTGACATCCGCTCGGTGGGAGTGATGGGCGACGAACGCACCTATGGCCACCCGATCATCATCAGGGCCGTCACGAGCGAGGACGCGATGACCGCGGACTGGGCTCGCCTGCCCTACGAGTTGCTCGAGAAGCTGTCGAGCCGCATCATCAACGAGGTCTCGGGCGTCAACCGGGTGGTCTACGACATCACCTCGAAGCCGCCCGGCACCATCGAGTGGGAATGACGGGCATTCCCGCCTTCGCAGCGCCGTGACGGGGCTCGATGGCGCACCGACACCACGACCTTGAAATTTCACGCGCCGCTGCCGATGGGTACCGCTGGACCGTGAAACACCGGATCGAACAACCCGGATCGGGATGGATCCTCCCGTCCGGTGGAGGTCGAGGTAGCGCCATGTCGACGACGACATCGATGCACGCAGAGAAACGACGGACCACCAGGCGGGTGCGACATCTGGCGGCGTGCCTGCTCATCGTGTGCGGCCTGGCCCCGGCGTTCACGGCAGCGCCCCCCGCAGGTGCGGACGAAGTGGGAGACCTCGAGGCGCGGGCCGACCGCATCGCCGCTCAACTCATGGATCTGCAGAACCGCATCGGTGAGATCGGTGAACAGTTCAACCAGTCCCAGGTGCGTCGCAGCGAGCTCGCCGAACACACCGCAGACCTCGAGCAGCGTTCACGGGTCGCCCGCCTCGAGATGATCGCCCGTCGCGCCGACGCGGCCCGGTATGCGATGTCGGCCTACGTGGGGCTCGACCAGGGCGACGTGCTGTCGATGGCACTCGACGGGCGGCAGTGGGACCTCTCACGGCGGACCGGTTACGCGGCGATCAGCATCGGTGACCGCGAACAGGTCGTCGACGACCTCCGCGCCGCGGAGAAGGCGAACGCCGACCTGGCCGCCGACCTCGCCGACGCCGCTCGCAAAGAGCAGAAGATCGCCGACGACCTGAAGCGGCAGGAAGCCGAGGCGACTCGCCTGATCGCCGAGCAGGAAGCCCTCCAGAACAGCGTGCAGGGCGAACTCGCGGAGGCGGTGGCCCGTCGCCAGGCGGCGATCGCGGCCGCGCAGCAGGCCGCCACGATGCCGGGCACCACCGCCGGACCGGCCACGACCGCCCCCGGCGGGGCAGCCGCGTCACCCGCCCCGGCCCCGGGTGCACCGGCGACTCCGGGTGGCACGGGAGGCTCCGGCTCGCCGCAGACGACGCGGCCCACCGCGCCTTCGCCGACCAGTCCCGCCCCGCAGCCGACCCGTCCCCCGACCACCAACCCGCCGCCTCCACCGCCACCCCCGGTGGCGCCGCCCCCGGCGACGGGGCGCGGGCAGATCGCGGCGAACGCGGCGATCTCCCAGCTCGGGGTCCGCTACTCGTGGGGAGGCGGCAACGCCAACGGTCCGTCCGAAGGTTTCGGTCCGGGCGCCGGCATCGTCGGGTTCGACTGCTCGGGACTGACGCTGTACGCCTGGGCCCGTGCCGGCGTGTACCTGCAGCATTCCGCGCAGGTGCAGTACAACGTGTCGGCCAAGGTGTCGCTCGGCCAACTCCGGCCCGGCGACCTCGTGTTCTACGGCACCTCGTCGGCGAGCATCACGCACGTGGCGATCTACGTCGGAGGGGGACAGGTCGTCCACGCCCCCAACTCACGATCACTGGTCCAGTACGGCGCGGTGAACCTGTGGAACGGGTACTACCCGTGGATCGGCGCCGGACGGCCGGGTTGACGCCTGCGGGCACGGTCAGGAGCCCTTCACCCCGGACCGGGCGGTTCGTTGGCGCCGACGGGCCGGTTTCCGACAGGATCCCGGGTGTGTCGAGTCGTCGCCGCGCCCGTGCTGTGCTCACCGTGTTCGTCGCGAGCGCCCTGGTGCTGGGGTGCACCGGTTGTGCGGGGTCGTCGGGTGGTGCCGCCGACGAGACGACGACGAGCTTTCCGTATCTGATCGACCCGCTCGAACCGGGCGCGGGATTCATCCAGCTCGGACCGAACCGGTATCCCTTCGACGGCGTGATCTGCGCGACCGGCCCGGTCGCGAGCGACCCGGAGGGCAGCACCCGCATCTTCGGGGTCTACGCCAACTTCGAGGTCGACGGGTCGCTCGCCGCGGTCGCCCTGACCCGGTACCACAACGAGATCCACGGCAAGACCAACTCGGTGCCGACGCTCACCGAGACGGCCCTCATCCAGATGCAGGGCGACAAGGAGATCAGGGGACTCTCCGCGAAGCGCTTCCAGGTCGTCGGCGAGAAGAACTGGCATGATCCGAACGACCCCTCGGCCACGAAACCGCTGATCAGCCGCTCCGGCGGCCGGTACGAAGCCAAGGGAATCTTCGCTCCGGTGAACGCCGATGTCGACACGTCGACCACCTCGCGCGGCTCCGGATCGACGACCCCGGGCGCCGGCGATTCGCTGGTCGGCGAGGTCGCGGCTCGCTGTCCCGCGAAGTCGACCACCGTTCCCGCACCGGGCTCGTCCACGACCGCGCCGGCGTCACCCACGACCGCGCCGACGTCACCGACCGAGCCGCCCGGCGTCGCCACGACCGAACCGAACGGCTGAATCGAGCGCTCCGGCAGGTGCGGGCGCCCCGGCCCGACTCACTTCTCGTGGTTCGACGGATGCCGCTCGAGCGCGGCCGCCAGTTCCTCGAGACGTTCGCGGCTCGACTTGGTCGAGTCGTCGTCGCCGCCGGGCCAGATCTTGAGCGACAGGTACGACGCGGCGCCGACGGGAACCGGCAGCCAGAACTGGGCGACCCGGTAGGCGACCACGCTGACGGTGACCACCTGGAAGGGCACGCCGAACCCCACGAGCGACGACCCGAGGCCGACCTCGACGAAACCGAGTCCTCCCGGCGTGATCGGGATGGCCGCGAGCACGTTGGCGATCCCGAACGCCACGAGCAGCGAATCGGCCGGAAGGTGCTCGCCGAACGCCGCGAGGCAGATCCACAACGCCGCCGCCTCGAGCAGCCAGTTGGCCAGCGCCCAGACGATGCCGCGACGAATCACGTCCGGCCGGGCGGCGAGCTCGCGGAGGTGGTCGACGACCCGACCGAGCACCTCCGACGCCGCGTCGGGGGTCATCCTGGGTGTGTGGCGGGCCAGCGCCCGGACCATGCGGTCGAGGGGACCGTGACCCTTCATCAACAACAGCACCAGCGCCCCGACCAGGGCGATGGCGATCACGCCGACGATCGCCACGGTCGCATACACCGGTTGCAGGCCTGACCGCGGAATCGACACCAACAGCGCGATCCACAGGATGAAGTTGAGGATGACCGCCGAGCCCATGCCCACCGTGGCGAGGGCGAAGCCGGTGTCGGTCCCGCTCACGCCGGCGCTCGTCATCAACCGGTAGCCCACGGCGGAGCCCGTCGCGGTGCCTCCGGGCACGACGTTGGTGACGGCCTTCACCGCCAACTGGATACGGAACAACGTGGAGAACTTGATCGGACGATGGCCCCGCTCGCCGGGCAGAGCGACCATCGTGAGCTGCGTGTACGCGACGAGCGACAACAGGACGAACAGCACCGCGAGGACGAGCATCCACCAGTTCACCGACGACACGGTCTCGACGTCGCGGCGGGCATCGGCGATCAGGGGCAGCACGAGGTAGATGAACACGACCACGGTGATGAGCCCCAGCACACCCTTGCGGACGCCCTTCTTCGCCCGCTTCTTGCGCTTCTTTGCCGGTGGGTCGGCGGTCGCCTCGTCACCGGTGGAACCGTCGCTGGCCGGTGCGTCGCCGGACGCTCCCGCGGCTTCGTCGCCGCGGGACCCGTCGCCTTCGAGCGCGGCGTCGCCGGCCGGCCCGTCGGACGCCTCGTGGTCGTCGGTCTCGTCGTCGGCGGGGTCGCCGCGGCCGGCCCGCGGTGACGCCGCGGCCGGTGACGAAGCGGGGGTCGATCCCTCGCCGGCGGGGGTACGTTCGGGATCGCGGTCTTCCCGGTCGTCGGGCACAGGCGCCGACTGGTCGGTGTCCGTTGGCTCCGACGACGTCACGATCACAAGTCTGCCCGTTCGGCGCCTCCGATCGGGCACGCTGCAGCCGTCTTCTCCGGCGCGTCACCACCCGTCGGTAGCCTGTGCAACGTGTCCGATCCCGACGCCCGATTCGACGAACCCGTCGACGAACCGTCACCGACGAGGGTCCGCACCGGCCGATTCGGCGCGGACGGCGCGCCGGTGACGGGCGGATCCGAGGGTCCGGGTGAGGCGGGAGCCGGCGACGGACTCAATCCGGTCCAGGAGGCCGCAGTCGTCCACGAAGACGGACCGGTGCTGGTCATCGCCGGGGCCGGGTCGGGCAAGACGCGGGTCCTCACGCGCCGGATCGCGTACCTGATCGAACACGGCGTGTCCCCTTTCGAGATTCTGGCGATCACCTTCACGAACAAGGCCGCGCAGGAGATGAAGGACCGTGTCGGCGCGCTCGTCGGTCCGGTCGCGGAGAAGATGTGGGTGTCGACGTTCCACTCCGCGTGTGTACGGATCCTCCGGCGCGACGCGGCGAAGATCGGCTACCCGTCGAGCTTCACGATCTACGACCAGGCCGACGCGCAGCGGCTGGTCTCGTACATCCTCCGCGAGATGAACGTCGACTCCAAGCGGTTCCCGCCGCGGGCCGTGCACGGGCAGATCTCGGCAGCCAAGAACGACGGCCTGGATCCCGAGGAGTTCGCCGCCCAGGCGGCCGAGCCGCTCGCGAAGAAGGTGGCCGAGGTCTACCGCGAGTACCAGCTCCGTCTGGCCGCGGCGGGAGCGATGGACTTCGATGATCTGCTGACCCAGACGGTCCGGCTGTTCCGCGAGTACCCCGACGTGCTCGAGCACTACCAGCGTCGCTTCTCCAATGTCCTCGTCGACGAGTTCCAGGACACCAACCGCGTCCAGAACGAGCTCGTGTGCCTGTTGGGCGCGGCGCACCACAACGTGTTCGTGGTGGGTGACAGCGACCAGTCGATCTATCGCTTTCGCGGCGCGGATGTGCGCAACATCCTCGACTTCGACAAGGCCTTTCCCGACCGCGACCTGATCGTGTTGGACCAGAACTACCGGTCCACCCAGACCATCCTCGACGCGGCGAACGCGGTCATCGCCAACAACGCGGCGCGGGCCCCGAAGCGCCTGTGGACCGACGGCGGCGCCGGTGAGGCGATCCGCCGCTACCAGGCCGAGTCCGAGGACGACGAGGCCTCCTGGGTCGCGAACCGCATCGCCCGGCTGCACGCAGACCACGACTACCGATGGGGTGACGTGGCGGTGTTCTACCGCACCAACTCCCAGAGCCGGGTGCTCGAGGAGGCGATGTTCCGCGCCGGCGTTCCCTACCGGGTCATCGGGGGGACACGCTTCTACGATCGGCGCGAGATCAAGGACGCCCTCGCCTATGTGCGCGCGGTGGTGAACCCGGCCGACGAGGTGTCGGTCAAGCGCATCCTGAACGTGCCCAAACGCGGGATCGGGGCGACCAGCGTGGGACGGATCGAGAGCTGGTGCCGGCTGCACGGCATGAGCTTCGGCGACGGACTCGGACGGGTCGACGACATCGGCCTGTCGGGGCGTGCCCCACGGGCGATCGGTGGCTTCGTCGAGCTGCTGGACGAACTCGCCGGGGTCGTCGAGCGCGGCCCGGCGGCACTCCTGGAAGAGGCGTTGGAGCGCAGCGGCTACACCGGCGAGCTCGTCGCCGAACATTCCGTCGAGGCCGACGGGCGCCTCGAGAACCTCGCCGAGCTGGTCGGCACTGCGCGGGCCTACGACACGGTCGACGAGTTCCTCGAACAGGTCTCGCTCGTCGCCGACACCGACCAGCTTCCCGGCACCGTCGTCGACGCCGACGCCAGCCAGGTGCTCTTGATGACGCTGCACGCGGCGAAGGGGCTCGAGTTCCCGGTCGTGTTCCTGGTCGGCCTCGAGGACGGGGTCTTCCCGCACCTCCGATCGCTCGGTGAGCCCCGCGAACTCGAGGAGGAACGACGCCTCGCGTACGTGGGGATCACCCGGGCGCGGGAGCGGCTGTACCTCACGCATGCCTGGGCGCGCACGCTGTGGGGGGCGACCCAGTACAACCCGCCCAGCCGGTTCATCGAGGAGATCCCCGAGGAGCTCGTCGAACAGGTCGACGACGATGCGGGGTCACGGCATTCGTCGTGGAGCGACTACCGCCGTATCGGTGCCGAGCGGGGCCGTGAACGGCGCCGGGAGCGCACCACGGCACCCGCCGCCACCGGTGGCGCCGGCACCGGACGGTCGGGGCCGACCGGCCCGGTGCGGAGCGGTTCCGAGTACCTGGGTCTCGCGGTCGGCGACGACGTCGTCCATCCGACCTTCGGCGAAGGCGTCGTCATCGCGGTGCAGGGCGCGGGCGACAAGGCCGAGGCCCGGGTGAACTTCGCCGGTCGAGGCGAGAAGCAGCTCCTGTTGGCCTGGGCTCCCCTCGAGAAGCGATGAGGCGCCTCCCTCGTCGGTCTCCCGATCGGGCGGTGGCGGACCAGCCCTCGTCGGTGCGCCGGCGCGCGACACGCGGTGGGTCGGTCGGTGCGGCGTTCGCCGTGGCCATGGCCGTGGTCGTGCTCGCGGGTTGCGGGCTGACCAGCAAGCGCGGTGTCGAGCTGGGGCAACTGCGCGAATTGGCTCGCCGAGTCGAGGGAGGCGGCGCGGAATGTCCGATGTCGCTCCCCGCTCGACACCTGCGACCGTCCACCGTCGACCCCGATGCGCCCGTGGTTCCGCAGCGGACGGGTGGCCCGGGTTCGGACGCCGTCATCGGCGACGGGCTGCCCTCAGGCGACGACGTCCGGATCACCTGCCGGTACGCCGTCGGTGATGCGACGGTCACCGTCGAGGTCGTCGGGGTGACCAGAGGTCATGCGATCAGCGGATTCGCCGACGCCCTGAAGAAGCGGGGCGACGGTGGGGTGGTGCTGACCTTCATCGACGTGAACGCGAGCCTGCCGGTGGGTCGGGCGAGCTCGTTGCCCGGTGAGCCGCCCGCGGCGTTCGCCCGCGTCGCTGCCGCGACGGGCGATGTCGCGCTGGTGCTCAGCGTCGGCCGCACCGCGCCCGACGCGGCCCTGCCTTCGAGAGCCGAGGTCGAACGCAACGCCGAGGCGATCGCGGCCGCGCTGGCAGACTGAGGGCCCGCCACCGCACGGCCGGGTCGACTGCCCGGTCAGGGCCGGGCGGGCTCGACGCGGCGCACCTCGACGCCGCCCTGCACGCGCAACGGTTGGACGGTGAACGTGGGCCAGGTCGCCTCGACCTGCGTGGTGAAACGTGCGGCGGCGTCCGCCGATGCCCACACGATCGTCGACGAGCCACCGTCGCCACCGGCGCCGTTCACCTTCCACCCGAGCGCGCCCTCGGCCGATGCCAGGGCGATGAGTTCCCGGTGGTTGGGTCCGATCAGTTCCGGATGGAGGCGCTCCTGGGTGAGCGTCGCCGCCGTGAGGGTCGCCGCCCAGGTCTCGAGGTCCGCGGCGCGCAGGGCGTCTGCGGCGGCGAACGCGAGATCTCGGAGTTCACCGAGGAGCGCTCGTGGCGCCCGGTCCGCGCCGGCGGCCCGGCCCGGAGCGTCGAGGGAGCCGATGACGGCGCGGTGCACCGACGACGAATCGTGGGCGCCGGTCACGACGGTGACCGTGCGGGCTTCGATCGCCTTCACGAACGCCGGGCCGAGGGCGATGGCGGTGCGGCGGGTCGTCGGGTAGTCGGTGATCTCGACGAGTTGGGCACCACCGAAGGCTGCGGCGAACTGGTCCTGGACACCCGCCTGGCGGCCGGCCCGTACGGTCTCGGCCTGGTGCGCGGCTTCGGCGATCCGTTGGCGGTCCGCGTCGGCGACGACGCCGGTGACTCGCGGACGGACGCGGTCGAGCAGGGTCTCGAGCGCCGCGATGACCGCCACGACGACCGACGCCGAGGTTCCCAGCGACGCGCCCGGCGGGACCGCGGACCGGATCGTCACGGTGACCGGCCCGGGCGGAGCCAGGCGGGCACACACCGAGGCGACGGCGTGCTCGAGCAACGGCTGGCGTCCCGGCTCGGGGGCGTCCCAGCCAGCCGCCCGCGACGGTCCGCACGCGTAGTCGTCGCCCAGATCCGGGGTGACGAGACGGACCGGCCGTGCCGTCACCGGTCCGTCAGCGAGCGTCGCTTCGACCCTGACCCCCGGGCCGACGCCCAGGTGGCACACCGCGCCGGTGTGGGCGAACCACGTGTCGGTCCAGCCGCCCACATCCGCGATCCGCACCGGTGCGGTGACGATCACCGATGGCGCCGGACGACCGGTGGAGCCGCTCATGATCGGCCGCCCGGCGGGCTCAGCCCGCCGCCGTCGTCGACGTCGCCGCGTCCGCGCTGCGCAGATCGAGGCGGAGCTTGCCGTCGCGCACCGTCACCGGGTACTGCTCGAGGCCGGCGCCGTCGCGGGTCGCGTGGCGGGTCGGATCACACGAGGCGTCGAAACGACCGGTGTCGGTGTTCCATTCCCACTGACACGACGCGTCCTCGCCGGGCACCTGGGCGCGGAACGCCGTCCATCCCGTCGCCGACCGGTCACCGGCGTGGGTCAGGTACACGGCCCGCTGGGCGTTGCCCGACACGTCGGGGAAGTAGATCGGCACGTCGCCACCGCGCTGGAACTGCGCCGCGAGCCGCGACGCATCGCCCAATTCCACGACGCCTCCGGTGGCGACGATGCCGGACTGACGATTGTGGCGCGCGGTCAGTGCCGCGCTCGCGACCCACAACAGGACGACGCCGACCACGATGGCGACCCCGGCGATCACGAGCGTTCGCCCGCTGAACGGGGGCGGTTTGGCGATGGGGGACATTCAGCGCCGATGTCGGGACGATGCGGACATCTGCGTAGTATCGCCAATGTGGAGCCAACGTACCGAGTCGTCGTGGCCAAGGCGGGCCTCGACGGACACGACCGCGGGGTGAAGGTCATCGCCCGGGCCCTGCGCGATGCCGGGTTCGAGGTGATCTACACCGGGTTGTTCTCCACGCCCGACCAGATCGCCGAGGTCGTGTTGCAGGAGGATGCCGACGCGGTGGGGCTCTCGGTGCTCTCCGGGGCACACGAGGCGCTGTTCGCTCAGTTGGTGTCGGGCCTGCACGACCGCGGCCTCGACGACGTGCTCGTCTTCGGCGGCGGCATCATCCCCGACGACGACGTGGCCCGACTGTCGGGCCTGGGCGTGGCGAACATCTTCACGCCGGGCTCGTCGATGACGGCCATCACCGAGTGGTTGTCGACCGAGCTGGAGCGACGGCACCGCGCCCCACAAGTCGATGCAGGACGGGCGGTCGATCAGTAGGCAGGCACAGCCGATCTCGGCGTGAGCCGACAGCCCCGGCTCATCCAGAACGCAGTACGTCAGAGAGGAACCTCACAGTGGACTTGTTCGAATACCAGGGCAAACAGTTCTTCGGCTCGTTCGGCATCGCCGTGTCGCCCGGCGAGGTCGCCGACACCGTCGACGACGCCGTCGCCGCGGCCGACCGCCTCGGCTACCCCGTGGTGGTC
Source organism: uncultured Iamiaceae bacterium (assembly GCA_964595905.1). Lineage (GTDB taxonomy): Bacteria > Actinomycetota > Acidimicrobiia > Acidimicrobiales > Iamiaceae > JAFDWI01. The sequence goes on from CAZQSU010000091.1 coordinate 10,277, forward strand.
AAGGCGCAGGTCCAGGTGGGTGGCCGGGGCAAGGCCGGCGGCGTGAAGCTCGCCGCGGACACCGACGAGGCCCGCGAACACGCCGGCAACATCCTCGGGCTCGACATCAAAGGCCACGTCGTGAAGCGCCTCTGGATCGAAAAGGCTTCCGACATCGCCGAGGAGTACTACGCCAGTTTCACCCTCGACCGGGCGGCCAAGAAGCACCTCGGCATGCTCAGCGCCCAGGGCGGGGTCGAGATCGAGGCCGTCGCCGAGTCCGACCCCGACGCCATCGCCAAGATCTGGATCGACCCGGCCGAAGGGCTCGACGACGCGACCCTGCGTGGCTGGGTCGCCGCCGCAAAGCTGAATCCGGCGGCCACCGACGGCGCCGTGGAGCTGCTCGGCAAGCTGTACACCGCGTTCGTCGACGGCGACGCGGACCTGTGCGAGGTCAACCCGCTGATCCTCACCCCCGAAGGTCGGGTCCACGCGCTCGACGCCAAGGTCACCCTGGACGACAACGCCTCGTTCCGCCACGACTGGGCCGAGTACGAGGCCACCCAGACCCGCGACGAGCGGGAAGAGGCCGCGCACGCCAAGGGCCTGCAGTACGTGGGACTCGACGGTGAGGTCGGCGTGATCGCGAACGGCGCCGGGCTGGCCATGTCGACCGTCGACATCGTCAACCAGGTCGGCGGGTCGCCCGCGAACTTCCTCGACATCGGCGGTGGCGCGAACGCCGAGGTGATGGCCGGCGCGCTCGAGGTCATCAACAACGACCCGAAGGTGAAGGCGATCTTCATCAACATCTTCGGTGGGATCACCAAGGGTGAGGAGGTCGCCAACGGCATCGTCACCGCGCTCGGTCGGGTGCAGATCGACTCGCCGATCGTGATCCGCCTGGACGGCACCAACGCCGAGGAGGGCCGGGCCATTCTCAGCCGTCACGAGTCCGAGTCCCTGATCAGCCGCCCCACGATGCTGGACGCCGCCCGCACGGTCGTCGAGTTGGCCAAGCGCTGAGCGAGCAGAAGAGAGCGAGAGGAACGCCATGAGCATTTTCGTCGACGAGAACACCAAGGTCGTCTACCAGGGTCGCTTCTACGGTCTGCGCAACCGCGACAACGGCACCCAGGTCGTGGCCGGTACCAACCCGAAGAAGGCCGGAGAAGACGTGGACGGGATCCCCGTGTACGCAACGGTCGCCGACGCCGTGGCAGCCACCGGTGCCACCGCGTCGTGCATCTTCATCCCCGCCCCGGGCGTGAAGTCCGCGGTGATGGAAGCCGCCGAAGGTGGCGTCACGTTCATCGTGGTCATCACCGAGGGCGTGCCCGCCCAGGACGAGGCGTGGTTCTACAACAAGGT
>CAZQSU010000092.1:0-4506 GCA_964595905.1 uncultured Iamiaceae bacterium
ACGAGGGCTCCAAGGTCGCGATGTTGATCGGCCAGGGCGCCGCCAAGGCGGTCGACGAGGTCGTCGCCGTCGCCGAACTGCTCGGCGCCGGCGTCGCCAAGACCTCGCTGGGACGTGCCGTGCTGCCCGACGACCTGCCGTACGTCACCGGCCCGATCGGGCTGCTCGGTTCGACGGCCAGTCACGCCATGATGTCGAACGCCGACACGTTGCTGATGATCGGTACGAGCTTCCCCTATGCCGAATGGCTGCCGAAGGAAGGCCAGTGCAAGGGCGTCGAGATCGACATCGACGGGCGCATGATCGGCGTCCGCTACCCGATGGACGCCCACGTCGTCGGCGACTCCAAAGAGACCCTGAAAGAGCTGATCCCGCTGCTCGAACGCAAGACCGACCGTTCCTGGCGGAACGAGATCGAGGCCGAGGTCGCCGAGTGGTGGAAGGTGGTGGACGACCGGGCACACGACAGCGCCGACCCGCTGAACCCGCAACTGGTCGTACACGAGCTTTCCGAACGTCTTCCCGACCGCAGCATCGTGACCGCCGACGCCGGCACCGCCGCGAACTGGTGGTCACGCCAGCTGCGGTTCCGCACCGGCATGGACGCGTCGCTCGCCGGGAACCTGGCCACGATGGGGCCGGGCACGCCGTACGCGATCAGCGCGAAGTTCGCGTACCCGGACCGTCCGGTGATCGCCGTGGTCGGCGACGGGGTGTTCCAGATGAACGGCATGGCCGAACTCATCACGGTCAAGCGCTACCTCGACCGGCTCAGCGGCTCACCGCTGATCTTCTGCGTCCTCAACAACCAGGACCTGGCCCAGGTCACCTGGGAGCAACGGGCCATGGCCGGCGACCCGCGCAACTGCGACACCCAGTGGATCCCCGACGTGCCCTACGCCGAATGGGCGAACCTGCTGGGGCTCACCGGCATCCGTTGCGACTCACCCGACGACATCGGCCGCGCCTGGGATCAGGCGTTCGCCGCCTCCGGCCCGGTCGTGCTCGAGGTCGTCGTCGACGCCGACGTCCCGCCGATCCCGCCGCACATCACCACCCAGCAGGCCAAGGCCGTCGTCGGCGCGCTCCGGCAAGGCGACCCCGACGCCTGGGGGATCCTGGTCACCGGCGCGAAGCAGAAGATCCACGAGTTCACCGAATCGGTCGCCGGCGCGCTCCCCGGTGATCGTTCGTGACCGCGGCGACCAAGGTCGCCATCCGTAGCCATCCCGACCGCCGCTTCCGCACCGGGATGGTGGGACAGGAAGAGATCGACGTCCGCGCGTTGGAAACCGAGTTGCGTGCCACCGTCGAAGGCGAGGTGCGCTTCGACACCCAGAGCCGGGCGTTGTACGCGACCGACGCATCGAACTTCCGTCAGGTGCCCATCGGAGTCGTGGTGCCCCGGACCCTCGACGACGTGGTCGCGACCACCACGATCTGCCATCGGCACCGCGCCCCGCTGGTCAATCGGGGCGGCGGCACGAGCCTGTCGGGTGAGACCGTGAACGTCGCCGTGGTGGTCGACTTCTCGAAGTACCTCACCGGCATCGGCGCGGTCGATCCCGAAGCGCACCAGGTCACCGCCGAACTCGGCGTCATCAACGAACAGCTCAATCTCGCGATCGGCCACACCGGCTGGATCTTCGGCCCTGACCCGTCGACGCATTCCCGGTGCACCCTGGGCGGCAATGTCGGCAACAACTCGTGTGGGGTCCACTCGGTGCAGTCCCACCTGCACGGCCCCGGCCCGCGCACCTCCGACAACGTGTCCGCGCTCGAAGTGCTCACCTACGACGGTGAGCGGTTCTGGGTCGGCGTCGACGAAGAGGACGATCTCGACCGGATCATCGCCGCGGGCGGGCGCAAAGGCGAGATCTACGCGCGCCTGCGTTCGCTGCGCGACTGCTACGCCGACGACATCCGGGCCGGTTACCCCTCGGTCGACGAGCTGCCACGGCGGGTCTCGGGTTACAACCTCGACGAGCTGCTCCCCGAGAAGGGCTTCAACGTGGCCCGCGCCCTGGTGGGCACCGAGAGCACCTGTGTCACCGCCCTGCGGGGTACGTTCCTGCTCACCCCCGCGCTGCTGCAACGCACCACGGTGATCGTGCAGTACGACGCCGTCGCCGCCGCTGCCGCGGACGTTCCGGACGTTCTCGAGTGGAAGCCGATCGGACTGGAGGCGTTCGATCATCTTCTCGTCGAAGACCAACAGGAACTCGACATGCATCTCGAAGGCCTCCACGAGTTGCCGCGTCGTGGAGGCGATGCCGCGTGGCTGCTCGTCCAGTTCGGCTTCGACGACGCCGCCGCATCGGTCGAGCGCGCCGAGCGGTTCATCGCGCACCTGCGCGACGACCTCGGCTACGACGACGACCGCATGGTCGTCTCCAAGAGCGTGCAGGAGGGCGGCAACTCCGAGCTGCTCTGGCAGGTGCGCGAGGGCGGTCTGGGCTCGACCGCGTTTCCACCCGACGGTCGGGATCACTGGCCCGGTTGGGAGGACTCTGCGGTCCCGCCTGCGAAGCTGAGCGAGTATCTCGTCGACTTGCAGCAGCTGTACGACCGTCACGGCTTGCGCGGCGCCATGTACGGCCACTTCGGCGAAGGCTGCATGCATTCGCGGATCAGCTTCGATCTGCGGACCGCGCAGGGGCTGGCCACGTACCGGTCGTTTCTGGAGGACGCGGCCCGACTGGTCACCTCCTGTGGCGGGTCGATCTCGGGTGAGCACGGCGACGGTCAGCAGCGCGCCGAACTGCTCGGCTACCAGTACAGCCCTCGGCTGATGGAGGCGATGCGGGAGTTCAAGGAGATCTGGGATCCGGACTGGAAGATGAACCCGGGCAAGGTCATCGAGCCGTACCGCTTCGACGAGAACCTGCGCCTCGGCACCGACCACGACCCGTTGCGACCTGCGACCCGGATGGCGTACCCCGAGGACCACGGTGATTTCGCCCACGCCACCCTGCGTTGCGTGGGGATCGGGAAGTGTCGCCAACCCGACGCCCGTACCACCATGTGTCCCAGCTACCAGGTGACCCGCGAAGAGACGCACAGCACGCGGGGACGGGCCCGGTTGCTGTCGGAGATGCTGGAGGGCGACGTCATCACCGACGGTTGGCAGTCCAACGAGGTGGCCGATTCACTCGATCTGTGCCTGGCTTGCAAAGGCTGCACGAGCGACTGCCCGGTCGAGGTCGACATGCCCCGCTACAAGGCCGAGTTCCGCTACCACCACTACAAGTCGTGGCGCCGTTGGCGGCACCGCCACGCCTTTGCGTTCGGGTTCATCGACCGGTGGGCGCAGATCGCCGCACACGTTCCCGAGCTGGTCGACTTCGTGACCCGCACCCCGGGTCTGAGAAGTCTCGTCCGCCTCGCCGCCGGAATCGACCAGCAGCGCGAACTGCCTCGGTTCGCGCCGCTCACCCTCCAGCAGTGGTTCGCCCGGCGCGGTGGCACGAAGAACCCCGACGGTCGTCGGGTCGTGGTGTTTCCCGACACGTTCAACAATCACCTGTCCACCGAGGTGGGCGTCGCCTGCGTCGAGGCCATCGAAGCCGCCGGCTGGCAGGTCGTCATGCCGAGCGGGCACGTATGTTGTGGACGGCCCCTGTACGACTACGGCTTCCTCGACGCCGCCGAACGCTACCTGCGTCGGGTGATCGACGTGTTACGCGACGACATCCGGGCCGACACCCCGATCGTCGGCATGGAGCCGAGCTGCCTCGCGGTCTTCAAGGACGAACTACCCCATCTGCTACCCCACGACGACGACGCGACCCGTCTCACCCGCAACGCCCACCACTTCGCCGAGTTCTTCGCCGCGTACGACATCGACGTCCCCACCTTCGCGGGCGATGCGCTCTACTGGGGACACTGTCACCAACGGGCGACCGGTGGCGCCGAACCGGGCCGGGATCTCCTGGCGCGCATGGGCGCATCGACAGAACTGCTCACCGGCGGTTGCTGTGGCCTGGCGGGCTCGTGGGGGTTCGAGTCGGGCAAGTACGACCTGTCGGCTGCCTGTGGTGAACAGGCGCTGCTGCCGGCGGTGCGTGCTGCACCGACGGACACCGCCATCGTCGCCGACGGCTTCTCGTGCCGAACCCAGATCGCGCAGCTCGCGGGTGGACGCCGGGCACTGCACTCTGCGCAGATGCTGCAACTGGCCCGCGAACACGGCCCGAACGACCGTCGGGGCGGCCCTCCCGAGCAGACCGACATCGCCGATCGTCCACACGCCCGGCCAGGGCGTCGCGTCGCACGCACGGCCGTGCCCGTCGGCATCGTCCTGGGCGCCATCGGTCTGGCCGCGGCCCGCGCCGGCCGCATGTACAGGAGATGACCACGGTGGCGGACCAGGCGCCCATCGGCTCGCACGCCGTCATCGGAGACGGCCGCGCGACCGCGCTCATCGACCGCGACGGCACGATCGACTGGCTGGTGATGCCCGAGGACGAACGCATCGCCGTCTTCTCGAGGCTCGTCGACGCAGAC
>CAZQSU010000092.1:4606-11614 GCA_964595905.1 uncultured Iamiaceae bacterium
GGACTCGTGGCCGAAGCGCACCGCGCCATCACCGCACTGCTGCGCGCCGCGCAGGGCACACGCCCCGACCTGGCGCCGTTCTACCGCATGGACGGGTCGGTGCCCGAGCACACGACGGAGCTCGACGTCAGCGGCTACCGCGATTCCCGCCCGGTTTGCTCGGGCAACCGAGCGACCGACCAGCTCCAGCTCGGGAACTGGGGCGACTTCTTCGAAGCGGTCTGGCTGTACGTGCGGCGCGGCAACGACCTCGACGAGAGAAGCGGGGCACTCCTCGCGGACGAGGCCGACCGGGTGGCCGAGATCTGGCAGCGGCAGGACTCCGGCATCTGGGAGCTGCCCACGGCACGCCACTACACCATTTCGAAGATGGGCGCGTGGGTGGCGTTGGATCGTGCCGTGTGTCTGGCAGACGAGGGGCAGCTCACCGGCTACGTGGCCAACTGGCGCGATCAGCGTGACGCGATCCGGGCGTTCGTCGAGACCCGGTGCTGGTCGGAGGCCAAGTCGTCGTTCACCTTCCATGCCGACACCGAGGACCTCGACGCCGCGTGTCTGTTGGCGGCGCGTACCGGATTCGTCGACCCACGATCGGCCGAGGCGCTCGGCACGATCGACGCGGTGCGGCGCGAGTTGGCCGATGGTCCGTTCGTCTGGCGCTACAGCGGCATGCGCGAGGTCGAGGGCGCATTCCTGGCGTGTTCGTTCTGGATGGTCGAAGCACTCGCCGAGGCGGGTCGCCTCGACGAGGCGACCAAGGCCTTCGAAGGCGCGCTGGCCGCGACGAACGATCTCGGGCTGCTGGCTGAGGAGTACGACCCCGAACGCGGCGAACAGCTCGGGAACTTCCCGCAGTCGCTCTCGCATCTCGCGCTCGTGAACGCCGCGACGATGATCGATCGAGCTTCGAAGGGGAGGTCCACATGATGACGCATGCGGAACGGCCCGTGGCGGTGGTGACCGGTGCATCCGGGGGCATCGGCCGGGCGACGGTGCGCGAGTTGGCGTCGCGTGGTTACGACGTCGGTCTGATCGCCCGTGGCGAAGCGGGCCTCGCTGCCGCCTCGGCCGAGGTCGTCGAGCGGGGTGGGCGGGCGTGCGCGGTGCCGACCGATGTGGCCGACGCACGGGCCGTCGAGGGCGCCGCGGTTCGCATCGAAGCCGACCTCGGGCCGATCGACGTGTGGGTCAACAACGCGATGACCACCGTGTTCTCGTCGATCGCCGACCTGGAGCCCGACGAGATCCGCCGGGCCACCGAGGTGACCTACCTGGGTGGGGTGTACGGGGCGATGGCGGCCCTTCGTCGGATGCGGCCACGGGACCATGGCACGGTCGTGTTCGTCGGATCCGCGTTGGCATTCCGTGGGATCCCGCTGCAGGCCGCGTACTGCGCATCGAAGTTCGCGCTGCGCGGCTTCTACGACTCGTTGCGGACCGAACTGTTGCACGAGCACTCGAAGGTGCGCACGACGATCGTGCACATGCCGGCGGTGAACACCACCCAGTTCGGCTGGTGCCGCGCGAAGGTCACGAAGTTTCCCCAGCCGGTCGCGCCCATCTACGAACCCGAGCTGTGCGCCGCGGCGATCGCCGATGCGATCGACGCCGTGCCCCGTCAGAAGATCCTGGGGTCGTGGAACTGGCTGGTGGTGCAGATGGCGAAGATCATGCCGGGAGTGGGCGACCACTTCATGGCGCGTTCGGGGGTGAGCGGTCAGCTCACCGACATCGCCATCGACCCGGATCGACCCGACGACCTGTACGGCCCGGTCGATGCCGATGTCGACCACGGTGCGCACGGCATCTTCGGCGATCGCTCCCAGGGGGTGGCCACCCCGGAGTTCCTGCGCGGCCTCCCCCATCAGGCGCGCCTGTTCGCGTCCTCGGCCTGCGCCCGGGCGGCCGAAGCGTATCGTCACCGCCCGACCCTGGGCATCGGTCGATCGAGCCGACGGATCACCCAGGGCCGATCGTCGCGGTCCTGAACCCGAAGCGGCTCTCAGGACGGGTCGTTGCCGACCGTGACCGGCGTGCCGGTCTCCTCGGGCTCCGGTTCGGGTTCGGTTCGGGCGTGGGTCTCCGGCTCGGGCGGAGGATCGGCGCGACGCAGATCGCGGCACCACTTCATCACCCCGAGACCGACCAGCACCGGGAGCACGATCAGGATCACCCGCAGCGCGATGACCATCGCGTTGACCGAGAGCCCCAACTCCGAGGCGAGCACGTCGTTGCCACCGGCCACGAACAGCACCGTGTAGAAGGTGAACACGCCCGCGCCCAGCCCGGTCCGCCACGGACGGTCCCGAGGACGATCGAGCAGGTTGTGCGAGGAGCGGTCCTTGGTGATCCGCCGTTCGATCACCGGCCACGCGTACAGCAGGATGAAGCTCACGCCCGGCAACAGCACCGCCGGGAAGAACAGGTTCGGGATCGTCACCCCGAAGATCACCGCATGGCCCGGCGGCATCAGCCGCAATGCGCCCTCCAACCACCCCATGTACCAGTCCGGTTGGGCCGCGGTCGTCGCCGCGGTCGGATCATACGGTCCGTACAGCCAGATCGGATTGATCTGGATGAACGCGCCGAGCAGCACCAGCACCGTCGCCACGCCGAACAACAGCGCGATCGAACGCGCCGCGTACGCGGGCCACAACCGTGAGCCGACGACGTTGTTCTCGGTGGCGCGGGGCCCCCGGAACTGGGTGTGCTTCTGGCGCCACACGATCGCCAGGTGCGCGCCGATGATCCCCGCGATCGCCGCGGGAACGATCAGCACGTGCACGATGAACAACCGCGAGATGATGTGCTCGCCGGGAAACGCCCCTCCGAACGCGAAGAACGCGAGGCTCGGGCCCACGAAGGGAATCGACAGGATGACCGACCACATGATCCGCAGCCCCGTGCCCGAGAGCAGGTCGTCGAGGAGCGAATAGCCGGCGAACCCGTTCGCCAGGCCCAACAGCAGCAGCGTCGAACCGAGATACCAGTTCAGGTCGCGGGGCTTGCGGAACGCCCCGGTGAAGAACAGCCGGGCCACGTGGGCGACGATCGCCGCCATGAACACCAACGCCGCCCAGTGGTGGACCTGGCGGAACAACAGCCCCGCCCGTACGTCGAAGCTCAGATCCACCGCCGACGCGTACGCCGCGCTCATCGACTGGCCCTGCAGGGGCACGTAGCTGCCGTGGTAGAGGACCTTGTGGGAACTGGGGTCGAAGAACAGGCTCAGGTACACCCCGGTGAGCACCAGCACGATGAAGCTGTAGAGGACCACCTCGCCGAACAGGAACGAGAAGTGGTCGGGAAAGACCTTGCCCAGCACCTTCGAGGTGAAGCTCGCCGCACCCAGACGGTCGTCGATTCCCCGGACGAGCCGGCCGGAAAGTGTGCGGCGGCGCCGTGGTCGACGCTCCTCGTCGGTGCGGCGCCCCATCAGCGATTCCAGAAGCCGGGTCCGACCGGTTCGGAGAAGTCTCCGCGAGCCACCAGGTTCCCGTCGTCGTCGACCGCCAGGGGCAGGTGCGGCAACGGCCGGGAAGCCGGCCCGAACACGGGCTTCGCCCCGTCGGTCACGTCGAACAACGACTGGTGACACGGGCACATCAACTGGCGCGTCTCGGGTTGGTAGACCCCGACCGGACAACCCGCATGGGTGCACACCCGCGAAAACGCGATGCAGTGGTCGACGGCCCAGTCCGGCCGACTCGAGGCGGCCGTCGCCGCGGCGCCGAGGTCGATGAGGACGGTCTGGGCGGCCGCCCGTTGTGCCGGGTCGGTCACGCCCTCGGGGTACACCGTGAGTGCGGTTCCCACTTCGAGATCCGCGGGTCGGATCGGCTTCCCGTCGTCACCCACGAGCCGGGTTCCGCGCCGCCACGCGGTGCGGCTGAGCTCGTGGTCGGGTCGGGGACCGAGCGAACGGAACGGGAACAGGGCGGCGAGCGCCGCGGCGACCAGCGACGAACCGGCAAGTCCTGCGAGCAGGCGGCGGCGCTGGATCCGACGTTCGCCCCGTTCGAATCCGTCGACCACGTCGCGTCGTTCCTCGTGCGTCGACCCGAGTGGTTCGCGCTCCTGAACGACGTCGACCCGCTCGAGTGTCGTGTTGGCCCACACGCCGAGTCCGAGGGTCAGCGCGCCGAGCGCGACAGCGGCCGACAGGCCTTCGTAGCGGATACCCAGCTCCATCCAGTAGCTGGCCGCGAAGCCCGCGGCGCCCGCGAGGGCGGCGCCGAAACATCCGGCGACGAAGTATTCGATGCTCGAAGAGGACTGCGTGCGGTCACGATCGGTCGACATCAAGGTTCCCTCGACTGCGGATGGTCGAGCGGTCACTTCCCCGGCTCCGCGGCGGCAAACGCCGAGGTCGGCCTCAGTCGCTTCGGCGCAGACGACCGAGTAGCCGGGTGATGACGATCAGCGCGCCGAGCCCGAACACCCAGGCGATCAACCCCTCCGGGACCGGACCGAGTCGTCCCAGGGCAACACCGCCCGGATTCTCGGGGTGGCGGAGCTCCTGCACGTAGGCGGCGATCTGGTCGGCCTGGTCGGCCGAGATGGTCGCCTCGGGGAACTTCGGCATCGCGCCGGGGCCGATCCGCATCGCCTCGACGACCTGGGTCGGGGTGGCGTGGGCGAGAGCCGGCGCGTTGTCGCCGAATGCGAGGGCGCCGCCACCGCCCGCGGACTGGTGACAGGTCGAACAGTTCTGCCGGTAGGCGGTGCCACCCAGGGCGAGGTCGGCGTGGGAGGTGTCGACCTCGGGGATACCCGGTCCGGTCACCAGCTGCGACGCGTAGTCGATCAACGCACGCTGCTGTGCTTCGGTGTAGGGCGACGTGCGCCGTTCCAGCCTGGCGGTCGGCGACGGGAGCGGCATCCGTCCGGTCGTGACCATGAAGTCCACCGCGGCCGCGCCCCGGCGGCTGATGTCCGGCCCGCCGTCACCACCGTGCGCGTCGGCGCCGTGGCAGACCGCGCAGTCCCGCAGCCAGATCGTCCGACCGGCCGGCTCGTTCGACGATGCCGCGCCGGGCCGGACGGCCGGGTCGTCGTGGGGGCGGTCGGCAGCGTGCGCGGCCCCGAAGGCGCTGCAGACGGCCACCCCGCACGCGAGCCATCCGATGAGCAGCCGACGCGCCATGGCGGCGACCTTCCCCGGCGAGGCCCTCTGCACACATCTTCTTCCGACTTGCCACCGCTTCGATGGTCCGCCGCGGGCCGGAAGCCGTTCGTGCGGCCCTGACGGCGCGCACGACACCGAATGGTGGTCGGGACCGGCGTCGATCCGGTGACCTCACGCTTTTCAGGCGGCTAGGGCACCTATCCCGGCGTCCCGTTGTGTTCCGTTTCGTCCAGCGATTGCAAGGGATTCCCGAAGGGCGGTAGGTCATCCGTCCCGTTGCGTTCGGGCACCCATCCGGGGCGTTCCACTCGGTTAGGTGCCCGACTTGGTGCCCGAAGTCGCACGCCGCGCGTAGCCCGCCTCGATCATGTCGCCGACGTATGCAACGTGAGCGACGATCGCGCGCCCGCTTGGACTCTCGAGTATCACGAGCTCCGGGGGACCAAGGACCGGACGCCTCGGGTGCGCCACCTCGAAGTCCCTCGCGGCGCTTGCCCGTTTCACCGCGCTATCGGCGCGGGCGAGCTCCTCTCGCCACCTGCCGATCGCCGGGACGTCCGCGGTCCACCGAGCGCGCTCTAGACCCTCCTCGGCCCTCTGGGCACGGTAGATCGCCCGGCCGAGCCGCACCCCACCCGGTTCGGTGGGCTCGGCAACTGCCCTCGGGGCCATCTCGACGAGCTTGTCTTCGCACTCACGAATCCGCGCCTTTGCCGCCGCAAGCTCGCGGGCAAGTGGCCAGAGCGTGCCCCACAGGAAGGACCGGTAGTCGTCGTCGATCACCGCGGGAAGCGGCCGGCTATCGAGCGCGCTCCCGTGAGCCTCCCGAGCGGCCACGCCCCGCGCGGCCGCCACCTCGAGCTGCCGCCGCCAATACGCCCGGTTCGTTCCCTGCCCCGAGCCAGGATTCTCACGCCGTCGAATCCGCTGCCGGCACGCCGGCGAGCACGCCTTCCTCTGTCGACCCGTCAGGCGTGAGCCACACGAGCCACACAGGTTCGCCATCCCAAAAGTGTACGCGTAGATCGCTGGCCGAATCGCGGATTCCGGCGCATCCTCCTACTGCATCCCGGTACCAACGGGACACCGGGAATACCCATGGAGTCGACCAAAGGAGGCGCAATGGACAACCCACAGGCCGACGAGGCCCACCCGCCTAACCGAGCCGCTCGCCGTCACCCCCAATCGGAGACCGCCGACAAGCTCGCTGACAATCCACTAGCTGGCAAGCTCCTCGTAACAGTCGCGGAGGCGCAGGAGATCCTCAGCCTTAGCCGGACGCGGATCTACGCGCTCATCCAGTCGGGAGAGCTGAAGAGCGTCGCGTTCGGTCGACGCCGCATGATCCCGACCAAGGAGCTCGACGCTCTCGTCGGTCGGAAGATCGCCGAGGCAGCATGATCGCGCGAAGAGGACCGGCCATGCCCGGCCGGTCCCCACGACGCCACGTCCAAGCAGCGGTCGCCAACCAGCGTACCCGCCCCGATCGCCCTCGGCGAGAGACCGGATACATGACCGGCTATCTCGCCCGCCTCGACGCGAAGGAGACCACCGGCACCCGGCTCGACCAGATCGACCGGCGTCTCGCCGTCGTCGAAGCAGAGATCGCCCGTGCTCACCGCCGGATCGACGACCTCGAGGCGAACCGATGAGCGCCGCGGTCTGCGCGCCATCCGCGCTCGAGGCGCGCCAAGACGACGGGGGAGTGCTCTGGCTCCGGGTCGGCACCGCGACCGAGCCCGGCGCTCCCGAGCTGATTCACCTCGTCACCAGCGCCGTCGACTACGCAGCGGACCCCTACGACCCGGCACGAGCCGACGCGTTGGGGCGGGCGGTAGAGGCCTACCGACTCGCCGGATTGGTGGCGCTCACGTGACCGG
>CAZQSU010000093.1:0-11606 GCA_964595905.1 uncultured Iamiaceae bacterium
TGGTAGAAGGCGTGCTGGCCGTTCGTGCCCGGCTCGCCCCACACGATCGGGCCGGTCGTGGTGCCCACCGAACCGCCGGTCGCGGTGACGTGCTTGCCGTTGGATTCCATGTCGAGCTGTTGCAGATACGCCGGGAAGCGCTTCAGGTACAGCTCATAGGGGAGTACGGCATGGGTCTGCGCATCGTGGAAGTTGGCGTACCAGATGCCCAGGACGCCCATCAGCACGGGCAGGTTCGCCTCGAACGGCGTGGTACGGAAGTGGGTGTCCATCGCGTGGAAGCCGGCGAGGAAGTCGGCGAACGCGTCAGGGCCGACCGCGAGCATCAGCGACAGTCCGATCGCCGAGTCGACCGAGTAGCGGCCACCGACCCAGTCCCAGAATGCGAACATGTTGGCCGGGTCGATCCCGAACTCCGCAACCTTCTCGGCGTTGGTGGACACGGCGACGAAGTGGCGGGCCACGGCGTCGGCGTCACCGTCGTACGCGTCGAGCAGCCAGTCACGGGCGGTGCGGGCGTTGGTGAGGGTTTCGAGGGTGCCGAAGGTCTTCGACGCCACGATGAACAGCGTCCGGGTCGGGTCGAGGTCGCGGGTGGCCTCGGCGAAGTCGGTGCCGTCGATGTTGGACACGAAGCGGAAGGTGAGGGAACGGTCCGAGTAGGACCGCAGCGCCTCATAGGCCATGACCGGGCCGAGGTCGGACCCCCCGATCCCGATGTTGACCACCGCGGAGATCGGTGCGCCCGAATGGCCCAGCCACGAGCCGTCGCGGACCCGGGTCGCGAACGCCCCCATGCGCGCCAGGACGTCGTGCACCTCGGCGACGACGTCGGTGCCGTCGACGACCAGGGACGCATCGGCGGGCAGCCGCAGGGCGGTGTGCAACACGGCGCGGTCCTCGGACACGTTGATGTGTTCGCCCGTGAACATCGCCTCGATCCGCTCGGCGAGCCCCGCCGCCCGGGCGAGGTCGAGCAGATCGGCGAGGATGCCGTCGTCGACACGGTGTTTGGAATAGTCCAGTTCCCAACCGGCGCCCTCGGCGACCAGACGGTCACCCCGGCCGGGGTCGGCGGCGAAGAGCTCGGCGATCGTGGGGGTGTCGGTCCGGCGGGCGAGTGCCTGCCACTGGGGCGTGTCGGTGATCATGCCGGGGCCTTCGGGTCGATCCAGCCGCCCAGGTCGCGTACCAGGCCGTCGGCCTCGGGTGGGCCCCAGGATCCCTTCGCATAGGTGCGGACCGGCACCGCGTCGTCGAGGATCGGATCCACGACCCGCCAGGCGGCCTCGACGCCGTCCTGGCGGGCGAACAGCGAATGGTCGCCGTCGAGGGCGTCGCCCAGCAGCCGTTCGTACGGTGGCATCACGTCGATGTGGCGCGACTCGACGGCCAGCTCGACCGACTGGCCGACCATCGCCTCGCCGGGGACCTTGGTGCGCGCACCCAGCGCGATCTCCTGGTCGGGGGTGACCCGGAAGCGCACGTAGTTGCGGCCGCCCACGTCGTGGTCGGCGAACACCACCTGGGGTGGTTGATGGAACTGGACGGTGACCTCGGTGACCGTGGTGGGCAGGCACTTGCCGGCGCGGATCACGATCGGCACATCGGCCCAACGCCAGTTGTCGATGAAAAGGCGCAACGCGACGAAGCTCTCACGGGTCGAACCGGCCGCCACGCCGGGCTCGTCGTGGTAGCCGTCGTACTGCCCACGCACCGCGTCGTCGATCGAGACCGGGCGGATCGACTTGAACAGGGTCGTCTTGGCGTCACGCTGGGCCTCGGGGTTCTCATCGGAGGGCGGCTCCATCGTGAGCATGCCGAGGAGCTGCAGCATGTGGTTCTGCACGACGTCGCGGGTCGCCCCGACCGCGTCGTAGAACGACCCCCGGTCGGCGACCCCGAAGTCCTCGGCCATCGTGATCTGGATGCTGGCGATGTGGTGCCGGTTCCACACCGGTTCGAGAAACGTGTTGCCGAACCGGAAGAACAGCAGGTTCTGCACCGGTTCCTTGCCGAGATAGTGGTCGATCCGGTAGATCCGGTCCTCGGGGAACACCTCGTGCAGGGTCGCGTTCAGGGCCCGGGCCGACGCGGCGTCGTGACCGAAGGGTTTCTCACAGATCACCCGGGCGTTCGTCGCGCACCCACCGGTGTCGAGGCCCGAGGCGACCGTGGCGAACAGCGACGGGGGGATCGCCAGATAGTGCAGCGGGGCCTGGGCACCGCCGAGGGTCTGGCGGAGCTTCGTGAACGTCGCGGCCGATGCGTAGTCGCCCGACACATAGGCGAACAGGCCTCGTAGGCGGGTGAAGACGTCCTCGTCGATTCTGTGGTGCTCGGCGATGCTCGCTCGGGCACGGTCGGCGAGCTGGTCGACCGTCCAGTCGTCCAGGGCGACGCCGATGATCGGCACGTCGAGGCCGTCGCGGCGCACGAGCTGGTAGAGCGCCGGAAAGATCTGCTTGTAGGCGAGATCGCCGGTCGCCCCGAAGAACACGAACGCATCGGATCTGGTCATGACGCCTCCTCGGCCTTCTCGACGTGGCCGCCGAATTCGTGACGCATCGCGGACAGCACCCGGTTCGCGAAGTCGTCGTTGCCCCGCGAAGAGAACCGGTTGAACAGCGCGGTCGCCAGCACCGGGGCGGGCACGCCTTCGTCGATCGCCGCGTCGAGGGTCCAGCGGCCCTCACCCGAGTCCGACACCCGACCTTCGAAGCCGTCCAGCGCGGGGTCGGCCAACAGCGCGTCGGCGGTCAGGTCCAACAGCCACGACGCGATCACCGAGCCGCGCCGCCACACCTCGGTCACTTCGGTGAGATCGAGGTCGTAGCGGTAGTACTCGGGGTGCTCCAGGGGGGTGGTCTCGGCGTCGGTCGCCCCGGTCGCCGTGCCCACGTTCGCGCCGGCGAGGATGTTCAGCCCTTCGGCGTACGCGGCCATGAGTCCGTACTCGATGCCGTTGTGCACCATCTTCACGAAGTGCCCGGCGCCGTGCGGCCCACAGTGCAGCCAGCCGTGTTCGGCCGTGCTGTCCGCGGCGCCCCGGCCGTCCGCGCGCCCCGGGGTGCGCTCGATGTCGCCGATGCCCGGGGCGAGGGATTCGAAGATCGGCCGCAGGCGTGCCACCGCATCGGCCTGGCCGCCGATCATCATGCAGTAGCCGCGCTCGTAGCCCCACACGCCTCCCGAGGTGCCCACGTCGAGGTAGTCGATCCCGGATGCCGCGAGTTCGGCGCCGCGACGGATGTCGTCGTGGTAGCGGGAGTTGCCGCCGTCGATCAGCGTGTCACCGGCCGCGAGCAGTGGGGTCAGCTCCGAGGCCACCGACTCGACCACCCCTGCCGGCACCATCATCCACACGTGGCGGGGCGTCGCCATCGTGGAGGCGAGGTCGGCCAGGGAGTGCACGCCGATCGCCCCTTCGGCGGCGAGGGCGTCGACGGTGTCGGCATCGGGGTCGTAGACGACGCAGCGGTGCCCGGCGTGCAGCAGGCGGCGCACCATGTTGGAGCCCATCCGACCCAGGCCGATCATTCCCAGTTCCATGCTGACCTCCATCGTGATACGTGCAACAGACCCTAACGAGGGCTCAGGCGATTCCGTCCTCGTCGACGATCAGGTGCCAGGCGTCGAGGCAGTCCTCGCACCGGTAGACGACCACGTCACCCGCGTGGAACCGGCCGTCCTCGTCGGGGTGGGTGAGCAGATGGCACACGCCGCCGCAGTCGATGCAGTCGATCGTTCCGGGAACGTCCACGCCGCTCATGGATAGCATGGCCGGGTGCGCGTGGTGGCCGGAACAGCACGGGGCAGGCGGCTGCACACCCCGGTGGGTGAGACGGTGCGGCCCACGTCGGACCGCGTCCGTGAGGCGATGGGCAACGCCCTGGTGTCGCTGGGCGCGATCGAGGGGGCGCGGGTACTCGATCTGTTCGCCGGCACCGGGGCGTTGGGGGTCGAAGCGCTCTCCCGTGGCGCCGATTCCGCGGTCTTCGTCGAAGAAGACCGTGCGACGCGCCGGGTGATCGAGGCGAACCTGGGCCTGTTGGACGCCCCGCGGGCCGAGATCGTCGCGGGCACGGCCGAGGCCCATCTGGCGTCGTGCGGCGCCGACGCCTACGACCTCGTCTTCGCCGACCCGCCGTACGCGTTCGACGACTGGGCCGAGCTGTTCTCGCTGCTGGGAAGGGTCGTCGCCGACGACGGGGTGGTCGTGGTGGAATCGGATCGGCCGGTCGAGGTGCCCGCGGGCTGGGTGATCCTCAGAGCGAAGCGCTATGGAAGTACCGTGGTGCACATCAACGCCCCACGCGCAGCCACACCGCCTCTCCCCGGAGCCGAGAAGTGACGACCGTTCTCTACCCAGGGTCCTTCGATCCGATCCACAACGGACATGTCGAGCTCATCGAGGTCGCGTCCAAGATGTTCTCCGAGGTGATCGTCGCCGCGATGCGGAATCCGCAGAAGGGCGAGCCGCTGTTCACCCTCGCCGAGCGCGAGGAGATGATCGCCGAGTCGACGGCGCATCTGCCCAACGTGCGGGTCACGCACTTCTCGTCGCTCGTGGTCGACCTGGCCCGCGACCTCGACGCCAACTTCATCATCAAGGGGCTGCGTGCGGTGTCGGACTTCGAATCCGAACTGCAGCAGGCGCACATGAACCACGCCATCTCCGGTGTGCACACGGCGTTCCTGCCAACGGCGAGCACCCATTCGTTCGTGGCGTCGAAGCTGCTGCGTGAGATCGCCAAGTTCGGCGGGGACGTGTCGTCGATGGTGCCACCCGCGGTCGCCAAGCGACTGGCCGAGAGGAGCGCGCAGTGAGCGACGACGACCAGGTCCGCAGCGAGCTGGAGGAGGCGATCGAGCTCGGGTCGCTGAACGAGGCCGAGAAGCTGCTCGACCGCGCCACCCAGCACGTGGCCACCGCGCGGGCGATGCCGATGTCGGCGTCGGTGATGATCAACCGCGACGAACTGCTCGATCTGCTCGAGGAAGCCCAGGAGCGGCTGCCCGAGGAGCTCAAGGCGGCCCGGTGGCTGCTCAAGGAGCGCGAAGAGTTTCTCGTGCGCACCCGTCGTGAGGGCGACGACATCGTCGAGCAGGCACGGGCCCGGGCGGCCCGGATGGTGCAACGCTCCGAGGTGGTGGCCGAGGCCGAGCGACGGGCACGGCGCATCATCGACGAGGCCGAATCGAACGCGCGCACGATCCGCATGCAGTGCGAGGACTTCTGCGACCAGCGACTCGCCCAGTTCGAGATCGTGTTGGAGCGGACGATGAAGATGGTGACCGCCGGCCGCGAGCACCTCGCCGCGCCGGTCATGCACACCGGCAGTCAGCCGGCGATCGGGGCGGAAGCCGACGTGGACCCGACCGAGGCCGAGGCCGCCGCGACGTTCTTCGACCAGGACGCCGACGACGACGCCGCCGAGACGTGACCGCAGCGCCGTGACCGGCCGGTATCTCCGCGTCCGGGAGTTGCTGCACGAACCCGGCGTCCAGCGTCACGACGAGGGGGCGTTCGCCCTCGATGAGGCCGGCCTCACCTCGGCGGCGCTCCGCGACGACCGCGACGTCACCTATCGGCTGACCCTCGAGGCTCGGGGTGGCCGCGTGACCGTACGCGGATCGGCGACCGGTGCCTGGTCGGGACCGTGTCGACGGTGCCTGCGGGAGACCCACGGCGAGGTGGCCGCCGACATCGACGAGATCTTCGAGACCCGACCCACGCCCGGTGAGACCTGGCCGATCACCGACGGGCTGATCGATCTCGAACCGGTGCTGCGCGAAGCCCTCCTGTTGGAATTGCCGCTCGCGCCGTTGTGCCGCGAAGACTGCGCCGGGCCCGACCCCGAGCGCTATCCGACCGTCACCGCGAGCGGGGATGACGAGCCCCCACCCCGCGATCCGCGGTGGGCGGCACTCGACGATCTCGAGGTCGACGAAGGGCGAGATCGGTGACCGACGACGTCGACATCCGCTGGACGACGGGTGGCGTGGCGCACGTGCGCGCCACGAGCTGGGAAGGGCTCGGCTACGGCCAGGGGTTCGCCTGCGCCCGCGACAATATCGGCACCATCTGGGACCAGGCCACCAAGGTCGCCTCGAAGCGTGCCCGACACTTCGGCCCCGGTCCCGATGACAACTTCCTGGCCTCGGACCTGGGATACCTCGCCCTCGGGATGACCGAACGGGCCGAGGCGCTCCGCGCCGCCCAGCCGACCGAGATCACCGAACTCGTGTCGGGCTACGTGGCCGGCGCCAACGCCTGGTTGGCCGAGGCACGCAACGACGGGATCCTGCCGGAGTGGTGCGCCGACGCGGCGTGGCTGACGCCGTTGGACGATCTCGACCTGTACCGGATGCTCGTCGACACCGCCCTGATGGCGAGCGGGCGCAACCTGGTCGGCCTCGTCGGGCGGGCCGAGGCGCCGGGGCCGGACGGGCCGTGCCCCCCGGCACCGATGAGCGCGCTCGGCTCCGCGAACGCCGCCAGCAACGGCTGGGCGTTCGGACGTGACGCCACCGCGGCCGGCGGGGGACTGGTCGTGGCGAACCCGCATTTTCCCTGGTACGGCGAGGCGCGCTTCTGGGAGTGTCACCTGACGATTCCCGGCGAACTCGACGTCTACGGTGTGAGCCTCATCGGGATGCCCGGGGTGCAGATCGGGTTCAACGCCACGTTGGGTTGGACCCACACGTTCTCGCGGGGCAACCGTTTCACGCTCTACCGGCTCGACCTCGACCCGGACGACCCCACGCGGTACCGCTTCGGCGACGAGACGCGCGCGATGACCCCGCAGACCCACGAGGTCACCGTCGCGACGCCTTCGGGGGATCACGAGACGCAGCGACGCACGTTGTGGACGTCGCACCACGGGCCGATGGTGAACCTGCCGCTGCTGGGCTGGGGAAACGAGATCGGGTTCACCTACCGCGACGCGAACCTCGACAACACCGGGATCCTCGAATTGTTCCTCGGCATGGACCGGGCACGTGACCTCGACGAACTCGAGGCCGTGTGCGCCGCGACCAGGGCGATGCCCTGGTTGAACACCCTGGCGGCCGATGCGTCGGGCCAGGTGCTCTACGCAGACCACTCGGCGACGCCGAACCTGACGGACGGGGCACAGAAGCGGTACGTCGAGCGCCTGGCGAACGACCCGATCGCGGCGCTGCTGGCCGAGAACCGGGTCGCGCTCCTCGACGGCTCGGACCCCGACGACGAATGGGTCGACGCGCCCGGTGCCCGGAGCCCCGGCCTGGTGCCGCACGACCGCCTGCCCGCGATGCGCCGCGACGACGTCGTCGTCAACTGCAACGACTCGCACTGGCTGAGCCATCCCGACGGCGTGTTGGAGGGCTACCCGGTCATGTGCGGGTTGGAACGGACTCCGCGGAGCCTGCGCACACGCCAGAACCTGATCCAGACCCAGCAACTCGCCGCGAACCGGTCGGCGACGGCCGAATCCGCGCTCGACGTGGTCGTGCAGGGAAGGACCCTGACCGCATTGTTGCTGCGCGACGAGGTGGTGGCGCGCCTGCGCGAAGCCGGTGCTCATCTCGAAGCGGCCGACGTGCTGGCCGCCTGGGACGGCACGGTCGGAGTCGGCGCCCGCGGCGCGGTGCTGTGGCGGGAGTTCCTCGCGGCGTTCCCACCGGCGGACCTCCTCGACGCCGGCGCGTTGTTCGCCAACGGGTTCGATCCGGACAATCCGGTCGTGACCCCGCACGGGCTGAACCCGGACTTCGACGGTGATGACCCGGTCGTCTCGGCGATGACCGCGGCGCTGGCGGTCCTCGAGGACGCCGGGGTCGCGCCCGACGCGCCGCTCGGCTCGGTGCAGTGGGCACAGTGCGGGGACGAACGTATCGGCGTCCCCGGTGGCTGCGAGGTCGAAGGGGTCGCCAACGTGTTGGGCGCGTTCGGTGCCCTCGCGAGCCAGTCGCTCGCTCCGGTGCCCGAACACCCCGAAGCCTTCGCGACGCGGGCGGGCCGCACCGGCATCGGTCCGGGCGGCTACCAGGTCACCTACGGCACGAGCTGGCTCATGGCCGTCGAGTTGACCGCCGAGGGTCCACGGGGCCTCGGCCTGCTCGCCTACGGGCAGTCCGAGGACTTCGCCTCGTCCGGCGCCGTCGACGGGGCGCGGGCGTTGGCGGCGGGTTCCTTCCGGACCCTGTGCTTCACCGACGAGGCGATCGAGGCCGACCCGGAATTGAGTGTGCGGACGCTCCGCCGGTAGATTCTGGCGATGGCCGTACCCAAGAAGAAGACCTCCAAGTCGAAGACCCGGAGCCGCCGGGCCTCCGCGTGGCGGCTCGACGTTCCCGCTCGCAGCGTCTGCCCGCGGTGCGGTTCGGCCAAGACGCCGCACGTGGTCTGCGGTTCCTGTGGCTGGTACGGCGGGCGTCAGGCCATTGACGTCGACTGAGTCGACCCTGCCCATCGCGCTCGACGCGATGGGCGGAGACAACGCACCTGCCGCGATCGTCGAAGGAGCCCGCCGAGCCGCGGACGAACTCGGCCTCGACGTGCTGCTGGTGGGACGTCGCGAGGAACTGGGCGACGTCGGGGGTCTCGAGGTGCTCGAGGCGTCGCAGGTGATCGCGATGGATGCCGATGCGGCCTCGAGCGTCCGGACCATGAAGGACTCGTCGCTGGTGCGCGCGGCCGAGGCCGTGCGCGACGGCCGTGCCGGCGCCATGGTGTCGGCCGGGAACACCGGCGCGACGATGGCCAGTGCCCTGTTGCGGATGGGCCGGCTGTCGAAGGTCGCCCGGCCGGCGATCGCCACCCCGATCCCCGTGCCCGGGTCGCCGACGCCGACCGTGCTGCTCGACGCGGGCGCGAACGCCGAGTGCAAGCCCGAGTGGCTGGTCCAGTTCGCCCAGATGGGCTCGGTGCTCGCCCGACGTCGCTACGGCGTCGCCACGCCGCGGGTGGGGCTGTTGTCGATCGGTGAGGAACCGTCCAAGGGCACCCCGTTGGTCAAGGAGACCCACGAGCTCCTGCAGCACGCGGCCCTGGGTGGTGCGACGTTCGTCGGCAACGTCGAGGGGCGGGACCTGATGGGCGGCGCGGTCGACGTGGTCGTGACCGACGGGTTCACCGGGAACGTCGCGCTCAAGACGCTCGAAGGTGGGATGAAGACGCTGATCGGGGCGATTCTCGGCGCCTTCGACACCGACGACACCACCCGGGCGGCTGCAGAGGCCCTGATGCCGGCGTTGCTGCCCCTGTACGGCACGCTCGACCCGGACGCGACCGGTGGGGCGATGCTGCTCGGGGTGAAGGGCGTCTGTGTGATCTCGCACGGTTCGTCGTCGGCCACCGCGGTGCTCAACGCGCTGGCCGTGGCGCACCGGTCGGTGACCGACGGCCTGGTCGACGCGGTCGGCGCCGCGGTGCTCGCCGGGACCTGATTTTCACAAGCGCACAAGCGGCGGGTCCGCTAAACTGTCCCACCGCCGCGATGTCCGTTGCCCTGCCAACCCCGAGGAGGCACCCGTGTCGGCCGACACAGGAGAGAAGATGACCCGCGACGAGATCCTCGATCTCGTCCGCGACCGGCTCGCCGACATCTTGGAGATCGACGCCTCGTCGATCGCCGAAGGCGATTCGTTCGCCGACGACCTCGACGCGGACTCGCTCGCCCTGATCGAGCTCGTCGAGGCGATCGAGGAAGAGGTCGGCGACCGCGCCGAAGGCTTCCGGATCGACGACGACGACCTCGAGGACCTCAAGACCGTGCGCGACGCCGTCGACTACGTCCACACCAACCTGGGGTCCTGATCGCCACCGACCCGCGCCCCGCGCTCGGCGATCGTCTCGGCTGGGAGATCTCCGATCCCGGTCTGCTCGAACGCGCCCTGACGCACCGCTCCTGGTGCGCCGAGCATCCCGGGACCGAATCGAACGAGCGCCTGGAGTTCCTGGGCGACGCCGTGTTGGGCATGGTGGTCACCGACGAATTGTTCCGTCGGCATCCGGAGCGGTCCGAAGGGTGGCTGTCGCGCGCCCGGTCGGATCTGGTGCGCGCCGGCACGCTGTACGCGGTCGCGGTCGAACTCTCCCTCGGTGAGTTCATCCGTCTCGGCAAGGGCGAGGAACTCACCGGCGGCCGCGAGAAGCCCTCGATCCTCGCCGATGCGGTCGAAGCGCTCATCGGGGCGGCCTATCTCGACGGCGGCTTCACCGCGGCCGCCGCCGTCATCGACGCGCAGTTCGGGCCGCGACTCGACGATCTGTCGCTCCTCGAGGAGACCGACGACCCGCCGGCGCCGGCCGACTTCAAGTCCCGCCTCCAGGAGCTGTGCGCCCGGGGTGGCGGCGCGATACCGACCTACACGTGGGTCGAGTCGGGCCCCGAGCACGACAAGACCTTCTCGGCAGAGGTGCTCCTCGACGGCACCTCGCTCGCGATCGGTGTCGGGCGGTCCAAGAAACAGGCCGAGCAGGACGCCGCGGCCCACGCGCTGGCGATCCTGGAGCGACGCGTCACCGACCGACCTTCCCGACCAACATCCAACGAGGTGCCCAGTGGCTGAACTGCCCGAGATCGAAACCCTTCGCCATGACCTGGAGCGGGAGGTGGCGGGAAAGAAGATCAAGTCCGTCGACTTCACGGGTATGAAGAGCCTGACGCGGCATGCCAACCGCAAGCAGGTCACCAGCAAGCTCGAGGGGGCGAAGATCTCCACGGTGCGGCGCCGCGGCACCCTGATCACGTTCAAGCTCGACAACGGCCACCTCTTCGTCATCGATCTCGCAAAGGGCGGGCACGTCCGCAAGGCGGCGGCGAAGGACCCGGTCGACCCGCACACCCAGGCGACGTTCACGTTCACGCAGGGAGCGCAGGTCAGGGTCGTCGATTCCGGCGACGGCGCATTGCAGATGTCGGTCACCGAGGCCGATGCGATCGAAGAGCAGTACCCGGAGCTGGCCGACGAGGGCGTCGACCCGGTGGCGACGCCGATGAGCTGGGTGGTCTTCGCCAGGCTGTTGCGCAACAACGACACCAAGCTCAAGGCGCTGCTGACCGATCCGACGAAGATCGTCGGGATCGGTCCGTTGTACTCCGACGAGATCCTGTGGGAAGCGGGACTGAAGGCCGACCGGGTCGCCAGCCGACTGTCGTCCCAGGAGGAGCGTCGTCTCCACCGGTCGATCGTGGAGATCCTCCACGACGCCATCAAACATCGGGGTACCTCGGTCGGCGACGACCCCTTCGTCGACCTCGCCGGCGAACCGGGGAACTACGGGGAGTACCTCGACGTCTACGAACGTGCCGGCCAGGCGTGCCGCCGCTGCCGAGGCGTGATCGTCAAGCGGCGGGTGTCGAACCGGGCGACGTTCGCCTGCCCGGACTGCCAGGTCTGATCGGGAACGTCGACCGTGTTCCTCAAGACCCTGACTCTGAAGGGATTCAAGTCCTTCGCGGAGACCACGACGCTCAAGATGGAGCCCGGGGTCACGGTCGTGGTGGGACCCAACGGCAGCGGGAAGTCGAACATCGTCGACGCGATCGGCTGGGTACTCGGTGCCCAGGCGCCCTCCACGGTGCGGTCGTCGAAGATGGACGACGTCATCTTCG
>CAZQSU010000094.1:0-11538 GCA_964595905.1 uncultured Iamiaceae bacterium
CCGTTCCAACGCCACACCCCGTCGACCGTCCTGAGCGCGCCCGACGAGCGGGCCGCGGTGAGCACCTCGTGGACGAACAGCGCGTTCCCCGCGCACGTCTCGGCGAGAAGTTGCGCCGCACGTCCTCCGACGGGGCCGCCGAGGACATCGGCGATCAACGCCTCGGTCTCGGCGCGCGAGAACGGTTGCAGGTCGACGCGCCGTGCCAGACCGTCGCGCCACAGCGCGCTCACCGAATCGGGACATTCCTCGCCGTGGCGGATCGTCGCGATCAGCGTGACGGTCGCGGTGACCGCCAGGTGCAACACGAGCGCTGCGCTCGGGCCGTCGAGCAGGTGCGCATCATCGACCATGAGCACCGGTCGACGCCCGTCACCTCGGGCCAGCGCTGCGCCGACGTCGGCATACCACGAGGTCGCGTCGGGGTGGTGCTGCAGCGACGATCCGGGCGCCAGGTGCGAGACCGCCCCGTACGGGGTCAGCGCGGCCGATCGGGTGCCGATGACCAGTGGCGTGTCCGGGCCGGTCCGGAGCCGCACCTCGGTCAACAGGCGGGTCTTGCCCACTCCTGCCGGTCCGGCGACGACCACCCCACCGGGGTCTGTGCGTGCACCTTCGGCCCGGTCGATCTCGGCGAGCACGGCGTCGAGCTCCTCGGCGCGGGCGTGGAAAGGCCATGAATTCCCGCCGTCACCACCCGCGACCACGACCGCGAACCTACCGCAACGTGCCGCCTGTCGTCGGTGGGCCGGACCCGCCGATCAGCTCTGCGGGTTGCGCAGCCGCGCCAGTTTCGCCTCGGCGAGGTCGACGAGAGACTCGACCCCTTCGCCGGGGATCCCCGTGGCGGTCGCGATCGTGGCGTCGTCGTGGCCGGCGCGACGCAGCCGCAGGGCCACGGCCATCATGGCCGGCAGGTCGTCGTACAGGTCTTCGTCACTCATCGGGAGCGACGGTACCGGGAGCGGCGCCGGATGGTCTCAGTGGTCGACCACTGATTTTTCCGCCCCGAGTGCATCGGAACGGTCGGCCGATGCGTTCGGTATCCCCGTCGTCCCGTGCGTCGCCGACCAGACTTGGACCATGGCCAACGATCAGTCCGTCATGCCGGCGACCGGTTGGAAACCCTTCACGCTGGACGACCCCGACGCGCAGGAACTCGCTGACGACATCGTCTTCGGTGCGGCGATCCCCGGCGAGGCCGAACTCCGGCTGATCGGCGACCTTCAGGGCCGACGGGTCCTCGAGCTGGGGTGCGGCGCCGGCCACAACGCGGTCCGCATGGCCCAACGGGGCGCCAAGGTCATCGCCGTCGACCCCTCCGCCGAGCAGATCGCCCGGGCCCGTGACGCCGCCGACGCCGCCGAGGTCAAGATCGAGTTGCACACCGGCGAACTGGCGGACCTCGCCTTCCTCCGGGCCGAGGGCATCGACGTCGTGCTGTCCGCGTACGGTTTCGTCGGCGTCGACGACGTGGCGCGCCTGATCCGTCAGATCCACCGGGTGCTCAAACAGGAAGCGCCGCTGATCATCTCGCTGCCGCACCCGGCACTCCGTCTGATCCACCCGGCCGCGGCGCAGCCGCTGCACATCCGTCGCCCGTGGTTCGAGGCGACGCCGACCGTCGCCGAACTGTTCACGATGTTGTCGCGCAACAACTACCGGGTCGACGTCATGGCCGAACCGGCCGCGTCGATGGACCACCCGCCCAGATCGGGCTGGGCCGACGTGCTCCGCTACGTCCCTCCGACGATGATCCTGCGGGCCCGCAAGCAAGGCATGTGAGTCGCGGTCAGGCGGGGGCCTGACCGCCGCGGCGCGCCGCCCACCACTCGTCGAGGCGCGCGTAGGCCGCGTCCTTGCCGATCGGTCCCTCGTCGAGGCGGACCTCGAGCAGCATCTTCAACGCTTCGCCCACGTCGCGTCCCGGACCGATACCCAGGTGCGCCATGATCTGGTCGCCGTCGAGGTCGGGCCGGATCGCGGCGAGCTCCTCGGCAGCCTCCAGCGCGCCGATCCGAGCCACGAGTTCGTCCATGCGCCGTGACAGGCGCTCGGCCTTGCGTTGATTGCGGGTCGTCACGTCACACCGGGTCAACTCGATCAGGTCGTCGAGCTCGTCGCCGGCGTCGCGCACGAACCGGCGGACCGCCGAATCGGTCCAACCCATCCCGTAGGTGTGGAACCGCAGGTGCAGGAACACCAGTTTGCGTACCTTGGCGATGTCGTCGTTGCCGTAGCGCAACGCCTTCATCCGCGCCTTGGCCATGCGCGCTCCCACGACCTCGTGATGGTGGAAGCTGACGCCGTTGGGACCGTAGGCACGGGTGGCCGGCTTGCCGATGTCGTGCAGCAACGCCGCCAGGCGCAGCAGCCGACGATTGGACGTCTTGCGCACCACCGCGATCGTGTGGGCGAGCACGTCCTTGTGGCGGTGGATCGGATCCTGTTCGAGGCGCAACCCGTTCAACTCCGGCAGGAACTCGTCGGCCAGACCCGTGTCGACGAGAAACCACAATCCGGCGGACGGATCGTCGACGACGAGCAGTTTGTCGAGCTCGTCGCGGATGCGCTCCGCCGACACCACCGAGAGCCGTTCGGACATCGCGGTCGCCGCGGTCACCAGCTCGTCGTCGGGCACGAGGTGATGGCCGGCGACGAAACGCGCGGCGCGCATCATGCGCAACGGGTCGTCGGAGAACGACTCCTCCGGCGACAGCGGGGTCCGCAGACGGCCCGCGACCAGGTCGGCCGCACCGTCGAAGGGGTCGATGAGTTCTGGATCGGGCAACGCGATCGCCATCGCGTTGACCGTGAAGTCACGCCGGGCGAGGTCGTCGGTGACGTCGTTCGAGAAGGTCACGTCGGGCTTGCGTGAATCCGGACGGTAGGCCTCGCCCCGGTGGGTGGTGATCTCGATGCTCCGCCCCGCGACCTTCGCGCCGATCGTGCCGAAGCGTTCGCCCTGGGTCCACATCGCGGTGGCCAACCCGTCGAGCAGCGACTTGGTCTTCTCCGGCGTCGCGTCGGTCGTGAAATCGAGGTCGGCGTCATCGCCGAGGTCGCGGCCGCTCAGCAGGTCACGGACGACGCCGCCCACCAGGTACAGCCGCTGCTGCGCGGTGGCGAACCGCTCGCCGAGCGGCGCGACCTCATCCAGGACGGGGCGGAACCGGGCCGGAATCACGACGCGCCAGGGTACCGGCCGACCCCGGGGTACCTACGAGTCGAAACCGAGCCCGGCGAGCTGGGCCACCGCTTCGTCGCCGTCGCGGTAGGCGATCGTGTGGACCGGCACCCGTGCGACCAGCGCGACCAGGCTCGCGAGGCCGAGGTCGCCCACGTACCGCAGGTTCAGGGCATTGCCGATCGTGAGCACCAGCGCATCGGTGAACGCGAGCGTGGCGATCGCCGGCTGGCCGTCGGGACCCACATGGGTCGGCGCGACGACCGCGGTGGGCGGCGGGACCGGATCGCGGACGATCACACCGTGTGCTGCCACGACGTCGACGGGCACGTCACCGGCCGCATCGACGGGAACGCCGAGCACCGCGCAACTCGTCTCGTCGAGGGCGATCGGTTTCGCACAGGGCACGACCGCGAGGTCGCCGCTACGGATCGTCACGGATTCATCGGCCAGATAGGCCCAGCCGCGCTGGAGGAGGTGACCGGCGAGGGTCGACTTGCCGCTGCCAGGTGCAGCCGGAAACACGATCGTCGCGCCATCCGGTGACCGCAGAGCCGCGGCGTGCAGCACGACATCGGTCGTGGTGCGGGCGACGAAGTCGTTGACGACCGTCACGACACGCTCGACCAGTTCGGCGGCACCCGGGAATCGCCATTCGGTGTCGGTGGCCAGCCGGATCGTCCCCGCGGCGTCCACGGCCAGGTGGAACTCCGCGGTGGGCGGCTCGTCGGTCGCGAGCCCCAGCCGGTCCGCGACCGCGGCGACGAGCGCCGCGTCGTGACTGCGGAATCGGATGCGGTGCACCCCGGCAGCCTGGGTGGTGGCGCATTCGCCGTCCCACAGGGCGGTGACGGGCGCATCGGGTGCGTACGTCTTCGGGGGCGGGTCGGTCCGTCCGACGAAACCGGCGTCGCGAAAGTCGTCGAGGGCCGCGTCGAGGTCACGGTCGATGCGGTCGACCGCCACGCCGGTCGTCGCCGCCCAGGTGTCGAGCCAGGTCGACCGGTCCGAACGCTGTGCGCAGGCGGCGCACACCGCGGCTCCGGTGGCGTTGAGGAACGACAGGCGTTCGGTGACCAGGTCGTACACGATCCCGCCGTCGGGGGTCGCAGCGTGCAGGATGCCCGGTGAGAGGGCGGGAAAGGTCTCGGTCACGTCGGTCGACGTCGCACCCGAGGAGATTCCGGCGTCATCGGTGGTGATCTCGTGCACCTTCAGCGCAGGCTGAGGGTGACCCAGCCGTCGCCGCCGTCGCCGCTCGATCCGCCACCGGACGCGCCCGCGGCAACGGTCGGGGCGACCACCGAATGATTCGAGCCGCTCCCGCCTCCGCCTCCGGCGAAGAACGTGGTGCCACCACCACCGCCACCACCCGAGGCGCCACCCCCGCCGCCGCCACCACCGTAGGTCCCCGAACCTCCGGCACCGCCGTCACCGCCGGCCTGGTCACCGCCGAGGCCGCCTCCACCGCTGGCAGAGGATCCGTTCGCACCTTGGCTGCCCCCGTTTCCACCTGCGGAGAAGGAGCTCCCGCCGCCGGCGCCCCCGCCGCCGGCCGCACAAACCACGACGATCCCGTCGAGACGCAACGTGCTGGCTCCGCCGCCTCCCCCACCGGCGCCGGTGGAGCCACCGCCTGCTCCCCCGTCGCCCGAGCCCGTGTCGAGTGCGTTGCTCGAGCGTCCGTCACCGCCGGTACCCGGGGTTCCGCCGACGCCTCCGGTCCCGCCCGAGCCGACGTATCCGCTGATCGAGCTGCCCGAGTACGTCAATGCATCGAGGGTGCCCGTGAGCAGGGAACCCGCACCGCCCGATCCACCCTCGGTGCCACCGCCGCCGCCACCGCCGCTGATCTCGAAGTCCAGATCGCGGTTCGTCGGAAAGTCGGGGGCGCTCCACTCACCGGCAGTGGTCGTCGAGAAGAAGGCCGTGCCGGCGGCATGGGCGACCGGGATCGCTCCGAGCATCGCGGGCGCAGCCCAGGCCGCACCGGTGACCGCGGCACCACCGACGAGAAAAGTGCGTCGGCCGACAGCGGCCTCGTACGGTGTGTCTTCGGTCACGGTGCCTCCCAGCGGTACGTGTGCAGACGCGCCCGATGGTACCAGCAAGTACCAGGCCGGACGGCCTATGCCCGGTCCGGATGTGGGGGTTGGGCATCGGCGAAGGGCCCGTCGGCGCCGACGCGCCGACCGTTCAGTGCAACTTCAGCGTGACCCAGCCGGTGCCGCCGGTACCGCCCGGGTTGCCGCCTTTCGAGCCGCCAGTGGCGCCCGCAGCAGTCGTGACCGACACGACCGAGTAGCTCGAGCCCGAGCCCCCGCCGCCGGCGCCGAACGCCGCGGATCCGCCCGCGCCGGCGCCACCTTTGGCGCCACCACCACCGCCACCACCGCCGTACAGGGTCGACGATCCACCGTTCCCGCCTGCACCCGTCGCCTGGTTGCCTCCGGCGCCACCACCGCTCCCACCGAAGAAGCCGCCGCCGTTGCCGGCCTGGCCGCCTCCACCCTGTGTCCCGCCGGCACCGCCGTAGGATCCGGCGATTCCGCCGCCACCACCGCCACCGCCACCGGCGGTCACCACGACGACTCCCCCGACGGCGATGGTCGTACCGCCTCCGCCGCCGCCGCCCGCGTCGATGTTGTTGCCGCCGTTCCCGCCGTTGCCGGATCCGTTGTTCGAGCCACCGTTGCCGCCGAGTCCACCCGTCGAGCCGCCGCCGCCGGCACCGCCGGCACCGACGATCCCGCTGAGCGTCTGCCCGCCGTAGTCGTTCCACAGCAACGTGCCCGTGAGCTTCGTGCCCGCCCCGCCGGGACCGCCGTTCGAGTCGGTCGATCGACCGCCACCACCGCCACCACCGCTGATCTCGAAGTCGAGGTCACGTTTCATGGGGAATGCCGGGGCACTCCAGGAACCTGCGACGGCCGTGGAGTAGAAGGCCGTCCCTGCCGCGTGGGCGACCGGGATCGCTCCGAGGATCGTCGGCGCGGCCCAGGCGGCACCCGTGACCGCGGCACCGCCGATGAGGAACCGGCGTCGATCCGGACCCGCCGTTTCATGCGTTTCGTCGGCCATGGTGCCTCCCTGATCCGATGGGCCGAGCGGAGCGTGCACGCGCTCGGAGCGAACGGCGGCACCTTACCATCGGGTCAAGCGGTGCGGGAGGTCGGTCGTCGGCTCGTCCGGGCCCGCCGACCCCGAGCCGGTCGGAGCCGATCGAGTCAGACGAGGGTGAGGTGGATGAAGCCATCGGCGCCGTTGCCGGCGTCGGTGCCTCCGGCGGAGCCGGCGGTGGCGCCGACAGAGGGCAGGCCGGTTCCTCCGGTGTGGAAGACCCCGGAACTGCCGGCGCCACCGCCTCCTCCGTCTCCGGAGTACTGGCTCGTGATGCTGCCTCCGCCTCCGCCTCCACCGCCACCACCGAAATAGCCTCCGGCGCCACCGCCACCGCCGCCGCCATCCCAGTCCGATGTTCCGTTCTCACCGTTGGCGCCGCTGCCGCCGTTGCGGCCACTCCCGGCCGAGCCCTTGTTGCCGTTGCCGCCCTTGTCGCCTCCCGCGCCCGGTGCGGTCGTGCCGCCCCCCTCTCCCCCTTTGGAGGAGCCCCGCTTGCTCGTCGTGCCGTTGCCTCCTTTGAGCCCGACGATCGCACCCGAGAACGCGCTCGACGTCGATACCGATCCGCCGTCACCGCCATGGCCGGATCTCGATGTGTGGCCGCCGCCACCACCGCCACCGCCGCCTGCGGCGATGACCAGGACCGACGACGACGCGAACGTCGACGAGTCGGAGATCGCCGTGGCACCACCGCCACCGCCACCACCGCCGGACGCATCGCCGCCCGCGGCGCGCCCGTTGCCCCCGCCCGCGCCGGAACCCACGAGCGAGGCACCACCATCGCCGCCGCCGTGGTGGTCACCCGAGCCGCGCCCTCCGGCGCCGCCCTGGCCGACCGCCGCGTACAGCATGCCGGTACCGACGGCGATGTCGCCGACGAGTTGCGTACCCCGGCCGCCCACGCCGCCGGGATGGTTGCCGTTGTTGTTGCCCCCGCCGCCTCCGCCGCCACCGGCGCCGCTGATCACGTAGTGCACCGCCCGGTTCGACGGTACCGACACCGAGTGCATCGTGGAGGTGTAGCCGTCGAGCGTGAGCAGATCGGTGCCGGCCGCCCAGGCGGGCGCGGCGAACGTACCCGCCACCACCGGTTCGGCAAGCCCCGCCAGGAGGACGCCGGCACCGATCGTCTTGAGCGCGCTTCGGCGGTCGATTCCCGGGCGTGCTGATGGATCGTCGTGCGTGTCGTCATCGGCCATGGTGGATCCCCTCGGTTCGGCTCCCGGTCCATGTCACTCTAACAGAGTAAATACTCCGTTTTCGGTTCGGCCGCGTTTTGGCGCGCGAAAGCCATCGCGGTCATGGCCGAGAAGGCCGATCAGGCCAGGGTGAGGTGGACGAACCCGTCCGAGCCGGTGCCCCCGGAGTTGCCGCCGGCGCCACCGCCGTTCGCGCCGGCCGCCGGCGTGCCGTTCGAACCCGCGCCGACCACCGCTGAGCTACCCGAGCCGCCGCCGCCGCCGTCACCGGCCTGCGTGAGATTGGTGCCACCGCCACCTTCGCCGCCACCGCCGCCGTAGTAGCCGCCACCCCCACCACCGCCACCGCCACCGTCCCAGCTGAAGTTGCCGTTGGAACCGTCCGAGCCGGCGCCGCCGTTGCGACCGCTGCCGCCTGACCCCGGGCCGGCGTCGCCGCCGCCGTCACCACCCGAACCCGGTCCGGACGTGCCACCGCCCTTGCCGCCGTGACCCGATCCGCGGCCCGACGTCGTCCCGTTCTGACCGTCTCCGCCAGCGCGGACGTTGGAGTACGAACCGCTTCCGGCCGAGAATCCGCCGTCACCGCCGTGGCCGGATTCGCCGGTGTTGCCGCCGCCGCCGGCGCCGCCGCCGCCCGCAGCGACGATGAGCACACCTGCAGAGAAGTTCGATGACGACGAGATCGCTGTGGCCCCACCGCCACCGCCACCGCCACCCGACTGCGACTCGGTCCCGAGGAAGGGGTCGTAATGGCGACCGTTCCCGCCCTTTGCGCCCGTACCGATGAGCGACGCCCCACCGGCACCGCCGGACTGGTTGCCGTTCGTGCCGCCGCCACCGCGCCCACCCTGACCGACGGCCGCGTAGACCATCCCCACACTCGACGAGATCGTGCCCGTGAGCTGCAGTCCCCGGCCACCCGTTCCACCGTCGTGGTTCTCTCCGGTGTGGCCGCCTCCGCCACCACCGCCAGCGCCACTGATCACGTAGGCGACCCGACGGCCCGACGGGACCGTGACCGAATAGCTCTGAGAGGTGTAGCCGTTCAGCGTGAGCAACTCGGTGCCCGCCGCCCAGGCAGGCGCGGCGAAGGTGCTCGCGATCAGCGGCTCGGACAGCCCGGCGGCGAGCGCGCCCGCCCCGAGCGCCTTGAGCGCCGACCGACGACTCACACGGGTCGTGCCGGATTCTTCGTCGTGCGGCGGTGTTGCAGGAGTGTCGGTCACGGTGGCTCCCCCGGACTCGTCGTTCGGCTCTGGTTCGACACTACCCAAGCGATCTGCCCCTGTCACCACCTGTCGACGAGTTCTTTCCGCGCGGCCCGTCTCATTCCGATGGCGGCTCGGAGGCATCGCCGGTGGCAGGCGTTCCGGTGATCGAGCGATCGGGGTCGGCCTCTGCGGCGACGAGCTGCTCGGCGAGCGCGACGCTGTCGCCGTGGACGAAGCTGACCGCGGGAACGTGCTCGGCGACCCGGCAGAGCGTGGCGAGACCCGGCGCTCCCGAGCGCAGGAGGTTGAGGGTGTTCATGAGCAGCAACTCGAGCGTGCGCTGCGGATCGAGGCGAACCGATTCGGGAGGCGCCGCCGGTCGGTAGGCGGTGGAGACCACCAGGTCCAGCGGCCCGGCGTCTCCGTGGAGCGAAACGGTCCCCGGCCGGATCTCCTGGGGCCGGCGGTGCTCGCCCGCGGTGAACGGCTCGCCGAGCGGGTCCAGGCCGACGAGTTGCTGCGACGTCGGGTCGAGGGTGAGCGGTTTGGGATGGGACCAGGCGTGCTGCGACGACGGGTCGATCCCGATCGATTCGTCACCCAGGTAGTCGCAACCTGCCGCCAGGAGTGCGGCCACGAGCGTGGACTTGCCCGTGTTCATGGGACCCGTCACCAGGATGATCCTCCCACCCGGCGTGCGGACCGCCCCCGCGTGGAGAATCGCCATCGAATGCAGGTGCGACACCGTGTCGTTGACGACACCGGGCAGTTGCCACAGCAACTGGCCCAATGTCGGGAAGTGCCACCGGGAATCGTCGATGAGATCGATGGCGCCGGATCCGTCCGGAATCAGTCCGAAGTAGACCGTCGGCTCGACACCGGGGGCCGGCGACCCCAGCAGCTCGTCGGCGGCCGCGATCACCTCGGCGTCGGGTCCGCAGAACGCGAGGTGACCGTCGATGATCCCGTGCGACGCACCGACGGTCCAGCCCTCTTCGGGGCGATCGATCGTCGGGATTCGGCGGGCGGGGGCCTCGAGCGCCTCGTCACGACCCAGAAGACCGAGGTCGACGAGTGTCGCCACCGCCGCCTCCAGGGCGCTGCGTGCGGTCGCTTCGTCGACGTCGGTCTCGTCGGCGAGCAGATCCACCAGTTCGTCGACCACGATCGGCTCATCGGTGCCGAGCAACCAGGCCGCGACTGGACCCACCAGATGGGTCTTCTCCTCGAACGGGTCGAACACGGCCGCGCCGTTGGCGAACGGCGCCAGCACCAGCCCCGGAGACGGTGCGACCCCGGCCTGCGTCTGGTCGCTGGTTCGCACGGCCCGTCGATCCGTTCGATCAGGCAGACGTCGGCTCGATGTCATCGACGCCGCAGCCGCGCATCCGCGAGGCGTGGTGCGCGTCGTCCGCCGGCTTCTGCACAGGTCCCGTCATCGTGTCTCACAGTCGGCTGCCCCGAGCCGTCGAACGGTCGCTCGCTCGGGCCGGCGCCGATCGTACCATCGGCGGCCCGGCTGACCGCCGCATCGTCCGATCTCTGCCGGACGACGTTGGGAGGATGTGTGGCCGCGCCGTCTGCGGCCCCGCCTCCCGGCCATATGCGGGTGGTCGGACGACCGCGCCGGAGGGGTGCGCCGCACGGCCCGGTGTCTCCGCTCGACCACTAGGATCCGCTCCCGTGAGCGACGATACGACGTATCGGGTGTCCGACGGTGTGCTGCTCTGTCCGTTCGCCGACGTGGCCGTTGCCGTCGACCTCATCGGAGAACGCACGCATGTCCTGGGCAGAGCGGCCGCCTGGCTGCTCATGCAGGATTCACCCGTCGACGTGGCGACGCTGGTGGCGTCGTCACCCGACGATGAACGCGAAGAGTTGACCGAGTCGATACTCGACGCGCTCGACACCTTGCGCACGCCTGGGCTCGTCGACCGTGATGCGGTCTATGCGTTCCCCGAACCACCCGGAGACAGTGCCGCGCCGGTCCCCGGCGCACACACCGGCCGAACCCACGCGATCATCGACCGTCGCGTCGCGTTCCGGAGCGACGATCCAGAACTTCTCGGTCGCGTCGACACCTTTCTCGGCGGTGGCGTCGACGAATCACCCAGCCGTTTCTTCGACATCGTCGAAGACGGCGGCGGCATCGTGCTGTACGCCGCCGACCGGTGGGAGTTCGCGAACGAGGAGCGCTTGCTGCACACCGTTCCGGTCGTGTGCAACGACGACGGAGCCAGAACCCACGGTGTCGCGGTCATCCACGCCGGTACGGTGCGAACTCCCCACGGGCGCATCGTGGCGCTGGTCGGCCCGGCCAACGCGGGAAAATCGACACTGACCGGGGCGCTCGTCGCGGCGGGTTGTGACTATCTCGGGGACGAGTCCTTCGGCGTCGACCGCGAGGGAACGGTCTACGGCTACCCGAAACCCTTGACGCTGAGCCAGCCCTCGCGCCGGGTGCTGGGGCTCCCCGAGTCTCCTCGAGCCCACACCCCGCTCGAAGAGGTTCGCGACGACGCCCGACGTGTGGTGACGGCACCTTCGATCGACAAGATCCTGCTGGTTCGCTTCGACCCGCATCATGTCGGGCCCCCGAACGAATGCCGCCTGGAGCCGGTTCCTGCACTTCAGGCCGTGCTGGCAAACGTCCTGAACCTCGCACGCGGGGGCGAGGCGGGACTCGAGGCGCTCTGCAACCTCGTCGAATCCACCCCGATCGCGTCGCTCGTGTACGGCGACTGCGCCGACGCGGTGCCGATCGTCATGGGAGCATGAGTCAGCGAGGATCCGGCCGCGCTCGTGACGTCGGCGG
>CAZQSU010000095.1:0-11535 GCA_964595905.1 uncultured Iamiaceae bacterium
TCGTCGCCCAGCCGGGCTTCGATGTCGTCCTTGCCGGCGGGGTCGACGATCTCGCACCGGGTCGCGCCGCGCAGGTCGGCCCACGACGACCGGTTCACCAGCCGCACACGGATCTGGCCGACCGGATCGGGCACCGGCGTGTCGCCGAAGGTGAACCGCCCGTACAGACCCAGGTGCACGTGCAGGTACCGTGCGTGCGAGAAGCCGACGAACAGGTGCTTGCCGGTGGCCTCCGCACCGAGCACCCTGGTGCCGTCGAGAAGCGCCGCGCCCTCGGCGAACCGCCCCTGCGGGCTGGAGACGTGCACGACCCGCCGGGCGAAGCGTCGCTCGATCTCGGCTGCGAGACGGTGGGTGACGTGACCTTCGGGCATCGCTGTGAGAGTCAACCACGCCCGACCCGCGACCGCCCATCCCGACCCGTCGACCGTTGGCTGGTCTGTGCCGGGGTTTGCCACCCCGCGGCCAGTAGGGTCAGCGGCGTGGACGAGCGTACGGGACTGCCGGTGGTGGGCATCGTCGGCGCCGGTCAGCTCGCCCGGATGTGCCAGCCCCCGGCGGTCGAGCTCGGCATCACGCTCAGGGTCCTCGCGGCGAGTCCCGACGAGAGCGCGGCGCTCGTGATTCCCGACGTCGTGATCGGCGACCACACCGATCTCGACGACCTCCGGGCGTTCGCGACGGGCTGTGACGTGGTCACCTGGGACCACGAGCACGTGCCCGGCGAGCACATCGCCGCGCTCGCCGACGACGGGGTCGTCGTCGAACCCGGCGCGGCGGCGCTGCATTTCGCCCAGGACAAGGGCGCGATGCGACGCCGGCTCGGCGAACTCGACGTGCCCTGCCCCGAGTGGGTCGACCTGGAAGCGGCCGACGACCCGACCGGGGCACTCGACGCGTTCGGCGCGCGGGTCGGCTGGCCGCTCGTGCTCAAGGCGTCGCGCCACGGCTACGACGGCAAGGGCGTCTGGGTCGTCGACCGTCCCGAGGATGCCACCGAACTGCTCGGTTCGGGTACGCCGCTGTTGGCCGAGGAGCTCGTGCCCCTGGCACGCGAGTTGGCGGTCGACGTCGCCCGCAACCGGTCGGGGCAGGTGGCGGCGTGGCCGGTCGTCGAGACGGTGCAACGCGACGGGATCTGTGTCGAGGTCGTCGCACCGGCGCCGGCAATCGACGCGGCGATGAACTCCGAGGCCCGCCGCATCGCGACGACGATCGCCGAGACGCTCGGGGTCACCGGGGTGCTCGCGGTCGAGCTGTTCGAGGCGACCGATGGTCGGCTGCTGGTCAACGAACTGGCCATGCGGCCACACAACTCGGGTCACTGGACCATCGAGGGTGCGCGGACCTCGCAGTTCGAACAGCACCTCCGGGCCGTGCTCGACCTGCCACTCGGCGACACCGCGGTCACCGCGCCGGTCACGGTGATGGCGAACGTGCTCGCCGGGGCGGGTGACCTCGAGCCGGCCGGCATCGATCAGCGCCTCGCCCGGGCCATGGGCATCTGGCCCGATGCGAAGATCCACCTGTACGCGAAGTCGTGGCGACCCGGA
Source organism: uncultured Iamiaceae bacterium (assembly GCA_964595905.1). GTDB lineage: Bacteria > Actinomycetota > Acidimicrobiia > Acidimicrobiales > Iamiaceae > JAFDWI01. Next base: position 1,554 of record CAZQSU010000095.1, read on the forward strand.
CGCAAGGTCGGCCACGTCACCGCACAGGGCAACCACCGCGACATCGTCCGTGAACGTGCGGTCGCTGCCGCGCACTTTCTCGCCAACGGCAACACCGGGAGTCCGTCGTGACCAGCACACCGATCGTCGGCATCATCATGGGTTCGGACTCGGACTGGCCCGTGATGGGCGCCGCCGCCGACGCGCTCGACGAGTTCGAGGTCGCCTACGAAGCGCACGTGGTCTCGGCGCATCGCACCCCACTCGACATGGCCGACTACGCGCGCGACGCGGCCGGCCGGGGCCTGCGGGTGATCATCGCCGGCGCGGGCGGCGCGGCGCACCTGCCCGGCATGGTCGCATCGCTGACGACGCTGCCGGTGATCGGCGTGCCGGTACCCCTCAAGGTGCTCGACGGGATGGACTCGTTGCTGTCGATCGTGCAGATGCCGTCGGGCGTGCCCGTGGCGACGATGGCGATCGGCGGTGCGCGGAACGCCGGACTGTTCGCGGTGCGGATCCTGGCGAGCCACGATGCCCGGCTCGCCGACGCGGTCGCGCGTTTCCAGTCGGAGTTGGCCGATGCCGCCCGGGCGAAGGACGCCGCACTGGGCGAACGGCTCCGCGACCGGGACTGAGCCGCTACCCGGCTTCCGGATGTGTCCGGTGGACTTGGTCTAGTCTCGCCGCCGCAGCGCGCGGGCCGATCTGGCACGAGGTCCGGGCGCCGGCTTCGATCGAGATCACCGGGACCGAGGGGACCACGATGCCAATCCGACGATCTGCACGCCGAGCCGCCTACGCCGTGGCACTCATCGTCGTGGTCGCGAGCTTCAGCGCCTGTGACCCACCGCCACCTCCCGACATCTACGTGTCGCTCGGCGACAGCTACACCTCCGGACCGCAGATCGCTGATCAGACCGGCGTGCCCGCGGGCTGTCTGCGCTCGAACCGCAACTATTCCGCGTTGGCGTACGAGCAGGTCGCGGCCGCGGACCTCGGCTTCGGTCGGTTCTGGGATCTGAGCTGTTCGGGTGCGCGGACCGGCGACTTCACCACCGGCCAGGTCACCTCCGACGGCACGAACCTGGCGCAGCTCGCCGTGCTCGGAACGGCCACCAAGGTCGTCACGATCGGCATCGGCGGCAACGACATCGGCTTCTCAGAGATCCTCCGGAGCTGTCTCAAGCCCGTTCCGGCCCTGCAGGCGGACTGCAAGCCCGACTACGTCGTGAACGGGGTGGACGAGCTGCGCGAACGGATCGACTCGCTCGCCCCGACGATCGACCAGGTGCTCGACACGGTCGAGGAGCGGGCGCCCCAGGCGGCGGTCTTCGTCATCGGCTACCCGACGATCCTTCCCGATACGGGCGAAGGATGCTGGCCCGCCGTCCCGATCAGCGGCGGCGACGTCGCCTATCTCTACGGCGTCGAGCAGTACCTGAACGCGATGCTTCAGGCCCGGGCGAGTGCACGGGGCGCGACCTTCGTCGACACCGCGACCTCGAGCATCGGCCACGACGCGTGTGCCGGTTCGGCCAAGTGGGTGAACGGCGTCTCGTTGTCGGGCGACGGGGCGATGTTCCACCCGAACGCCGCGGGCATGGACCACACCGCGGACCTGGTGGCGGCCGCGATCGAGGCGCATTTCGCCGACTGACCACTCCGAGGTCGCTGGGGGCGTGGCGCCCCGCGGCGCACGGCGCGACGTGGTCGTGACCGACCCGACCGACCTGCTGACCCGGTCGCCGCCGAGGGGCGGCGTGGCCGTGCGGAACGGGCCCCCAGCGCAGTGCCGCAGGTGGCCATCCCGGATCAGCAGGCCTGTGCGGTCAGGCCCCCTTGGACGTGGCGCGGACCGGTCGTCCCGACGCGGCGGCGTCGCTTGGGATCGGGGATCCTGACGGTCACGGTTCGGCGCAGTTCATCGGAATCGTGAGCAGTTTCCCTCATCTTGACCCGCCGGTCAAGAGGCAGTGCGCCGCAGGTCCGGCACGCGTCGAACGACCGATGACCCCGCGTGCGTCACGACGGGCGAACTCGGTCGTTCCGAGAGAAATTTTGGCGAAGCGACTGACAGAACACGAAAAGACGGGTAAAGTGCTCGGCTGGCTCCCTGACCTGGGAGTTTTCCCAGTAGGAGGAAACTCACATGAAGTCACGTTCCCGGATCGGCGCCGTCGGCGCCGCCCTCGCCCTCGCGACCGCGGGTTTCTTCGCGGTCGGATCGGCGGGTGCGGCGACGGTGAATGTCGCAACCCCACTGATCACGCCACCGAGTGGCCTGGTGCTCGAGGCTCCCGGCGGTGACCTCTCGTTGCCCGCGCCCGCTGGATCCAACTTCACCGGCTCGTACGACGACTCCACCGGCGACCTCGACGGCACCGTCACGATCGCGAGTGGTTCGTTCGACACCATCGCGACGGGCACGCCTGCCGGTGACCTTCCCGTCACCATCGACTTCGAGTTCGAGTCAGGCGGCCCGATCACCGGCGGCAACATCGACGGTTCCGGCAACGTGTCGTTCAGTGACACCCAGACCTTCAAGCTCACCACGCTGCACCTGACATCGCTGGGCCTCGACCAGAGCCTCGGTGACAACTGTGCGTTCGGTCCGCTCGACCTGGACTACACCGGCACCTACGACGACACCACGAACACCGTCGACGCCAGCGCCGACTTCGAGGTCCCCATGCTCCAGCAGGGCGACTGCGGCGACGTCGCGGGAATCGACCTCGCAGGTGCGATCATGGGTGCGTTGGGCAGCGAGACCCCGGCGACGTCCACGCTGTCGTTCGAGCTGGGCACCAACGAGATCCCGACGACCACGTCGACGACCACGACGACCGTCCCGAGTGCCCCGGGCGTGAGCTTCACCGGCGAATTCACCACCGATGGCTGTGACGCGACCATCCCGACGCACTTCGACGGCGCCGGCGACTACACCGTCCAGATCGTGACCACGAACGACCGTGTGCTCGGCAGCACCAAGGTGCACCGTGACGCGGCCGGCGACCAGAAGGTGATCGTCTCGGTCGACCCGAATCACGGCACGAAGCACGGTGACCCGCTGAACGTCCAGGTGCTGGACGCCAACGGCGCCGTCGTCGCCGAGCAGGACGGCACGGTCGACGACCCGAACGCCTGCCGCCCGACGAAGCCGACCGGCAACCAGCCGCTGGCGACCAAGCCCGCCAGCGCGGCGACGCCCGTCAGCGCGCAGCCTGCGTTCACCGGCTGACACGACCCCGACCCGATCGCCGCAGTTCGCGGGCGATCGCATCGACCACACGACCGGAGGCCGGGCAATGTCGCCCGGCCTCCGTCGCGTGCACGCGCCGGCCGTGACGCCGTCCGCTACGCTCTGCAGCCGAACACCTCCACGCGTCGCAAAGGGGACCCGCGTGCACCACCAGCCGCTCTCGATCACCCATGGCCGCGGTCGCCCGCCGGTCGGACGGGCGGCACTCGTCGCCGTCACCGTCGTGCTGGCGCTGGCGACGACCGCTACGGCGGCGCCACCGTCACCGACGGCCCGTGCCGACACCGGGGGCTGGCAGACCGCCACGCCCGCCGAGGTGGGCATGGACGCCGCCACGCTGAACGGCGCGTGTGACTACGCCCTGCAGCCCGAGCGTCACACCCAGGGGGTGGTCGTGATCCGTGGCGGCAAGCTCGTCGACGAGTGCTACGCCCCCGGCGAAGGGCCACGTTCGTGGGCCGCGAGCTGGTCGGTCGCCAAGAGCTACGCCAGCACCCTGATCGGCATCGCCATCGATCAGGGAAAGATCCCCGGACTCGACGTCTCGATGGCCGACTACTTCCCCGACTGGGCCGGAACGCCGAAAGCCGCGATCACGTTGCGTGACGTGGTCACGATGTCTTCGGGCCTGCAGTGGAGAGAGGACTACTCCCCGACCGACGCGCTGGATTCCGACGTGATCAAGATGGGGCTCGCGGCCGACGAGCTCGCGTATGCGGCCTCGCGGCCACTCGTGCACACGCCGGGCACGGTCTGGAACTACTCCAGTGGTGACGCGATGCTGCTGTCGGGGGTGATCGCCAAGGCGACGGGCATGTCGGCCGGTGACTACGCGCAACGGGTCCTGTTCGACCCGCTCGGCATGACCCAGGTCGAGTGGTGGACCGACGCCGCCGGGCACACCCTCACCTACTGCTGCAACGACATGACCAGCCGTGATTTCGCCCGGCTCGGCCTGCTCTTCCTGAACAACGGCGTGTGGAACGGCAACCAGATCGTGTCGGCCCAGTGGGTGCACGACGCGTTCGAACCGGTCCCCGACTCGAACGGCGCCTACGGTTACATGTGGTGGCTCACCCACGCGGACGGCGTCGACGGCCCGATCGCCATGGCGAACGGTTTCGACGGGCAGATGATCTTCATCATCCCCAGCCTCGACCTCGTCGTCGTACGCAACGGCGACTACGTCAAGAGCGCGTGCCCACCCGTCGGTGATCCGAACCTGTTCACGCGTTATCCACCGAGTGGTCTCATCCCCGGTCAGGGGACCCGTCCGCCCGAGAACTGGAGCAACGCCGACTTCCTGGCACCGATCGTCGCCTCGGTGACCGGTGATCCGCCCGCATCCGACGTATACCCGGCCGCCGAGCCGACGCCGAGCGAACGGTTCCCCGACGGTCAGACGACCGCGCCCTGCGCCACCGAGGGAACCTCCACCACCACGTCGACCCCGCCACCGGCGTCGACGACGACCGTGCCCGCGGGCACGTCCGGGCACGCTCGTCCGGCCACGCCGATCAGCGCTCAGCCGAGATTCACCGGCTGACACCCGCCACTCGGCGCCGGGGCGGCCCGGGTCGCCCGATCCGTCCGGGTTCGAGCGACCCACCTCCGCATCGAACTCTGGGAGGTTTCCGGCGTTGTTCGTGGGGTACCTCCCAGAGTTCGGATCGAGGGTCGGCGTCGAGACGGGCGGGTCAGCGCCGGGCGCGGGCGACCTCGTAGCAGGCGAGCGCGCCGGCGACCGACGCGTTGAGCGAGGCGATCCGGCCCTCGAGGGGGATCCGGGCGACCTCCTGGCACCGCTTGCGGGCCAGGCGCGACAGGCCCCGGCCCTCGGCACCGACCACCATCGCGACGGCCGCGTCGAGCCCGTCGAGGTCCCACAGCGTCTTGGGACCGGTCATGTCGAGACCCACGGTGAGCACGCCTTCTCTCCCGAGGTCGCCGATGGCGGTGGGCATGCCACCGACCAGCGCGAACCGCAGATGCTCGATCGCGCCGGCCGCGGCCTTGGCGACGGTCGCGGTCAGGTGCACCGCCCGGTGACGGGGCAGCACCACCCCGGTCACCCCGGCGCATTCCGCGCTGCGCAACAGTGCCCCCAGGTTGTGGGGATCGGTGACCCCGTCGATTGCGAGCAGGAACGGCGCCGTGGCGGCCGACCCCTCGAGCAGGTCGCCGAGCTCCACCGGTCGGATCGGCTCGGCGCGGGCGATGATCCCCTGGGGCGCGTCGGTCTTCGCCTTCGCGTCGAGACTCCCGCGACCGATCTGGCGGATCGGCACGTGCGCGTCGTCGGCCAGTTCGATGATCTCGTCGAGGATGTCGGCCGCGTCGACCTCGACCGAGACGAGGATCTCGCGCACCCCGCGGCGGTGCGCCAGCAACAGCTCCCGCACGGCCTGACGACCCTCGACCTGCTCGCCGCCCACGTCGGCCGACGCCGAGCGTCCCCGGCTCCGGTAGTCGGCGCGCATGGCCGGGTCGACGCCCGAACGTCCCGGCCCCCGCCGGTTCGACGCACCCGACCGCCCCTTGGCCGGTCGCCCGCGTGCCGGCTTCGACGGCTTCGACCGGCCCGGCGCGGCGGCACGCGGCTTGGGTGTGCCCCGCTTCGGCGCGGGTCTGCGTCCCCGAGACTGCCCCGAAGAACCCTTGGGCGGGCTCATCGGGTCACCACCGCCGACGCGAAGCACGCGATGCCCTCGACGCGACCGAGCGCGCCGAGACCTTCGGCCCGCCTGCCCTTGACGCTCACCGGCGCCCCGACCGCGTCGGCCAGCGCCTGCTGCATCGCCTCGCGTCTCGGCGCCAGCTTCGGCGTCTCGGCGACGACCGAACAGTCGACGTTGCCGATCTGCCACCCTTCGGCACGCACGAGGGCCGTGACCTGCGTGAGAAGGCCGATGCTGTCGGCCCCGGCACTGGCCGGATCGGATTCGGCGAAGTGCATGCCCAGGTCGCCGAGTCCCGCGGCGCCGAGCAACGCCTCGGCGCAGGCGTGCGCGACCACGTCACCGTCGCTGACCGCCTCGAGCCCCCGACCGTCGAAGCGCTGACCGCCGAGCACGAGCGGTCGCCCCGGATCGTCGGAGAATCGGTGCACGTCGAAGCCCTGCCCGACCCTGACCTCGTTCACGACCGGCGATCCTCCGCCCGACCGGAACGACCCGCCGGGCTCAGCTCCGCCAGTTCCGGCCGCGCGGGCCCGACCGCCAGCACGTCGGCGACCGAGAGGTCGACCGCGTCGGTGATCTTGAGGTTCGTCCGTTCTCCGGGCACCACGACCACCGACCCGCCGGCCGCGCTGACCAACGATGCATCGTCGGTCGCTTCGGCGCGGGCGTCACCGTGGACCGCTCGCAGCACCGCCGCGTCGAACGCCTGGGGGGTCTGCACCGCGACGAGGTCGTCACGGCCCACTTCGAGCGGTCGGCCGTCGCGCCGGCGCAGGGTGTCGACGACCGCGACCCCGGGAATCGCCCCGTCGGCGCCGCCGCGCACGGTGGCGATCACCTGGTCGAACAGCGCGGTGCTGGCCAGCGGCCGGACCGCGTCGTGGACGACGATCACCTCACAGGTCTCGGGGATCTCGGCGAGCCCGGCGCGCACCGACTCCGACCGGGTGGCGCCACCGGCCACGACGACATCGACGGCGGGCTCGGCCCGGCCGGTGAGCCGCTCGGGCACGACCAACACCACCAGGTCGCAGGCACCGCGGGCCGCTGCGATCGAGAAGTCCAGCACCCGCTGACCACGCAGGTCGGCGTACTGCTTGAGACCGCCGTAGCGGCGTCCTTCGCCACCGGCGACGACGATCGCCGCGGTGGTCACCGACGACTCTCGACCGGCTGCAGCTTCGACGTGGTGAGGCATGTGCGCGGACCGGACCCGATGGGAGAGAGAACCCCGGCGTGTCGGCACGCCACGGGCAGCTCACGAGGATAATCGACTCGGCGCCGCGTGCAACCCGTCGGCGGGACGGGTCGACCGTGCGGCCCGGGTGACGTCGATCGGAGCCGGGCGCCCGACGCCCGTGGAAACAACACCGACCTGTGGCGGGTAGCATCCGTCACATGGTCGATACGACGATGCTGCAGTCCATCGAACTGTTCGCCACGTTCTCCGACGACGAACTCGCGGCGCTCGCCAATTCGGCGAGCACGCAGAAGCTGAGCCGGAACGACGTGCTGTTCGTCGAGGGTGACGAACCCGACCACGTCTACGTCGCGGTCAGCGGCCGGATCGCGATCGTGAACCGGTCGATCGACGGGCGCGAGTCGGTGATCGCCCTGATGGAGGCGGGTGACCTGTTCGGGGAGATGGGGCTGTTCGACAACGAGGGACGGTCGGCCGGTGCGCGGGCGCTGGAACCCTCCGAGGTGATCGAGCTGCCCTACGGCCCGATCCGCAAGATCTACACCGAGCGCCCCCAGCTCCTCTGGGAGGTGGTGCGGTTGCTCGCCCGACGGATCCGGGTGACCGACACGGCGTTGGCCGATTCGGTCTTCCTCGACGTGACCGGCCGCACGGCGAAGCGACTGCTCGAACTCGCCGGGGATGCCGACGAGTTCACCCTGCCGGTCACCCAGGAGGAGCTCGCCGGCATGGTCGGCGCGTCGCGTGAGCGGGTCAACAAGGCGATCGCCAGCTTCGTGCGCCTCGGATGGATCGACCAGACCGACCGTCGTTATCAGATCCGCCGTCGCGAGGAACTCGAACGCCGGTCGAGCTGACCGGTCGGTGGGCCCCGACGGGCCGCGGCGGGGCGGTGGACGCTCAGCCGTAGCGTTCGGCGACGCTCGCCTGGGCGAGCCGACCCAGCGCACTCGCGACGTTCCGGGCTCGCAGGGCACCCATCCCGTCGACCTCTTCGAGTTCCTCGGGTGACGCGGCCAGCAACTTGGTCAACAGCTGGAAGTGGGCGACGACCCGGTCGGCCATGGGCCGGGGGAACCGTCTGATCCGCGACAGCATCCGGTAGCCACGGGCGGCGAGGGGCGTGTCGAGATCGTCGACGTCACTGCCGAGGCGCAGGGCGGCCGCGACCGCGTCGAGATCGACGAGCCGATCGGTCTCGAGGTTCGACAGCACGCCGAGCGCGTCGTCGACCGACCAGTCCGGATCGTCGCGCACGTAGTCACGCACCACCAGGTTGCGGGCCTCGGCGACGCCGCGGACCAACTCGACCAACTGAAGTCGGATCATCCGGCCGTCGGTGCCCAGCTCGAGCACGTAACCCTCGACCTCGTCGGCGATCCGCACGACCATCTCGGCGCGCTGCAACGCGCTCGCGACGTCGCGGATCGTCACCAGATCCTGCACTTCGAGCGCCGAGAGCGCCGCCATGACGGTGTCGTGGCGACTGCGGTACCGTTCGAGCGCGGACAGCGCCTGGTTCGCCCGGGCCTGGACCCGTGGGAGCGGGTCGAGCGGGTACTTCTCGGGCCCGAGATAGATCGTGATGGTGGTCATCCGTTCCGAGACCGAGATCACCGGCAGGTTCAGTGCCCGGGCGACGCGCTCGGCGGTGCGGTGCCGCGTCCCGGTCTCCGAGGTCGGCAGGCTCGGGTCGGGCACGAGGTGCACGTTGGCCCGCATGATCCGGCGCAGGTCGTTCGAGAGGATGACCGCCCCGTCCATCTTGGCGATCTCCGACAGGCGCTGGGGGCTGAACACGGCGTCGAGTTCGAAGCCTCCCGAACAGACCTCGAGCACCTCTGGGCCGTCACCCACGATGATCAGCGCGCCCATGCCGGCGCGGACGATCCGATCGAGCCCCTCGCGCAGGGGCCGACCGGGCGCCACCAGTGCGATCGCCCGTTCCAGATCAGCGTGGTGGTCGGGGGTCACACTGCAAGCGTACCGATCAGCCTGCTCGATCGGTCAGTGCAGCAGCGCGAGCGGCCCACCGGCCGCGCTGGGCGCGAAGGGCCTGGTCACGGAGTTCTTCGACGACGATCCCGCCAGGGCGGCCTCGAGCCCCGCGGCGAGGTCGCCGACCCGCTCGAGGCGCAGGCCGAGCCCGTCGGCCGACCGGGGCGTGCCCGCGGGCACGATCGCCCGGGAGAATCCGAGCAGGCCGGCGTCGGCGAGCCGCTCGGCCACATCGGGGATGCGCCGCACCTCGCCGGTCAGCCCCACTTCGCCGCACACGACCACGTCGGCATCGACCGACCTCCCCGTCGCCGCGGAGGCGACCGCCACAGCCACGGCCAGGTCGGCGGCGGGTTCGGTGACCCGCAGCCCGCCGGCGACCGACACGAACGCGTCGCCGCCGACGCGCCCCTGGGCCTCGAGCACGGCGAAGACCAGGTCGAGTCGTTTCGGGTCGAGTCCCCGACCACGGCGATCTCCCCGGGTGCCGTCGTGGGGCTGCACGAGCGCCTGGATCTCGGCCAGCAGGGTCCGTCGGCCGTCGCGGGTCGGGCAGACGACCGAGCCGGGAGCGCCGATCGGGCGGTCCTGCAGGAACAACCCGCTCACCTCGGCGACCCCGTGCAGCCCGTCGCGGGCCATCGTGAACACCCCCAACTCGCCGACCGGGCCGAAGCGGTGTTTGATCGCCCGGAGGGTGCGGAGCCCCTCGTCGAGGTCGGCGTCGAAGGTGACCACGGTGTCGACCAGGTGCTCCAGGGTGCGGGGCCCGGCGATGGCACCGTCCTTGGTGACGTGCCCGATCAGCACCAGGCTCGTGCCGGTCTCACGGGCCGCGGCCGCCAGGCGCTGGGCGGCGCT
>CAZQSU010000096.1:0-11256 GCA_964595905.1 uncultured Iamiaceae bacterium
GCCATCGACGCCGTCCTCGCCGCACACCCCGCCACCCTGCGCTCCTGACCGACCCGGGTGGTGAACGCGCCGAGCACCCGCGGCCGGGCCGCGGTATCGGACTCGGTCGCGCCGGTCTCCCCGCCGGTGAGCGGACCGACCACCTCATAGGCCAAGGGGGCCGGCAGTCGAGACCATCGCGGCGGCCGCTTCGGCGTCGATGTTCGAGTCGGCGCGTACCTGCTCACTCATCGTGAGAGCCTGGCACGCGCGTCCAGGCGGAACGGTCCGAGATCACCGGTCGGGCCGCCGTGATCAGGGGCCAGAGGAGGGTCGGCTACTTCAGGCCGACCTGCCTCATCAGCTTCAACATGGTGGTCATCGCGGTCGCGAACTTCTCGTGGGGCAGCCACTCGGGCGGATCGAAGCCCTGCAGGTGCTGCACGGCGATGTTCTGGGGTTCGGTGTACTTGAGCAGCCCCTCGGCGGCGTGGCGACGGCCCAGCCCCGAGTCGCCCATGCCGCCCATCGGGGCGTCGATGCTGCCCCACGCGGCGGCGAACGCCTCGTTGACGTTGACCGTCCCGGCCTTCAGGCGGGCCGCGACCTCACGACCCACCTGCGTGTTGCGGGTCCAGACGCTGGCATTCAGGCCGTACTCGGAGTCGTTCGCCCGGCGCACCGCCTCGTCGATGCCCGCGACCCGGTAGATCGACACGACCGGCCCGAACGTCTCGTGGGCGTACAGCGTCATCTCCGGGGTGACGTCGGTGAGGATCGTCGGCTCGTAGAACAGCGGGCCGACATCGGGACGGGCACGCCCACCGGCCAACACGGTCGCGCCTTTGTCCACCGCGTCGTTCACGTGCTCGGTCACGGTGTCGAGCTGCGAACGGTTGGTCAGCGAACCGACATCCGCGGAGTAGTCGTAGGTCGCGCCCAGGCGCAGCCGACCGGTCCGGGTGACGAACTCGTCGATGAAGGCATCCGCGACGCCCTCGGTCACGTACAGGCGTTCCATCGACACGCACAACTGGCCGGCAGAGGGGAAGCACGCCGCGATCGCACCCTTGGCGGCACGGGTGACGTCCGCGTCGTCGAGGACGACCATCGCGTTCTTGCCGCCCAGCTCGAGCGACGCGCCGATCAACCGCTCCCCGGCGTCCCGGGCGATCTTGCGGCCGCTCTCGGTCGACCCGGTGAACATCACGTAGTCGGCGTTGTCGACGATCGTGGCACCGATGTCGCGACCACGGCCCACGACCATCTGCCACACCTCGTCGGGCAGCCCGGCCTCACGGGCGAGCTCCAGTGCCCAGAGCGCGCTGAGCGCGGTCTGCGTGTCGGGCTTCTGCACCACGGCGTTCCCCGCGATCAGCGCGGGGATCGCGTCGCTCGCGGCCATCGAGAGCGGATAGTTCCACGGCGAGATGATCGCCACGACGCCCTTGGGATGACGCACCTCGGTGGTGCGGGTCAGCCCCGGGATCGCGCCCCGTCGGCGCTTCGGCGCGAGCAGCCGCGGCGCGGTGCGGGCGTAGTACCGCGACGTGATCGCGATGTCGGAGACTTCGAGGAACGCGTCCCGGCGGGTCTTGCCGTTCTCGGCCTGCATCAGGTCGAGGATCTCTTCCTGGCGGTCGAGCACGAGGTCGTGCAGACGCAGCATGATGCGGCACCGTTCGGCCACCGGCGTGGTCGACCAACGCGCCTGGGCGGCACGGGCCCGCTCGAAGGCCGCCTCCACGGCTTCAGGGGTCGACACCGGCAGGGTGGCGAGCACATGGCCGCTGTAGGGGGCCGTCGTGGTCACCGTCGCCGCATCGTCGCCGGCCGCGACCAGCGAGGCGAGCCGTTCGATGACGGCCGGGGTGATCGACGTCGGCTGTGCGGCGGCGTCGACCGCGGCGTCCGGATCGGTGGGGGTGGAGACCGGTTGCAGAACGGATGTCATGGTGTCTCGATTCACGGGTCACGGATACTCGGGTGCGTCCGATCGGCGACTTCCCGGCCGGCCGCCACCACGTCGGTACCGATGCTACGGCGACGATCCGGCGACTCGGTCAGGTCGCCGCGGCCCGCCGCCGCAGCGCCCGAAGCGCCTGGACCCCCATCCCCCCGAAGGCAAGCGCCCAGGTCGTGCCCGCGAGCACGAGCGCCGCCTTGGGCAACCACGCCAACACGTCGAGGTCGATGATCTCGAGCATGCGCGACGTCGATGCGGCGTACATGCCGAGGGGGAACACCATCGCCCAGTACGACGGGTGGTAGCGCAGGGGCACGCGGCGCACCACGTGACGCCAGACGCCGATGGCGATCATCACGGGGAACCAGAACGTAGCGGTCGCCCAGGCCAGCACCACCAGCACCTCGATGGTCGGAGCCGCCCTGACGAGGTACCCCGATGCGTTGGTCGCCTCCACCAGGTTCGCGCCGGCCAGCACGGTGATCTCCACCGCGCCGGCGGCGATCCATGCCGGAGGGTCGGCTTCGGTGGGTTCCAGGGGAGCGAACACCCAGCGGAGGAACACCAGGGTCATCACGATCAGGTAGGTGACCAACCCGAGCAGGAACACCGCGAGACACACGAACGCCAGCAACTCGCTGCCCCCCCGTGCGAGCATCAACGCGCCAAGTGCCGCGATCGACTCGGCCGAGACCGTGATGAGGAACCACGTGCCGTTGATGCCGTTGGCGATGCCGGGCTTGTCACTGCGGATCACCACCGAGATCAGCGCCGCGTACAGGATCGGCGGCCACAGCACCAGACCGATCCACCAGAGCGCCTCGGCGAGGCCCCACCAGCCGTAGATCAGCGCGGTGGCGCTCCCGAGCACGTTCGTGCCGGCGACCAACGTGAGGAAGGCGAAACCCTTGCTGTGGCTGAAAAGATCCTGGAACAGCGCGCGGGGATACCCGACGAGCCGGGCCAGCGTGAGGACGATCAGCACCACGTACGCGATGGCGGCGACGACGTACAGCCCCTTGGCGATCCCGTGAAGGTCCTGCTGGTTCGCGGCGATCGCGATGATACCCGTCGCCATCACCAGCGCGAAGTAGCCGGGGAACAGCGTTGCGATGAGCGAGTCGCCCTCGCGCTTCCCGGCCATCGTAGGAGTCTGGCATGCCCGACTCGTCGGCCCGCGGCCCCGTAGCGCGCGCGACCGTCGCGTGGGGTGGTGCATGACGTGCCCCGTCGGGCATGTCGCGCGTGGCTGGTGGCCCGAGTTGCAAAAAGTTGGTGGAAAGACTGGACTGGAAGGGTCGAATCGACCACACCTGGGGAGTTGTGACAGAACCATGGCGACCGAGACCGAGAGCAAGGACTGCACCGCGCTGAGCGATTCGGAACTGGCCGAGATGGCGGATCTCTGCGCCTGCACCCCGCATTGCTACGAAGTCGGGCTCCTTTCGAAGCAGGCCGAGCAGTGGGTGTTGATCACCCAGGTGCGTGAGAAGGACAAGCTGCGCGGGTTCGCCTTCTCGACCCTGGAACGGATCGGCGGCACACCCGCCGTGATCTTCGGACTGGCCTCCGTGGCGCGCAATGCCAAACGGGGCACGGTGCTGCGAGCGATCATGACCGAGCAACTGCGTCGGGCGGTGATGGCCTTCCCCGACGAAGACGTGCTGGTGGGGGCCCGCATGGGGTCGGCCGACGCGTTCGAAGCCTTCAAGTCGCTCGTCGACATCGTCCCCCGTCCCGACTACAAGGCCAACGGCGAGGAACGCGCCTGGGGCAAGCGGCTGCTCAAGCGCTTCGGCCTGCCCATGAAGGGCTACGACGAACGGGCGTTCATCGCGAGGACCGACGACAACCCGCCGGTCGTGTTGTCGCACGAGTCACTCGACGCCGACGCGATCGACCCCGGAGTGGTGAAACTCTTCGACAAGGTCGATCCGTCCAAGGGCACGTTGCTCATCGGATTCGGGTGGGCGCTCGCCGATGATCTGGAGAAGCTCGGCGACTGAGTCGTCACCGCCGGCGCGGATCCGAGTGTGCCGGTGACCAGCAGGGATTTCGCGGAGGTCGTCCGGGCACGGAGGATGCGACGCGTGTTCGCGTCCGACCCGGTGGACCGCGCATGGCTGGACGCCACGCTCGATCTCGCCCGGCACGTGCCGTCTGCGGGCAACAGTCAGGGGCTCGAATGGTTGGTTCTGGATACGCCAGAGACGACCGAGAGGTACTGGGCGATCACGCTGGGCGAGCGGCAGGCCGGCTTCACGCACCAGGGCCTGCTCGCGGCGCCGGTGCTGGTGGTGGCCGTGGTCGATCCGGACGCCTACGTGGCCCGCTACACAGAGGATGACAAGGCGCGCACCGGTCTCGGCTCGGGTGCCGATGCCTGGTCGGTGCCCTACTGGTGGGTGGATGCGGGCATGGCCATCCAGACGTTGCTGCTCGCCGTCGAGGATGCCGGGATGAGCGCGTGCTTCTTCGGACTGTTCGACCACGAGGACGCGCTGCTGGCTGCGCACGACGTGCCCGCGGGCAGGCGGGCGGCGGGCACGATCGCCATCGGCCATCGTGCCGATGAGATCGAACCGCCTGGTCGCTCAGCGAGCCGGCCTCGCCGCAGCGGCGTGATCCACCGCGGCGGTTGGTGACGAACAGGCGGCCAGAGCGTGAACCGATCTCTCCGATCGGGAAAGAACCGGTTGTGGACCTACCTGTCGACGCGGAGCTGATCGCACAATCGCTCACCGAACCTGTGGCATTCGCAGGCATCTTCGACCGCCATGCGGCGACGCTGCTTGGCTACTGCCGCCGACGGCTCGGACCGGCCGATGCCGAGGATGTCCTCGCCGAGACGTTCCGCATCGCCTTCGAGACCCGTGACCGATTCGACGGGACGCGGACCTCCGCGTTGCCGTGGCTGTACGGCATCACCGCGAATCTGATCATGAAACAGCACCGTGGTACGGCCAGGCGCTCCCGTGCAGTCGATCGACTGGCGGTCACTTCCGACGGACGGGCCGACGTGCCCTTCGATGAGCACCTCGCCGATCGAGATGCCAACAGCGGGCTCCTTGCCGAGGTCAGACGCCTGATCGACGACCTCGCCGTCGCCGATCGGGAAGTCCTGTTGCTCTATGTCTGGGAGCAGTTGAGCTATGCCGAGATCGCTGACGCGATGGCCCTGCCCGTGGGCACGGTGCGCTCCCGGCTCAACCGGGTTCGCCGACAGTTGCGTGAACTCCGGGATGACTGCGGGGAAGCAGTCGGTGTCCCATCCCATCGAGCACCGGGAGGTGTCTGAATGAACGACGATCCAATCGAACTGGTCGGGGCGCTCGCGCCACCGGCGACACCTGACGACCGTGTGCTCACCCGAGTCAGGAGCACCCTCATGGACACCATCGACGAGGCCGGACCATCGACGAACGACGACGTGATCGCCATCGACGGTCGCCCGGACCGCCGGAGGCGGAAGCGGCGACGTATCGCTCCCATTGCGGCGATCGCGGTCGTGTTGGCCGGCGCGACCGGTACCGCCTGGGCGGTGCTCGGCAATCGCAACAGCGCGGAGACCACCACGTTGAGCTGTCCCAGTCCGGCCGGCCCGCATGCCGACGAGGTCGACGAAGACGCCCAGACCATCATCCCTGCCGTCTCCGGTGACCCGGTGGTCGACTGCACGGCCAATTGGCGCACGATGACCTCGGCGGAGCCGCCGAAGATGAAGGCCTACGACAACGGGCAGGGGGGCGTGGTCGTCCTCGCCGAAGATGCTGCCGCGCCGAAGCACTACCAGGCACTTGCACCCGGTGAGTACCAGGACGCGGACGCGGCGACCCTGCAACGCAACCTCGACGATGTCGCCATCGGGTTGGAGGCGCGCTGCTACGACCTGGACGGGGCCGAGAAGCTGACCGACTCGATGCTCGACGCGCTGGGCATGAAGGGCTGGAAGGTCGAGCAGGCGCACCCCGGCCGAGTTGCCGACGGCAAGCGGGATTGTGCTTCCGCTGGAGTGGACCCGGCGACGCGGACGGTGGCGATTCTCGGGGCCGGTCCCGAACGGATCGGCACTCCGTACCGATCCTTTGCCGAGCGACTCCACCGCACTTTGGACTCGTCGTGCCTCGGTATCGACCAGGCCGAGGCGCACGTGCAGACGATCGCGGGTCGGACGACCGTCGACGTCGACGGGCAACGCTACGAGCTGGTCGACCCGCACACGGTGCGTATCACCAAGGTGCCGAGCCCGGACGCATCGTGTACTGCGGTCACGGTCACCGTGGGTGGCGGCGTGTCGGTGACCCTGGAGGGGCCCGAGCAGCGGTCCGGCTCAGGCTCCGACTGAGTCCCAGGGCCCGGTCGGGTCGGTGGTCGTCTCTCGACGACCGCCGAGCCGGCGTTGCCGTGTCCCGGCAGGTGCATCCTCGGTACCGGCAAGCTGGGCTGTCCAGTACTGGCGATGCGGCGGGCACGTTCATATCGGTGGCCAATGTGGCGTTGGCCGCCCACGCACACGTCCTGGCCGAATGGGACGGGCGCGGGGTGACCGGTCGTTGCGGCACCACTTCGACCACGTCGATGACGCCGGTCGATGACCCTCGATGACCGACCGGTTCCCCATTGGACCAGTCCCTCCGGCAAGCACCTCGTCGGGCAGCGACATCGCCGACGACGACCTCGACCCGACGATCGCCAGGCCTCCTGAGTACGGCAGCGCTCGGGCTAACGGTGCTCGGTGCGCAACAGGCGGAGCGTGCCGTCGGCGAGCGCGGCGGGGTAGTGGCTCGGGTCGATGCCATGGACCATCGCGTGGGTGGCGTAGCCCTCGGCGAAGGCGACGACCTGCGAGGCCACCGTCGTCGCGTCCCGCTCGCGATCGACCAGGTCGTTGGCCTGGAGGAACCGCACGAACACGGCGACCTCTTCGATCCACTGCTCGTAGAGCTCGGCGAGTCGACCGTCCACGCCGGGCTCATCGCCGTGCGCCCGGTAGTACTCGACCATCACCATCGTCCAGGCGTGGGTGCCCTCCAGGGTGGAGCTGAGGCGGGCGAACGCCTCGGCGACCAGCTCATCGAGGGTCGTGCCCGCAGGATCGAGTTCGGTGGCGAGGTCGGCCCAGCTCTTGCGGATGTCCCGCCGGTAGTCGATCACCGCCCACAGGCACTCGGCCTTGTTGGCGAAGTGGTGGTAGAAGGCACCAGAGGAGTAGTCGGTGCCGGCCACGATGTCGGCGACGGTGGTGCGGGCGTACCCCTGGGAGCCGAAGGTCTGCATCGCGCTGTGGACCAACGCCCGGCGGCTGGCGGCTCGTCGTTCCTGCTGGGTCCTTCCTCGGTGGGTGGGTCGCGGGGCCATGGCGTTCGTCGGCTCAGCGTAGCGATCGGGAGGAGCGCTCAAGTCGCCGTTGCATTCATTGGCCAATGTATCTTATCATCACCTCGATCGACGACGGAGCGATCAGGGCGATCGGGAGCGAAGATGCCGACCATCGACGGGTGTGGGACGAAGACGGGAAATCGACGGCCGGTGCTGGGCGTCGTGGCGGCGATGGTCGTGTTGGGCGCGGCGGTGCTGGTACCCGCCGTCCGCCGTGCCGCGGATGCGGCACCCTTCGACCGGTGTGACCAGACGGTCTATTCCGGTGCCGACGGCCACTACATCGGGCATCCCGAGACCGTCATCCAGATGGCCGGTGGTGAGGATCCCACCGACCTGTGCCACTTCGAGGACGACAGCTACGCCGCGTTCGACGCGCACCGGGGCGTGGCCTGGACCGAAGACGAGCGGGACCGGATGCTCTCCTGGGGTCGCAACGACGCCAGGGGCGTCCTGTTCGCCAACATGCTCCGCGTGGTCGCGAAGCCCGCGGGTGAGCGCACCGGCGACGAGAACGCCGCGTACGGCTGGCTGCGCAACCGCGTCCAGGCGCTGCGGGTCGCCCAGGCACAGGCGAGCGTGGCCGAATACGACAAATGGAAGCAGGACCCGTGCCGCTACACGCCGCCCGCGCCGTACTCCTACAGCCCGACGGGCTGTGACGACCAGTCCCTGACGGTGCTCTTCAGCGGGCCGCCGCGCCCGCCCACCTACGAGGACTTCGTGCGCTACGGCGCGGTGAAGGTGCTGGGCAGCATCTACAACGACGACGGCGCGCTGGCCGCGGCACGGGCCGCGTCGACGATGGTCGACGTGCTCGCGCTCGGCGGCGTGACGATCGGGGTCGGAAGTGTGGCCGCCGCGGCGATCGGCGCCGGGGTCTCGATGTCGGCCATCCTTCCGAACGCGCTTGTCGCGAGCGCCGCCGTACTGAGCGCCGGCGCGATCTTGGCCGTCGCGTTGGGCGTCATCCTCTGCGTGGTCATCGCGGTCGTCCGCGGCATCCAGGTGGGTGAGGACGCGGCCATCCCCGGCCAACTCGCCGCGGATGTCACCCGGGCACAGGACACGCCGCCCGACATCGACGCCATGGCACAGAACACCAACGACGTCCAAGTGTTGTTCGCGGCGTTCCTCGACGGCACGATGCCCGATGCACCGAACCCGTCCTTCAAGCCGGCCGCGCCCAGCGCCCCGGCCGCCGACGCGCCCGGCTTCGTCATCACCGGTGGGGGCAACGACGCCCCGACCTATTCGCGGACCATCGACTTCATCGACGCCGCGGGACGCCAGGACACCGCCTGGCTCGACAACGGTTGGTGGGTGGTGGATCCGCAGGGAGACGACCCGCCCGTCATGACGATGAACCTGGCGTACTTCTCGTCCGACAACCGGATGCTCACCGCCCGGAACCTCGGCGACCGTTTCGTGGTCAGCGACCCGACGAAGCTCGCCGACGACTCGGGATGTGTGCAGGCCAGTTGTGCCCCCCAGACCAACCTGGACTACTACACCGCGCCCGACGGCCAGCTCCCGATCGTCGCGGCGCACGCGGTGCTCGTCGGAGACCCCCTGCATCTCACCACCAGCCCCACGCTCGCACCGACCTTCACCCAGGGCGACGCGGTCGATCTGTCGGCCACCGCGACGGGCGGTCTGGCGGGCGGCAACATCGCGTACCGCTGGACGATCTCCCGGGTCGACGCGAACGACCCCACCTCCACGATCGACACCGTCGGGTACGGCAGCACCTACCACTTCACCTTCAACAGCGGCGGTACCTACCTGATCACGTTGACGGTCGCCGACGAGTTGGGCCAGACGATCACCTGGCAGGGGAGCACCTTCGTGACGTCGGTGGCCAAACCCGTCGAGATCACCCAGATGGTGGTGCACCCACCCGGCGGCCCGGTGGCGGGCAACTGGTACGAGGGCGGCAGCCCCGGCCTGCTCCGCCTGACCGTTCCCGGTTCGGACGACACCCACTTCTGGATCGACTGGAACAACGATGCGTCCTGGGACACCGAGGCCCAGGGCGCCATGGTGCTGCTGAACCAACCCGACTGGATGGACCAGGAGGGCAGCTACCTGGTCCACATCGCCTCGCAGACCGACGCGGGAGCGACCTCGATCGACAACTACGAGGTGGTCGTCCAGAACGTCCGACCCGACGTGCCGACCGTCCAGGTCCTCGACGACGGCACGTGGGTGTCGCCGAGCGAAGCCTCCACATCGACGCCGCTGTTCGACGAAGGCGACACCGTGCAGGCCCGTTTCCTGTTGGCGGACCCCGGACCCGAAGACGTGTTGACCGCCACGCTGCACTGGTCGGACGGCACCGCCGAAACCCTCACCGGCCTGTCGAGCGGAACCTTCGTCGGGGTCAGCCACACCTACGACGACCACGCGGACGACCCACGGGGGCTGCGGGTGGACGTGTCCGACGACGACGGCGCCCACGCCGCCATCGAGGGCGTCGCGTACTACCGGGTCGGCGAGGTCGCACCCACCGTCACGGACATCTCGGCGCCGGTCGACGCCGACGGGCACGTCACCCTGACCGCGGCGTACCACGATCTGCCTCTCGACGTGAAGCAGTTCACCGTCGACTGGGGCGACGGCAGCGCGACCACGACCGGTGACCTGCCGATGATGCTCACCGGCGACGACGGGTCCGGGTCGGGGGTGTTCAGCTTCGACCACCTCCAGGCCCGACACTGGTACACGAGCAACGGGTCGTTCACGGTCACGCTGTCGGTGACCGACGGGGTCGAGACCACGACCGTGCAGCACGTGGTGACCGTGACCGATCACCGGCCGACGATCACCCGACTGGTGGACTTCGGCACGAACCCGGGAGGCGAAGGTCACCTCTCGGTCACCGCTTGGGATCTGGACCCGGCCGATCATGCCGCGGCGCTCGACGTCGAGGTCGACTGGGGCGACGGGACCGGAGCCCACCCTGCCCCCTACAACCCGACGACCCAGACCTTCGACGGCACGCACGTCTACGCGTCCCAGGGCAGCTACGAGGTCACGATCATCGCCTACGACACCCAAGGCGTCGCATCCGAACCCCTGACCGGCACGTTGCAGGTGACCGACGGCAGTCCGGGTCACCTGTCGGTCGCGCCGACGCCGTTGGTGGTGGGGCCGGTGATCACCGGCCGGCAGGTCACGAGAAGGGTCACGGTCACCAACGGCGGCGGCAACATCGCCACCGTCGGTGACGTGACACTCGCCGGTCCGGACGCCGCGTCGTTCGGGTTGGTCGACGACACCTGTGCGGGCACATCGCTCGTGCCGGGCGGCACCTGCACGGTCGACGTCGAGTTCGCGCCGAGCGACGAAGGTGCCCAGGCCGCGACGCTGAGGGTGGTCGATGCCACCGATTCGAGTACGTCGACGGTGACCCTGATGGGCAGCGGGGTGGCGACGGTGCTCCGGGACGGCGGGTCGACCTCGGTCGATTTCGGTGACGTCGAAGAGGGCTCGTCGTTCGCCCACCTGATCGGGGTGACGAACTCGGCGGACGCCGCGGTCGGGTTGAGTGGCATCGGCCTGGCGGGCATCGTCACCGATGCGGTGCCGACTGCCAAGTCGTCGCCGTCGCCGCTGCGGTTCGACACCGATTCGGTCGACGGCTTCACGATCACCTCGACGACGTGTCAGACGACCCTGGACCCGGGCGAGTCATGTGTGATCGCCATCGCGTTCTCGCCCGGCGATGCTGGTGCGCACGCGGCGATGCTGTCGATCACCGGAGCGTTGCAGGCCTCCGCGAGGCTCACGGGCAACGGCGTGGGCGACGAGACGCCATCATCCACCACGACGACCGGACCTCCCGTGACGAATCCTCCTCCGACGACTTCGACCACGACGACGCTGCCGAGCGGCTCGACCACGACCTCCACGTCCACGACGACGACCAC
>CAZQSU010000097.1:0-11252 GCA_964595905.1 uncultured Iamiaceae bacterium
GTCGTCCCCACCAGGTCGAGCGCCAGCGTCGACACGAGCTGTTCGGTGAGCGCCATCGCGTCGGTGTAGTCGGCGTAGGCCTGGTACAGCTCGAGCATCGTGAACTCGGGCAGGTGCGTCGAATCGATGCCCTCGTTGCGGAAGTTGCGGTTGATCTCGAAGACCCGCTCGAACCCGCCGACCACCAGCCGCTTCAGGTACAGCTCGGGCGCGATCCGCAGGTAGAACTCGGTGTCGAGCGCGTTGTGGTGGGTCGTGAACGGCTTGGCCGTCGCCCCGCCCGGGATCGGGTGCAACATCGGGGTCTCGACCTCGATGAAGCCGCGGTCCTCGAGAAAATGCCGGACGCCCGAGATCACCCGACTGCGCAGGGTGAAGGTGCGCCGGGCCGACTCGGTGACCCACAGATCCACGTACCGCTGGCGGTAACGGGTGTCGGTGTCGGTGATGCCGTGCCACTTGTCGGGGAACCGCCGCTGCGCCTCGGCGAGCAGGACCCAGTCGTCGACCCGGACACTCAGCTCGCCCCGCTTGGTCGTCATCACCTCACCGGTCACGCCGATCCAGTCGCCCAGGCTCAGCGCACAGAAGGCGGCGTAGTCGGGGGTGAGCCTGCCCAACGCGAAGAGCTGGATACGCCCGGTCGCATCGGCGAGCGTGCCGAAGGCGAGCTTGCCCTGGACCCGACGCAACATGAGCCGGCCCGCGATCGTGACCGTGCGGCCGGTCTCGGTGCCCGGCTCCAGATCGGGGTAGGCCTCGGCGAGCGCGGCGGCCGTGACGTCGACGTCGAACCGGTACGGCGGCGTCATCCGCACGGAAACGGGTTCGGGCACGTCGGTCTCAGGCCCGTCGGTGTCCGGCGTGCCGGCGGCGTCGTCGGTCATCGGTTCCTTCCGTGGATCAGGCGGAGTCCGTGCAGGGTCAACCAGGGTTCCACCGTGGTGATCGTGCGGGTGTACGGCGCGATCGTCTCGGCCAACCCGCCGGTGGCCACGACCGTCCCGCGTCCGAGTTCGTCGAGGATGCGCTCGGCGATGCCGTCGACCTGACCGGCGAAGCCGTACACCGCGCCGGACTGCAACGACTCGACCGTCGTGCGGCCGATGACCCCACGGGGTTCGGCGAACTCGACCCGTCGCAGCGCGTCGGCGCGTTCGTACAGGGCGTCGAGGGAGATGTCGATGCCCGGAGCGATCGCGCAGCCGAGCAACTCGCCCTTCTCGGAGACCGCGTCGTAGGTCGTGGCGGTGCCGAAGTCGATGACCAGCACCGGACCGCCGTACACGTCGACCGCGGCGACCGCGTTCGCGATCCGATCCGCGCCGACCTCGCGGGGATTCTCGGTGAGCACCGGCAGGCCGGTCTTCACGCCGGGCTCGACCACGACCGGGGCGTAGCCGAAGTACCGACGGGTCATCTCCCTGAACGCGGCCGTGCACCGGGGCACCACCGACGAGATGATGATGCCCGAGACCTGCGTGTCGAAGCTGAAGCCGTGGAAACCGAGAAACTCCTGGACGGTGAGCGCGTGTTCGTCGGCGGTGCGCTCCGCGACCGTGGCGATCCGCCACGTGTCGACCAGTCCCGTATCGCAGCGGTCACCACCGACCCCGTCGAGATCGATCGTGTCGTCGTACAGACCGATCACCGTCTGGGTGTTGCCCACGTCGATCGCCAACAGCATCAGATCGCTCCCGGGTCGGGGTCGGCATCGATGTCGAGCCCGATGTCGAGGACCGCCGCCGAGTTGGTGATCGCCCCGACCGAGACCCGGTCGGCGCCGCAGCCCGCATAGCTCGCCAAGGTCGTCGCGTCGATTCCACCGGAGATCTCGATGAGCGGACGTCCCCGCCCGCCGCGGGGCACGCGCCGGTCGACCTCGTCGACACAACGGCGCACCTCGGCCGGGTCCATGTTGTCGAGCAGCACGGCGTCGGCATCCGCGTCGAGCGCCGCCACCACCTGGTCGAACCGGTCGCACTCGACGTGCACGAGCCGGCCAGGCCAGAGGCGACGTGCACGGACGACCGCGTCCGCGATCGACACCAGCGTGAGGTGGTTGTCCTTGAGCATCACCCATTCCGACAGGTTGCCCCGGTGGTTCTGCGCACCGCCCGCGCGCACCGCCGCCTTCTCGAGCGCCCGCAGCCCCGGGGTGGTCTTGCGGGTGTCCCAGACGCGGAGGCGGTCGTCGCCCGCCTCGGCGAGCAACCCCACCAGCGCCGACGTGGCGGTGGCCACTCCCGAGAGGTGCCCGAGGAAGTTCAGCGCGGTGCGTTCGGCCGAAAGGATCGACGCGAGCGGTCCGGTCACCTCGGCCAGTTGCTGCCCGGCGACCAGACGCGCGCCGTCGTCGACGTGCCAGGTCACGGTGACGCGGTCGTCGAGTTGGGCGAAGGTCTCGGTCGCACAGCGGGTGCCGGCGAGCACGCCGTCCGCGCGGCCGACGAACACGGCCGTCGCCGTGGCGTCGCCGGGAAGGAGCATCGCGGAGAGGTCACCGAGCGGTTCGAGGTCTTCGGCCAAGGCCCGACGGACCGCCTCGCGCACCGCCCCCATCGGGGGATGGACGACCTCGGCCGCAGCGGCACGGGTCGGCGGGACGGACGGGGTGGACATGAGAAGACAAGCCTGCCCGGTCACGGCCCCGCCCGCCCAACGCGATCGGCCACCACCGGTGGTGCGGAACGGTCCGCCACCGCCGGCCCGCGCGTCGCGGCGCAGCCGGTCGGCGAACCGTCGGCGACCCATCGCGGACAGATGCAACATCGGTTAGGGTCGTGGCCGATGACCGGAACCGAGCGAGCGATGAACCGATCGAGCATCGCGGTGACCGCCGCGGTGTCGGCGCTCGTCCTCGCCGCCGCGGGATGCACCGTCACCACCACCACGACGGCGTCGACGACCACGACCGCGACCCCGCCCGCGGCCACGGCGGCGACCACGACCGCGGCAGCGACCACGACGACCCGCGCCGACGGGTCGACCTCGGTGCCACCCTCCACCTGGCCCGAGGACCAGCTCCACCACGTCGCTCCCACACCGGCGACCGACGCGTTGGCCGCGAAGATGATCGACGAGATCCCCGGCTACGCGCTCCAACCCGACCGTGTGGGCGACACCGGGCCGTCGGACCTCGCCAAGGCCGCCGACGACGACGGCGGCGGCCTGGCCGCGCGAGCGCTCCTGTCTCGCCTCGGATTCACGGCCGGGTACCAGCGCCTGTTCCGCAACGACGACGCGAGCGTGACGATCGTGCTGTTCCTCTACCGTTTCGACGACGCCGACGGCGCGACCGCGTACGCCCGCCACTGGCAATCCGAGTTCACCGGTCCGACCCCGGAGTCGGGCGTCACCAGGTCCGCACCGAAGTCGGTCCCCGGCATCGACGGCGCCCTCGAGGTCACCGTGCGGGACGACCACGGCAACACCTCGCAGATGGTCGTGTTCGCGAAAGGCGACCACGTCGCCAGCGTCCTGGTCCAGGCGACCACCGACGCCGAGCCGGAGCCGCCATCCGCGGCCGATCTCGCCGTCGAGCAGTCGAAGCGGCTGTAGGTCGGTTCCGGGACGTGACGATCCGGGTGGTGCTCGCCGAAGACGACGCGCTGCTGCGCGCGGGGGTCGCGCGGCTGCTCGAAGGGCGCGACGGGATCGACCTCGTCGCCCAGTGCGGCGACCTGGAGAGCCTGCTCGCCCACATCGATCGCGACGATCCCGACGTCGTGATCACCGACATCCGCATGCCGCCGACCCAGACCGACGAGGGCCTGCAGGCGGCACACCGCGTGCGCAACGGCCACCCCGATACCGGCGTGGTCGTGCTCAGCCAGTTCGTCGAACCCGCCTTCGCCGTGGAGCTTCTCGGCGAAGGCGCCGGAAGGCGGGCGTATCTGCTCAAGGAACGGGTCGCGGACGTCGACGAACTGGTCGACACGATCGAGCGCGTGGCCGCCGGCGGCTCGGTCGTCGACCCCAAGGTGGTCGAGGCGCTCGTGGAGGGCCGGTCGGCGAACCGGCAGAGCGTGCTCGACCGCCTGACCCCGCGCGAGCGTGACGTGCTCACCGAGATGGCCACGGGCAAGTCGAACAGCGCGATCGCCGCGACGCTGGTGTTGTCGGAACGCGCCGTCGAGAAGCACTCCACCAACATCTTCTCGAAGCTCGACCTGACCGAGGTGCCGGATGTGAACCGTCGCGTCAAGGCCGTGCTCATGTGGCTGGAGGGTGGCTCGGCGACCGATCGACGATCGTGACGGTGTGGCTGGCCGCACCTGGTCAGGGGGTGTCTCCGCCCTGTTCCACCGGCGCCGAGTCGGCGAAGATGGGCTGATGGCGGAACGGACCCCCCGCAGGGTGCTGGTCGTCGACGACCAGGACGCGTTCGTGGTGGCGACGCGTCGCCTCCTGGCGCACGCGCCGGACTTCGAACTGGTCGCCGAGGCCACCGATGCGGCATCGGCGGTCGCGCGCAGCAACGAGGTGCATCCCGACGTCGTGTTGATGGACATCAAGCTCCCCGACACCAACGGCATCGAGGCCACCCGGCAGGTGCTGGCGGTCGACCCCGCCGCCTCGGTGATCCTGCTGTCGACCTACACCAGCGACGACCTTCCCGACGGGGCCGCCCAGAGCGGAGCGATCGCGTACCTGCACAAAGAGGACCTCTCCGCGCCGGTGTTGCGCTCGGTGCTCGCCGGCGGCGCGCCCGTCGCCACGATGTTCCTCTGAGCCGAAGCGGTCAGCGGATCGGGACCGAACCGGCCACGACGGCGCCCCCCTCGGGTGCGTTGCGCCACTCCAGCGTGCCGCCGACCGCGCCGATGCGGTCGGCCATGTTGATCCGGCCCTGACCCGACGATTCGACATCGGTCGCGAACCCGGGACCACGGTCGGCGATCACGAAGTGCAACGAGCCGTCGACGACGGTGAGCGCGACCTCGACCGGCGATCCCGACGCGTGCTTGGCGGCGTTCTGCAACGCCTCGAGACAGCAGAAGTAGACGGCCGCCTCGATCTCGGGCGCATAGCGTTCGATCCCCTCGGATCGAAACGTCGCCGATCCGTCTCCTCGACGTCGAGCGACCGCGGCGATCGCCTCGGTCAGTCCTCGCGAGGCGAGCAGCGGTGGGTAGATGCCGTGGGCGAGCGCGCGCATGTCGTCGATGGCGGTCTGCACCTCGGATCGCAGTTCGTCGACGATCACCAGCGCATCGTCGGGATCGCTGCGCACGACCTCGCGCAGCACCCCGAGCGAGACCGCCAAGGCGACCAACTGCTGTTGAGCCCCGTCGTGCAGGTCGCGTTCGATCCGGCGGCGACCGGCATCGGCGGCCGCCACGACCCGTGCCCGGGAGGCACGCAGCTCCACGGCCTGTGCGTGGAGCTCCTCGAGGGTCCGGGTCAGGGTCGAATCGAGGTGGGCGTTGTGGAGCACGAGGGCGAGCTGGCGGGCCACCTCGGCGAGGATCGACTGGTCATCGTCGGAGAAGTCGTCGGTCCCGGGTCCGCGTCGGGCGACCAGTAGCGCCAGGAGTTCACCGGCATAGGCGACCGGGACGACCCGGAAGCGTCGATCCGACGGCGCGTCGGGCAGCTCCGGGAGCCACAGCGCGGTCGCATCGGGGCCTGCCATCCCGCGGCCCGACAGCGCCCACTGCGTCGTCTCGGGAACCCTCAGCGACGGTCTCGCCCCCGACGGGTTGGCCACCGTGCACTCGAACTCGCCCGGCGCGACGCGCTGCCACAGCTCGACCGACGCCGCGCCCAGACCCAGACCGAGCGCGTCGACCACATCGGCGAGCAGGTCGTCGAGGCGCGCTGGGCGGCCACGCCGCCGGGTCAGCACGCGCAGGGCGTCGTCGGCGGGATGCCGGTCGCCGTGCACCAGCCGGTCGGCGAGGTCGGCGAGCCAGGGGCGGATCACGGGCACCAGCGCGGCGGTGACCAGGAGGGCCACGATCGTCGCCGCCACCAGCCCGCGCTGATCGCCACGAGGTCGGTGCACCAGACCGGGGACGAACAGCACGAGCATCCCGCACACGAGCGCGACCCAGATCGCCATGTGGAACGTCCTGACCGCGAGCCACTCGGATCGGCGCGTGGCCAGGTCGCTGCGCTCGGTCGCCAACGCCAGCGGCAGGAGCGCCGCGGCGAGCACTTCGAGCATGCCGACCGGCCGCGGCCAGGCGAACAACAGTTGCGACGTGGCCACCACCACCGACCACACGGCGACCAGACCGGCGGCCGTGGCGAACCACTGCATGCGGTGACGACCCCGGATGCCCGCGACCGGGTACCGGGTGAACATCGCCCATCCCCCGCCGGCGATCCCGACCGCGGCCGCGGCGATGGTCAGGTAGCGGATCCAGCCGGCGTCACCGACGACGGACAACGCGACGAACACACCGAGCGCAGCCACATGGCCGACGGCCACCGCGGCACGACGGACACTCGAGCCGAGCCTCCCCGACGGCAGTCCGACCGCCAGGTGGAACAGCACCGCGGCGCCCAGACAGGCGGCGGCATCGGCCACGACGTCGAGGGCACCACCCGCGGTGGCCGGGCCCGCGAGGAGCCAGGTGCGCGCGACGAAACCGACCACGCCGACCGACGCGGCCGCCCACAGGAGCACACCGAGCGGTTCCCGGTCGTCGCGCCAGGTGTGTTCGACGGCCGCGACCAACCAGCAGGCGGCCAGGACCGCGACCGCGACCGACGGGGCGATCGCGGCCCCACGGCCCCGGGCGTGCACGAGCGGAGCCACGAGCGCGACGACCCCCACACCGGCAGCCGCCACGGCCGCCCATGCCTTCGCCGCGGCGGATCGTGCCGCGGCTGCGACCTGCACGTGCGGACCCCGGGCGAGCAGGGCGGTCATTCGTTCACCAACGTCGTCGCCACCGGTCTCCGTGCCGCCCGCCACGCCGGACCGAGCGCCACCGCGGCGATGCCGACGATCACCGAGGCGGCGACGAGCACGACCGGGCCGAGGGGCGTGACGGTCGTGTCGGCGACCGCGAGGTCACCGGTCGTCACCAACCAGGCGAAGCGACCGAGGGCCACGCCCAGAAGCGTCCCGATCACGGTTGCCACGACCGCCGCCACGACCGCCTCGGCGAGCACCACACCGACGACCTGGCGCCGTAGGAACCCCATCGCCTCGAGCACGGCCAGATCGCGGCGACGTGACCGCGTGGCCGACACCAGCGCCAGACCGAACTCCGCCACCAGCAGGACCGCGAGCGACCCGGCGAGCACCACCGGCAACGTGCCGATCTCGGCCAGTCCGACGACATCGTCCGGTCGTGGCCCCCCACTGACCCTGAACGCGTCCCCGCGGGCCAGCGCCGCACGGAAGGGCTCGAGCACCGCCGCCCGCTCCGTCGGCGTCGCGTCGGACGCGAACCGGACCGCCAGCCCAGCCTGGGGCACCGTGGTGAGGGGCCGGACCGTGGCGAGCGGCACGTACGCCCCCGTTCCCGGACCGGTCACGTCGGCCGACAACTCCACGCCGATCGAGGGCAGCACGACCTGCCCCACCACCGTGGCAGACACCGACTTCGCCACCCCCGGCACCGCCAGAGTGACCCGGTCACCCAGGTCGACGCCGAGTCGTCGCATCGTCAGCCCGCCCAGGGCGACCTGCGATGCCCCGGTCGGCACCCGACCCCTCACCAGCGTGACGGGCACCGGCGGTGAACCCTGATCGGCGACGACCGCGGGGACGCGCACCCCGTCGACCCTGAGCGGCACCGGCGAGAACAGCGCCACCGACGCGACCGCCGGGCTCGCCGCGATCTCGGCCGCCGTGCCGCGGGCGGCGGGCGAGGCCAGGTTCAGTTCGACCAGCTCGTCCCAGGTCCAGCCGTAGCGATCCGGCGAATGCACCAGCGCCTGGACGTTGGCGAGGAACACGACCGCGAGGACGATGCCGGTGACGCCGATCGCCATCCCGGGGATCCCCCGACGGGTCGAGTCACGCCCCGGCGACGCGGCGAGGGCGCGGCGCACGCCCTCCACGACGGTCAGCGGCACCCCCGCCCGACGCAGCCGCGACGCGAAACGCGCCGGCCGGTGCGGCCACGTTCGTCGGGACCGCACCGTCGAGGTCTGCCAGGTGGTACCGGCCGCGAGGAGCCCAACGACCACCCCGGCGATCCCCACGCCCACGATCGTCCACGCCCGGTTGACATCCAGACCAGGATGCAGCTCGGCCCGGCGGGCGATGCCGACGGGAAACCGAGAAGCGATCGCCGTCGCCACCGCCGTCGCCGCGACCAGGCCGAGCGCGATGCCCGCGGCCGGCACCGCGAGTGCCACCGCGAACCGGGTGCGCCGCGACGCCCCGATCGCGGTGAGGACCGCGTCGTCACGCGCCCGTGCCATCGCCACGCGCCGAAACGCCTGGGCCAGCACGATCAGTCCCAACAGGCCGAAGGCGAGATCGAACACGAGCATCGTGGCATCGACCGCGCCCGTGGCGAGCCGGACGTCGGTCCGCCGTTGGATCATCGTGGCGAACCCGGGCGGAGCACCCGGCGTCGCCGCGCTGATCGCGCGCGACACCGCGGTGGTGTCGGCGGTGGGATCGTCCAGATCGACGGCGACGAGGTGCGCGGCGACCGCGTCGCGATGGGCCCGCACGAAGGCCGGCGACGTGAAGACCACGGCCTCACGCCGGTTCTCGGCGCGCAGGATCTCGTCGGGGAAGCGCGCGATGCCGGTGACGAGCAACGACACCGGCGTGCCCTGTCGGTCGTCCGGAGCGACATGGAGCTGGACGACGAACCGGTCGCCGACCTCGACGCCGAACCGGTCCGCCAGCTCGGTGTTGACGATCGCCTCGTCGGCCTTCGCCGCGTCTGCGGGGCGTCCGGCCACCATGATCGGTCGCATCCCGTCGCGCAGGAGATGCGCGTCGCTCGGCCCCTTCATCTCGAAGGTCCAGTCCCATTCCAGTCCGCCGCGCGCCTCGGTGAGGGGCATCGCTGCGAAACCCGCGATCTCGGAGGCGCTCGTGACGCCCGGAAGCGCCCGCACCGCGGCGGCCCGCACGCCCGAGCCGTCGTCGGACTGCCCCGGGGTCACCAACAGATCCGGGCCGCCCCCGTTCGCGACGTAACGGTCGAACGCGGTGGCATTCCGCCGGTTGCCGATCGCGACCCCCAGCACGCCCCCGACGATCAACGCCACCAACAGCGCGAGGAACACGATCGTGCCGACCCGTCGACGCAGTTCGAGCCGGGTCCGGTACGCCGCGGCATGCCAGGTGGGCACCGTCAGGACCCCGCGGTCGACCCGGCCGACGACGTGACCGCCGCCCCGTTGCCGTCGACCCTGCCGTCGACGAGGCGGACGACCCGGTCGGCGATCGCCGCGACGCGTGGATCGTGGGTCACCAACACGATCGTCTGACCGTCCGCGTGCAGGCGACGCAGCAATTCGAGGATCTCGTCGGTGCCGGCGGTGTCGAGCGCCCCGGTGGGCTCGTCGGCCAACAGCAGTGTCGGATCGTTCGCGAGCGCCCGTGCCAGTGCCAGACGTTGGCGTTCGCCTCCCGAGAGCACCCCGGGCATGGCAGCGCTCCGGTCACCCAGGGCGACGAGATCCAGCATCGCCAACGCCCGCTCCTCGGCCTGGCGACGCCGCAGGCCGCCCAGCAGCGCCGCCATCGCCACGTTCTCGAGTGCGGTCATGTCGTCGAGCAGCTCGAAGAACTGGAACACGAAACCGATGTGCCGGCGACGCAGCCGTGCCAGGTCGTCGTCGCCGAGTCCCTCGAGCGATCGCCCTGCGAGGACCACCTCGCCGCCGTCGGGACGGTCGAGGCCGGCCACCAGCTTGAGCAGCGAGGACTTGCCGCTCCCCGACGGGCCCATCAGGACCACCAACTCGCCGCCATCGACGTCGAGATCGACCCCACGCAACGCGCGTACCGGCGCGGAGGTCGCCCGGAACGTGCGTCGTAGTCCGCGGATCCGCAACACCGGTCGGTCGCTTCGATCGCTCACTGAGGTTCCCAAGTCGGTCAGGAATGGTCGGTCTGGAGAGGAGGAGTCGAAAAGTGTACGACCACGCGAAGGACCGTGTGGTCGGCTCCGCCGCCGACCACACGGTCCACCCATCCCGCCACCAGGAGGGTCTCCGATGCCGGTGCCTACTCCACCCGAAGGGTGCTGACCATCCCGAGCTGGGAGTGCGGCGTGCCGCCGTCCTTGCCGCCCTGGGGGATGAAGCAGGCGATGACGTAGTCACCCGAGGAGAGGTCGGCGATGGTGTAGCCGGTCTTGCCCGGTTCGGCCGATGTCTCGGAGACGAACGTGACCTTCGAGCCGTAGGTCTGCTGCGCGGCGTTCGTGTCCTTCTTCAGCGCGTCGGCCAGTTCCTCGGCGCTGACGCCGTTTCCGACGCGGATGAGGGCCATCTCGTGGGTCTCGGTGTCGGACATGTTCGTGAACTTCAAGCTCGCCGGACCGGCCTTCACCGATGTGGGAACCCCGTCGAAGGAATAGTCCTTGCCCATGACGTCGATCTGGGTGAAACCGCAGTTGCCGTAGGCCCACTCCTCGACCTTCGCCAGGGGCGTCCCGAGCGCCGGGTTGGACGGATCGAGTTTCTGTCCGGCCACTCCGGTGGTGTCGGCGGCGGCGGCGTCGATGATCTGCTTCACGTCGCCGATCGCGTCGGCGATCTCGTTCGGCGCGCCGTCGGCGACCGTGGCGATCAGCGGCTGGAGTTTCTCGGCGAACGCGACGATCTGTTCCGGCGACGGGGGACCCTCGCCGCCGCCCGGCCCTTCGCTCGCGACTCGCTCCACGTCGAGCCAGGCATCACAGGTTCCGCTCGCTTCCGACGACACGTCGGCGGCGGCGCTCGTCGCCGTGACCGCCGTGGTCGTCGTCGCCTCCGCCGCCGCGGTGGTGGTCGTCTTCGCGGTCGAGTCGTCCGAGCTCCCGCAGGCGCCGAGCGCAGCGACCGAGACGGTCACAGCCAGCGCCACCGTCACGAAGCGATGGGTGGTGGTCCGAAGGGGCATCGATTCTCCTAGGGGTTCCGCAGCGACTCGTCGTCGCCGCCGTCACCTCCATCGAACGCCGTCGGAGCCGTCGACGAAAGGGGGGAGGCCGGTGAATCCCGTGGTGGGGAAACCGGCCCGCGCGGGGTGCGGCCATCCCCCCGTCGGAGTCTCGTCCTGTCGCCGTCGGGGCCCTCGGGACCGCGGATCAGGAGAAGCCGCGGGCGTCCTG
>CAZQSU010000098.1:0-10979 GCA_964595905.1 uncultured Iamiaceae bacterium
CCGAAGAGGACGGTGTTGCCGTCCGCGTCGGTGGCCATGGCGTGCCGGAAGCGGGGGCCGGGGGTGGTGGTGGGGTGTCGTCGGGTCCAGGTGGTGCCGTCCCAGATCCAGATGTCGTCGAGGTAACCCGGTTCGCCCGGGTCGCCGCTGACGAACCCGCTGTAGAGGACGACGTTGCCGTCCGCGCCGGTGGCCATGGCATGCCGGTCGCGAGCGCCGGGGCGGCTGACGGGGTGCTGTCGGGTCCAGGTGGTGCCGTCCCAGATCCAGGTGTCGTCGAAATAGCCCGAGTGCTGTTGCTCGTCGGCCCGGCCGTAGCCGCCGTAGAGCACGACGTTGCCGGATGCGTCGGTCGCCATGGCGTGGCCGTAACGGGCCCCGGGGCTGGTGGTGGGGTGCTGTCGGGTCCAGGTGGTGCCGTCCCAGATCCAGGTGTCGTTCACGAACGAGTCACTGCCTCCACTCCTGCCACCGAAGAGGACGATGTTGTCGGAGGCGTCGGTGGCCGTGGCGTGGTAGTAGCGACCGCCGGGGGCCGAGTTGGTTTCGACGAGGGTCCACGCTGCGGTGGTGGTACCGGCGGCGAAGACGGGAGGTGCACCGACGATCCGGGGTGCGGTCCAGAGCGCACCTCCGGCCAGGGCGCCGGTTCCGGTGTGTCTGAGGAACGTGCGGCGGTCGACTCGACGCGCGTCGGCTACCGCGTCCTGAACGGCCCCGGAGGGGTCCTGCGTGGACATGGACTGCTCCTGGGGTGTTCGCGCACCCCATGGGTTTCGTGGTCCGGGTCGTTCCCGGATCGCTTGCCGGGACCTTAGCAACTCACCTGACCGTGTCCGGCCGCCGTGCGCGACGCCTCGTCGTGACCGGTCGAACTACGGAGCGAGCAGGGCTCGTACCGCGCGGCGGAGGCGTCCGCGTATCTCCGGATTCGGTGCGCCCTGGTCGGCTTCGAAACGTGCCGCACTCAGGATCAGGCCGCCGATGAGTGCCCCGGTGGCCGACACGGCATCGTCGGCGACTCCGGCACGGGCGAGGATCGGTAGCAGCGGTGCCAGGAGCCGACTGTGCACCCCGAAGATCTCCGAGCGGATCTCGTTCGCCGGTCCCGGCTCGTACTGACCCATCGACGCCATGAGGGCGTGTTCGGGCCGGGCGGCGTAGTCGAGTTGGTCGTCGACCCAGGCAGCGATCAGCTCCATCGCCGGCTGGTCGCGGTCGAGAATCTGCGCGGACCGCTCGAGTCGTCGCTCGAGTTCCCTGTGGAACCAGCGGGTGAGGATGTCGGCCTTGGAGGGGAAATAGCGGTAGAGCGAGTTTCGTGCCAGCCCCACCGTTTCGGCGATCTCTCCGAACGACACGCTCGCATAACCGTGTTGCATGAACAGCTCGATGGCCGTGTCGAAGACCCGTTGCTCTTGCCGCGCGACGTGTTCGGCGACACTCGGTGCAGAGATCTTGGGCACGGTGGTCAGCCTCGGGTGGCGGCGACTTCCTGCAGTCTGCCCGCGTGCAGGTGGACGTGTCGGTCGGCGACCTCGAGCGGCGCGTCGTCGTGGGTCACCAGCAGCGCGGCGATCCCACGCTCGTGCACTTCGTGGGCGATGAGCCGGGCGATGTCTCCGGAGAGTTCCGGGTCGAGCGAAGCGGTCGGCTCGTCGGCGAGGAGCACGCTGGGCGACGCCATCAGCGCCCGCGCCACGCCGATCCGCTGACACTCGCCGCCGGAGAGATGCCGGGGGAGGGCGTCCATCCGGTGCGACAGCCCGACGACCTCCAGCAGTTCAGCGGCGCGGGTTCGGGCCTCGGACCGCGCGCGGCCCGAGATGTGGAAGACGACCTCGAGCTGTTCGCGGGCGGTCAGCGAACCGAGGAGGTTCGCGGTCTGGTAGATGATGCCGATCTCGCGGCCACGGATCGCGCTGCGTTGCCGGGCGGGCAGCCCGTGAGTGGCCTCTCCGGCGATCGTGACTTCACCCGAGCCGGTTCGTCGCAGCAGGCCGGCGATCGCCAGCAACGTCGACTTGCCCGACCCGGAGGCTCCGGTGAGCACCACGATCTCACCGGCGTCGATCCACAGGTCGACCCGTTCGAGCAGGACGCGCTCGTGGTCGCCGTCGGGAACCGCCACACGCAGCTCGTCGAGCTGCAACGGCGGAGGCGATGCAGTGGCGGTGTTCATCGTTCCGACGCTCCCAGTGCGATCGCGGGTTCGATACCGGTGATGCGTTTGAGTGGGACGAGGCTTCCGACGACGCCGGCGACGACCAGCAGCACGACGCCGGAGATCACCGTGGACGGCACCAACTCGACCGGTGCCGCCCCGCCGCTCATCAGTGCGACGAGACCGGCTCCCACGGCGGAGCCCACGATGGTGGCGATCGCCACGACGATGACCATCTGAGCCAACCCGTCGCGGATCACGTACCAGCTCGACGCGCCCATCGCCTTGAGCAGACCGACCTGGCGCGTGCGTTGCACGATCAGCACCGTGAAGAAGGCGCCGACCACCAGCGCGGAGATCACCAGCAGGAACGCCCGGATCAGCGACATCGTGGACTGTTCGGCCGTGAACCCCGGTGAGCCGTCGTAGGTCGCCGCCTTCGACTTGACCTCGGTGCCGGTGTCGGTGGCCACCCGTTCGACCGCGGCATGAGCATCATCGGGGACCTGGAGCGCGATCGCGGAGAAGCGGCCGCGGGCGTCGTTGCCGTAGGTCAGCTTCTGCCACGTGCCCAGCGACGTGTACGCGATCGGGGCGTGCCCGTAGGACCCGGCGAAGGTGAAGCCGAGGACCGGGAGGGTCGTTCCCGAACTGGTGAACGTGTAGTCGTCGCCGACCTCGATTCCTTCGGATGCGAGCTCGCCCGACAACACCAGGCCGGGTCGACCGGCGAGAGCCGCTTGCGCGTCGGCCCGTTCGGCGTCGTCGGCGTCGCGGACGAGGAAGCTGTCGTCTTCGACGCCGAACAGCGCGACGTCGAGGTCCGGTTTGGCGCTGTGGGACTTCGCGTTGGCGAACGTCACCCCCAACGGCGTCGCCTGCACCCCGGGGATCCCACGGAAGCGCGCCAGGGTCTCATCGGTCACGGTCGAGCGCGAGAACGTGGCCTTGGAACCGTGTTCGAAGGCCATGTGGTCGAAGGGCAGCGCCCGCAAGCCGGAGATCCCGTCGCGGACCAGCCCGTTGGCGAGGGCGCCGAGCACCGTGGTAAGCAGCGCCACCAGCACGACGACGAGTCCGACCAGCAGAAAGCGACTCCACGATCGGCGGAGGTCGCGGATGGCGATGAACATGGGAGCCTCTCGTCCGGGGCGTGGCGGTGCCCGCGGCCGACGTTGCCGACGCGGTGTCGACAACTTATCGACACCGGGTCGGCATGCCAACTCCGACCGGACCGGATCTCTCAGAACCCGTGGACCCGGTGATCGAGCACCGCTCCCAGTGCCTTCACCCCCGGGTGGGCGCCGCCGGCGGCGACCCCGACGAGCCCCCGGAGTTGCTGCAGGGTGACGAGGCGCAGATAGAGGGCCTTGTCGACCGCGACGGCGAGTCGCTTCCGGTCCACGACGGCACCCACGTCGGCGAGGGTGCGCGCCGGCGAGGTGACGGGCACACCACGGTGGACCGACACCTGTTCGGGCCGCAGATCGGCGCGGACGTGCACGGCGACCCCGGAGGGGACACGGCGATCCAACGCGGCCGTGGCCACCTCGACGGGGGGTTCGCAGTCCCAGAGATCCCAGAGCCACAGGGCGGATCGGTCCGACGCCGCGACCACACCACCCAGCGCGAGGCACGCGGCCAGCAGCCGCCGACGTGGACTCAACACCGTCGACGAGGTCCGGTACACGCCGTCGTGGATCCGGACGATCGCGCGGCGGCGTTCGAGTGCGGCGACCTGCGCCCGACTGAACCCGGCCGCGAGGAGCTGGGCCAGGGACGCGATGCCGAGATCCTCCCGTGGCCCGCCGGCGGTGTCCGGGCGATTGCCCGGCCAGGTCTGCTGAATGGTCGATGGAGCGGTTGAAAGTGTCTGCATGACGGGTCCTTACCCGTCCTGCAGCGGTTTCAATCCTGTTTCGTACGAAAAGTGCGTCGACTACTTCGAGTAGTCGTAGAAACCCGAGCCCGACTTGCGGCCCAGGTGGCCGGCCGCGACCATGCGACGCAGCAGCGGCACCGCCGCGTAGTGCGGGTCGCGGTATTCGGTGTAGAGCGCATCCAGGATCGCCAACGACGTGTCGAGCCCGACCAGGTCCAACAGGGCGAGCGGGCCCATCGGGAAGTTGCAGCCGCCCATCATCGCCTCGTCGATGTGGTCGCGCGAGGCGGTTCCGTTCTCGAGCATCCGCACCGCGTTGTTCAGGTACGGGAACAACAGATGGTTGACGATGAACCCGGCGCGGTCCTTCACCTCGACCGGGTTCTTGCCGCACGCTTCGGCGAACGCCATCGCCGCGGCGATCGTCGAGTCCGACGCGGTCCGGGGACGGATGATCTCGACCAGCTTCATCGCCGGGGCCGGGTTGAAGAAGTGGATCCCACAGACCTGCTCGGCCCGGCCGGTCGACACGGCCAGTTCCACCACCGGCAGGGTCGACGTGTTCGTTGCGAGGATCGCCCCGGGCTTCACGATGCCGTCCAGTTCGGTGAACAGGGCCTTCTTGACGTCCAGGTCCTCGACGACCGACTCGAGCACCAGATCGCAGTCGGCGAGCGCGGCGAGCTCCGACACCGCCGAGACCCGCCCGAGCACCTCGTCGCGGGTGGCTTCCTCGAGGCGCCCCTTTGCAACCTGACGGTCGAGCGACTTGGTCAACGACGCGACCATCGCATCGGCGGATTCCTGCTTCCGCGAGCGCAGGGTCACCTGATAACCGGACTTGGCCGCCACCTCGGCGATACCGGATCCCATGATCCCCGAACCGATGATGCCGACGTGTGTGATCGAAGTTGCCATCGAAGCAGGCTAGGCCGTCTCGATCGTCGGCCGGAAAGCGCAGCGATCCCTTCGGATGGGCCCGCCAGGGCCCCCGCGATCGACGACCACGGATTGCTCGCCGGGAACTTCCGGGTCGGTGGCGCCTGGATGCTCGGCACCTACGACGTGGCCACGGGTCGAATCCGCGGATTCGACGCCGAGGCCCTGTCGAAGGACGTCGATCCCGGCGAGACGCTGATCACGGGCATCGACGACACGGGAGCGGTCGTGGGCATCCAGATGAGCCTTCCCGGCGGGCCGATCTACCAGTCGTTCGCGACCGCGTCCGACTGAACCCGGTCGCCGGGAGACCGGAGCACGGCCGCGGCGTCGTGGGCTACCGTCGACGGATGGACGTGCTGGCGATACAGATCTCGATGGGTGGGCCATGACCGGAACCCTTGCGGTGGTGGGTGGTGACCCGTTCACCGACGTCTGCACGTTCAACCGCCGCCTGGTCGAGGCCGTCGGTGCCGACGAGGTGGTCGTGCTGGCCACCGCGGCGGCATTCGAGCACCCCGACCGCTTCGTCGAGGCCGCGACCGGGCACTTCGGGAAGTTCGACGTGCAGGTCACCGCGCCCGAAGTGCTGACCCGTTCCGATGCGATGCTGCAATCCCACGCCGCGGCGGTGCGGGACGCCCGGGCGATCTACCTGGTCGGTTCCTCGGCGATGCATGCCCGCCCGACACTGCAGCAGACGCCGGTGTGGGACGGACTCGTCGCAGCCTGGAACGACGGCGCGACCGTGATCGGATCCGACGCCGGGGCCCAGATCCTCGGTGACCCGATGGTCGATGACCGCGGTGCCGCGTTCACGGTGGGCCTCGGCCTCGTCGAGCGCATTGCCTTCGTGCCCCGCTACGACACCTGGAGCGACGACGCACTCGGCCGCCTCGAGCAGATGACCAACCCGGAT
This sequence comes from uncultured Iamiaceae bacterium, assembly GCA_964595905.1. GTDB lineage: Bacteria > Actinomycetota > Acidimicrobiia > Acidimicrobiales > Iamiaceae > JAFDWI01. The sequence goes on from CAZQSU010000098.1 coordinate 5,905, forward strand.
CTCGCCGTGGTCGGCCTCGACACGTCGACCGCGGCGATCCGTGCACCCGAAGGCACATGGACCGCCGAAGGCGCGGGCATCGTGCATGCGACGATCGGGAACGAGCCGGTCGACCTGGCAGAACTCGATCGCTGAACCGGTCGGGCTCCTCCGGCGACCCCGGCGTGTGGCTCAGTTCTCGGCGATCTTCACCGAGGTCACGGTCACCTCGGGTTTCGGCGTGCCCTCGCCGGAGGCGTCGACGTCCGCGGTGGCGACGATCTTCTGGAGCACGTCGAGACCTTCGGTCACGTGGCCGAACACGACGTAGGTCCCCGATCCGGGTCCGCCCTGTCCGGCATCGAGGCCCGATCCCTTGTCGCCGGTGACGAAGAAGAACTGCGCGCCGGCGCCGTCGGGACGCGAGGTGCGGGCCATGACGAGATCGCCCGGGTCATAGGTGTAGCCGCCCTGGGTGTGGTCGGCGTTGAACTCGCCCTCGTCCTTCAGGTCGTAGCCGGGCCCCGGGTCCGACGGCGACTGGGTGTGCGGCGATCCGCCCTGGATGATGTCGATGCCCGTGTTCACCCGGAAGAGCTTGGTGTCGTCGTAGTACCGGTTGCGTGCCAGGAACACGAAGTTGTTCGCGGTTCCCGGGGTCTTGTCGGTGTCGAGTTCGACCACGACCTTTCCGGCGGTCGTGTCGAAGGTGGCCGTGTACGTCTTGCCCGGATCGAGGCAGTTCTTCGGTGCCGCGTCGAAGGTGAGCGTCGGTTCGTCGGCGCCGCCCGCGGGTGGGCACGCGGTGGTGCCGTAGGTGAAGGTGGTCTTGGCCAGCTTCGCTGCCGTGGTCGGCGGTGCCGTCGTGTCCGCGGCGGTCGTCGACGTGCTGTCGGCTGCGCTCTCGTCGGAGTCGCCCCGGCCGAGGTAGATCAGACCCACGATCACCGCGACCGCGACGACGACGACGGCGAATCCGACGATGCCGCGCCGCCGGGAATCGTGCTTGTCCTGGACCGCCGCGGCCTGCAGCTTCGCGGCGCGATTGGCCTTCTGACGTTCACGCTTTTCGGTACCCATCGCCGGAGGACGCTACCAAGTCCGCTCCCGAGCGGCCCACGTCGCCCGCCCACGACGACCGACGCGCGTCGGTGTGTCGGATGCCGTCGGTGAGCGCAGGTGAACGTCGCGCCGGAAACCTCCTCGTCGATGTGCCAAGATCGGGGCGTACCCCTTCGGGGTCGTCGGGCCGTGAGGGTCGGGTACCTGGCGTCGCGGAAGCGACGAGAGGAAGTGGATCATGGTCGACACCAATGCACGGGAGGTCGGACCGGGTGGGGACGGTCTCGCCCCCGCGGACGACGAGGGACCGGACGGCGCCGATGACGTGGCGTTCTCCCGGACGGTCGGAGCACGGTTGCGGGCGGTTCGCCGCCAGAGGGGCATGTCGCTGGCGGACGTCGAAGAGCGTTCCGAAGGCCGTTGGAGCGCGTCTGCGCTGGGCGCGTACGAGCGGGGATTCCGCAACATCACGGTGCCCCGGTTGCACGCCCTGGCAGCGTTCTACGACGTGCCGATGGCCGTGCTGCTGGGAGAACCGGTCGCCGATGCGGCGCCGCTCCACTCCCAGTCGATCGTGCTCGACCTCGAGGCGTTGCGAAAGAACGCCGCTGATTCGCCGGTCATGGGTTTCGTGAACTCGATCGTGGTGGCCCGTGGCGACTTCAACGGCCGGGTGTTGTCGCTGCGGAGCGACGACCTGCGGGCACTGTGTGCCCTGGTGGGCGCCGACTCGGTGGGTGAAGGCGTGCAGATCCTGCAGGGCTGGGGGGTCCTGATCGGCGTGGCGGATCCCGTCGTCGAACCCGAGGTCGACGCGGCAGCCGACTGAGAGCGATCCCGACCGGGTCGCCGGTCGGCGGTACGCTCTCCGCGGTGGCATTTCTCGTCCAGAAGTTCGGCGGTTCGTCGGTGGCCGATCCCGACCGGATCCGGAACGTCGCCGACTACGTGGCGCGTCGGCACAAGCGCGGCGACGACATCGTGCTCGTCGTGAGTGCGATGGGCAAGGAGACCGACGAGCTGCTGCGCCTCGCGTGCGAGGTGTCTGCCACCCGGCCCGGACGTGAGATGGACATGTTGATCACGACCGGCGAGCGCAAGGCCACCGCCCTGGTGTGCATGGCGTTGCACGATCTGGGCGTGCCGGCGGATTCGTTCACCGGGTCCCAGGCCGGTTTCGTGACCGACACCAACCACACCAACGCCAAGATCCTCGAGGTTGCACCCGACCGGGTGCTCGACAGCGTCCGGAAACGCCGCGTCGCGGTCGTCGGCGGTTCGCAGGGTGTGTCGACCGACCACAACATCACGTTCCTGGGGCGAGGGGGCTCTGACACGACCGCGGTCGCCCTGGCCCATGCACTCGGCGCGGATGCGTGCGAGCTGTACACCGACGTGTCGGGCGTGTTCACCGCAGATCCCAGAGTCGTCGACCGGGCCCGACGGATGGATCAGGTCTCGTTCGACGAGATGCTCGAGATGTGCGCGTCGGGTTGTCCGAAGCCCGCGATGCGCTCGGTGGAGTTCGCCCGCACGTGGCGGGTCCCACTGCACGTCCGCTCCAGTTTCACCTGGGAGCCCGGAACCTGGATCACCGAGGAGGATCCCGACATGGAAGACGCGATCGTCTCCGCCGTCACGCACGAAGAATCCGAGGCCAAGGTGACCGTCACCGGCGTTCCCGACCGTCCCGGCATCGCCGCGACCCTGTTCCGTCGACTCGCGGACGTCGACGTCAACCTCGACATGATCGTCCAGAACGTCTCGGTCAACGGGGTGACCAACATCTCGTTCACGGTGCCCCAGGCCGACCTGGACGTGGCCCTGGAGATCTGCAACGACTACGTCGCCGACATCGACGCGGCTGGTGTCGTGCCCAAGGACACGATCGGAAAGGTCAGCCTCGTCGGAGCCGGCATGAAGACCAACCCCGGGGTCGCCGCGAAGGTCTTCGAGACGCTGGCCGACAACGACATCAACATCGAGATGATCTCGACGTCCGCGATCCGGATCTCGTGTGTGGTTCCCGAGGAGCAGGTGGAGCGGGCAGTCGTCGTCCTGCACGACGCGTTCGGCCTGGACGCCTGATCGTTCGGTCGGTCCGACTCTCCGGCGGCGGCCGATGCCGCGAATCGGGTGTGCCGCCGGCGACGGTGCCCGGTACCCTTGGACGGCATGCGTATCGGAATCGTCGGAGCAACCGGTCAGGTCGGCGGCGTCATGCGGACGATCCTGGCCGAACGTGACTTCCCCGCGGATGACGTGCGGTTGTTCGCCTCGGCCCGTTCGGCGGGCCGCACTCTCGACGTCGCCGGACGTCGGGTCACCGTCGAGGACGCCGCAGCGGCCGACTACTCGGGTCTGGACATCGTGCTGTTCTCTGCCGGCGGGGCGACCTCCAGACAGCTCGCGCCGAAGGTCGCCGCAGCCGGCGCCGTGGTGATCGACAACTCGTCGGCATGGCGGTCGGACCCGGACGTGCCACTCGTGGTCTTCGAGGTCAACCCCGACGCGCTCGCCGACCGCCCCAAGGGCATCGTCGCGAACCCGAACTGCACCACGATGGCCGCGATGCCGGTCCTGGCGCCGCTCCACCGGGCGGCCGGCCTCGAGAAGTTGGTGGTCAGCACCTATCAGGCGGTGTCCGGCGGTGGCCTCGCCGGTGTCGACGAACTCGACGCGCAGGTGCGCAAGGGGGCCGACCAGGCCCGCGAGTTGACGTTCGACGGCACCGCGGTCGACCTGGGAACGCCCGCGAAGTTCGCCCGTCCGATCGCGTTCAACGTGGTGCCGATGGCCGGGTCGATCGTCGACGACGGCCTCGGCGAGACCGACGAAGAGAAGAAGCTGCGTGACGAGTCACGGAAGATCCTCGACATTCCCGAGCTCGTCGTGTCGGGGACCTGTGTCCGGGTGCCGGTGTTCACCGGGCACGCCTTGTCGATCAACGCCACGTTCGCCCGCCCGATCGCCCCGGAAGAGGCCGCCGACCTGCTCGTCGATGCCGCCGGGGTGGCGCTGTCGGACATCCCGACCCCGTTGCAGGCCGCCGGAGACGACCGGTGTTTCGTCGGACGCATCCGGGCAGATCAGACCGTGCCCGACGGCAGGGGCCTGGCGTTGTTCGCCGCCGGAGACAACCTCCGAAAGGGTGCCGCGCTGAACGCCGTGCAGATCGCCGAACTCGTCGCCACCGGCGGGTGAACGTCGTCGGCGGCGAGGCCGTCACGGGGACGCGTGTGGGTCGACGGCGAGCCCGTTCCCGGCCCGACCCGGAAAGCCTCTATCCTTCTCGGCTGTGAGTGGCACCGGCGCGCAGGTCCCCGCCGAGGACTCCGCCGACGGCGTCCCGACGACACCGGAACCGGAAGATCCGGCTTCGGCGAATGATCGACGGCAGCGTCTGCGGGCCGCGGCCTACCAGGCCGAGTACGCGACCGGTCGCCGTGAACGCACGCCGGTCGAGGCGAAGCGCAACATCATCGTCCGCCTGGTACTCATCGCCGTCGGCGGCGTGGTCTTCCTGGCCGGGCTGGCGATGCTGGTCTTCCCCGGTCCCGGAATCCTGGTGAGCCTGGTCGGTCTCGGCATCCTGGCGCGCGAGTTCGCCTGGGCCGATCATCTGATGAAGACGCTGCGCGAGAAGAGCCACGTCGACGAGGTCGGCAAACTGCCGATCTGGGCACAGATCGCACTCGGACTCGTCTCGATGGCCGCCGTCGCCGCATCGCTCGTCTGGTTTCTCTGGCTCCGCTGACGACCGACGCGTCCGCCCCGGCCGGCTCTTCTGGTCGATCCGCTCAGCGTCTGCCGGCGGCCCGGTCGATGCCCTTCTCGGGCACCGCGACGGGGACCGGATCCCGTCGACCGCGCACCGTTCGAGGCGGATCGGGGATCCACTGGTCTGCCTCTTCCGACCCGGCGGCGTCGACCGCGGCCCGCTGGGCGAAGACGCGCCGGGGTGTTCCCTTCGCCACATCGGTGAGCCGGGCGGCGATGTTCACGGTGTCGCCGATGATGGTGTACTCGTAGCG
>CAZQSU010000099.1:0-10284 GCA_964595905.1 uncultured Iamiaceae bacterium
GCCCCGACGGCAAGACCCAGGTCACCTTCGACTACGAAGACGGCAAGCCGGTGCGGTTGACCACGGTGCTGATCTCCACCCAGCACGCGCCGGGCATCGACGCGGAGACGGTCATCAAGCCCGACCTGCTCGAACACGTGATCCGGCCACTGGTTCCCGAACAGTTCGCGGACGACGACTTCCGGGTACTGGTGAACCCGACCGGCGCGTTCGAACTCGGCGGTCCCCACGCCGACTGTGGTCTGACCGGCCGCAAGATCATCGTCGACACCTACGGTGGCACCGCCCGCCACGGGGGTGGGGCGTTCAGCGGCAAGGACCCGTCCAAGGTCGACCGTTCTGCCGCCTACGCGGCCCGCTGGGTCGCCAAGAACCTGGTCGCCGCGGGTGCCGCGGACCGGGCCGAGGTGCAGGTCGCATACGCGATCGGTGTCGCCGCCCCGGTGTCGCTGCTGATCGAGACCTTCGGCACCGAGCACGCCGACCCGGCCAAGATCAACGAGGTCGTACGCGAGACCTTCGATCTGCGTCCGGCCGCGATCCTGCGCGATCTCGACCTGCGCCGTCCGATCTTCGCCAAGACCGCTGCCTACGGGCACTTCGGTCGGGAAGACGCCGACTTCACCTGGGAGCGCACCGACCGGGCCGACTCCATCGCCTCGGCCCTGGGTCTGTAGTCGCCCCCCGGCGTCGACCCCGAGGCGCCCGGGACCGCATCGGTGGCCACCAAGACGCGAGAGGGATCCCACGGCCGGACCGCGCGCGTCCTGGTCGACGTCACCGGCATCCACAGGCCCTTCGACTACCTGATCGACCCGGCCGATGCCGAACGGGTCGCGGTCGGTTCGCAGGTGCGCGTCCGATTGGGCGCGCGTCACGTCGGCGGATGGATCACCGCGCTCGACGTCGACACGCCACCGGGCGTGCACCTGCAGCCGGTGCGCAAGGTGCGGGGCGTCGGCCCGTCGGCGGAGATCGTCGATCTCGCCCGGTGGGCGGCCTGGCGGTGGGCGGGCCATCCGGCGCAGCTGCTGCGGATCGCATCCGCGCCGGCGGTGGTGACCGATGTGCCGTTTCCCGCTCGGCGTGTCGTGGCAGCGCCGGCCCCGGAGCGCGCGGATCCGCTGGTCGACGACGCGACCACCGGTGAGCGCACACTCGTGCGCCTGCCCCCGGGCACCGACCGGGTCCCGTACATCGACCAGCTCCTGAGGGCCACGATGCGTGGCCCGGATCCACGGTCGGCGATCGTGGCGTGTCCGGGTCGTCGCGCCGCGGCACGGCTGGCGACTTCCCTCCGCAACGCGGGCTTCGCCGTCGTCGATCCGAGCGCCGGGGGTCCCGCCACCGTGGCCGCTCGCGCCTGGGCGCAGGCGGCAGCCGGAGGGACCGTCGTGGTCGGGACGCGTACCGTCGCCTGGGCGCCCGCCCCCGACGTGGCGCTGATGATCATCGTCGACGAACACGACGAGGCCTACCAGTCGACCCGGATGCCCACCTGGCACGCGCGCGACGTGCTCGCCGAGCGGGCCCGTCGCGCCGGCGTTCCGTTCGTCCAGCTCTCGCCGTGCCCGAGCCTCGCCGCCCTCGCCGAGTCGAAACTCGTCGCCCCGGAGCGGGTCGTCGAACGGGCCGGCTGGCCGCGTCTCGAGATCATCGACCGACGCGACGAGGATCCCCGCACCGCTTCGAGCCTGTGGTCCGACCGGCTCGGTGCTCTGCTCGCCCGGTCGGGCCGGACGGTGTGTGTACTGAACCGCTCCGGACGGGTACGGCTGCTGGCGTGCCGAAGCTGCGGCGCGTTGACGCGTTGTGAAACCTGCGGCGCGGCGGTGCACGCGCCTGCCGACGCCGAGCTGGTGTGTGTCCGCTGTGCCACGGTGCGGCCACGGGTGTGTGCGGTGTGCGGTTCGTCGGCGTTGAAGAACCTCCGGATCGGAGTGGCGCGCGCCCGTGAGGAACTCGCGGCGCTCATCGGTGAGGACGTCGCCGAGGTCTCCCGCGACGGTGGCGTGGTCGGCGACCCGGCGCGGACCCGGGTGGTGATCGGAACCGAGGCCGTACTGCACGCGATCGGCCCGGTGGCCACGGTCGTGTTTCTCGACGTCGACCAGGAGCTGACCGCGCCACGGTTCGCGGCCTCCGAGCAGGCCATGGCGATTCTCACCCGCGCCGCCCGCCTGCTGGGTCCGCGCTCTTCGGGAAACCGCCTGGTGGTACAGACCCGTCTGGTCGACCACCCGGTCCTCGCCGCGGTCGCGGCCGGCGATCCGTCGATCGTGAGCACCGGCGAGGCCGAAGTGCGCCAGGCGCTCGGGTTCCCGCCGTTCGCGGCCCTGGCGCTCGTGTCGGGTGCGGGTGCGGCGGCCTTCGTGTCGGGCGTCGACACCGACAGAGTGGAGGTGCTCGACGGGGGTGACGGCACCTGGTTGCTGCGCGCTGGGCACCACGCGGTGCTCGCTGACGTGTTGGCCGGCACGCCGCGTCCCGAGGCGCGTCTGCGGATCGAGGTCGACCCGGCGAGGGTCTGACCCCTCGGCGCCGAGTCTCTCAGGCGGTCTGCACCAGGCGCAGGTTCGCCACGAAGATCAGCACGCCGGCGCACAGGCCGAAGACGTGCCACACCTCGTGGTAGCCGAACCAGCGGCCCTTCAGGCGTGGACGGTGCAACGCGAAGAGGATCGCACCGACCGTGTACAACAGGCCGCCCGCGGCGATGAGCGCCAGCACGAGCCGGCGTGACCACAGCCCGGGCAGGGCCATGAGGCCGGCCCACCCGAGCACGATGTACAGCGCCGCGCCGAGACGCCGGAACCGACCGAACCAGGCGATCTTGACGACCATGCCCACGGCGGCTCCCAGCCACATGACCGTGAGCGCGGCCGTCCGGGCGGTGCCGTGCAGGGTGATCAGCGCGATCGGCGTGAACGTGCCCGCGATCAGCACGTAGATCATGGTGTGGTCGACCCGCTGCATGACGGCCCGGAGGCGGGGGGAGCGGGCGAAGACGTGATAGCCCGAACTGACGGCGTACAACGCGATCGAGGCAGACCCGTACACCCAGGCGCCGATGCGTGCCTCGGTGTTGGCGGCGTTCTCGACGAGGACGACCAGCCCGAGCATCGCGACGAACGTGGCCACCTGATGCAGGCGACCCCGCAGGCGGGGCCGGGCGGCGAGTTCGGAGTCGAAACGGTCCTGGTCCATTCGGTGTGCTCGGTGGTGGCGGTGCGGTGCAGCGGTTCAGCGCCCGTTCGAACCTAGTGCGGACGAGGCGTCGAGAGACATGGTGACCGTTCGGAGTGCCGACGCATCGACGAGCAGACCGGTGTGGGTCGTGTCGACCGGGTGCGCCGGGACGCCGAGATCACGACGCTCGATCGGCGGTTCGTCGACGCGGTGACCGTGGGTCGCCTGCAACACGGTCACGGGAGCAGCGAAGGCGACCGGCGGGGTCCACGCCGCCGTCAGCGCCCACTCGCGCGCCAGCGTGGCGTTGGCGAGTCGAGGCCGCCACCCGAACCCGGACCCCGTGGTTTCCGCGTCGATCGCTCGCCGCAACGCACGGGTCATGCCGGCCTGCGGGACCCGGCCAGAGGCCCTCGCGTCGACCACTGCGGCGTCGCGGTGCGCCCAGGTACGACCGAGACGGCCGATGCCGGGGTCGACCCGGGCCGCGGCGACGGTCCAGTCGGCGTCACGCGTCCCGGTCGGCACGGGCGGTCCGTCCACGGCCATGACACCATCCACCCGATCGGGCACGGCGGTCGCCACGGCGAGCGCGAGGGTCGCGCCGGTGCCGTGGCCGACGATAGAGAACGTCGTCACGCCGACCCGGTCGACGAGCCCGCAGAGATCGGCGACGAGATCGTCGATGGTGTCGGGCGGCGGCGCGGCCACCGACGCCGCGCGACCGCGGAGATCGGGCGCGACGAGACGGAACCGTCCGGCGCCGGCATCCGCGAGATCGCCGAACCACAGGCCGTTCGCGGTGAGGTCGTGTACGGCGAGCACGACCGGTTCGTCCGCTGCGGCGCCGAAGTCCCATGCGGTGATCGGACGTCCGCCAACCCTGGTGATCCGGGTCGGTTCAGGGCTCGGCATCGGCGGTCCAACCGTGTCGGCGGAGCTCGTACAGCGCGATCGACGTGGCCGTGGCGACGTTCAACGATCCGATCCGACCCAGCTGGGGCAGGTACGCGACCGCGTCGCAGGCCTCGAGCACGGCCGTGGTCAATCCGCGGTCCTCGTGACCGATCACGAGCGCGAGGTCACCATCGAGCGGGGCTTCGTGCAGGGGCACCGCGCCATCGGCGAGTTCGAGGGCGACCACACGATGGCCGGCTCCGCGGGCCGCGTCGATGGCGGCGACGGTGTCGACGGCGCGGCGGAGGTCGACGTAGCGCTCGGAACCGAGGGCGGTCTTCGCGACCTTGGCATGGTCGGGCCCGGGGGTGTCGTCCGCCAGCCAGACGGTTTCGACGCGGTAGGCCGCGGCGGTCCGCAGGATCGCGCCGACGTTGTAGGGCTGGGAGAGCCCGGCGAGCACGAGCGACAGGCGCGCGGTGGTGCGTCGACGCCACGTGCGGTGCAGCCGTTTGAGGTCGGTGGATCCGAGCTGTTTCACGGTGTGGCCGGCTGGGGCGCGGTGACCTCGAGTACGCGGTACCCGTTGCGTGAGATCAGGCGTTCGACCGAGAAGCCGCGCGTGGCGATCCAGCGGGCGAGCGAGTCCGAGCCGAGGTGTCTGTGGACGACCAGGTGGGCCTGCGCGCCGTCTCGGAGCCGCGTGAACCAGCCTTCCAGGAGGGTGTGCAGGGCCGGTTTGCCGATGCGGATGGGAGGATTCGACCAGAACCCGTCGAGCACCAGGCCAGCGGGCACCTCGTCGGGGGTGACGGCGTGGACCCGGTCACCGACCCCGGCGGACTCGGCGTTCATCCGGCACAGTTCCAGCGCCCGCGTGTTGACGTCGACCGCCCAGATCGTCGCCTCCACCGAGCGTCGGGCGAGGGTGACGGCGACGGGTCCGTAACCACACCCCACGTCCGCGAGCGTGACGGGACCCTGTGGGGGCGCCGGTACTTCGTCGAGCAGGACCGTGGTGCCGGCATCGACGGCGTCGGCTGAGAAGATTCCCGCGTCGGTCGTCAGATCCACGGTCAGATCGGCCAGGGTGAGCCGCACCGTCCGAGGGTGTGACGCGACGTCGGGGTCGCTCGAGAAGTAGTGGGCCATCGCCGCTCCATTGTGCCCGACGGTCCGGGCCGGCACGGCGCGCCCGTGACCTGCGGAGCGGATCGGTGCCGCCGGTAACATGGCGTCATGGCCAGCTACACGATCCGCAAGATCGGTGATCCGGTGTTGAACCGGCCCACCGAGGAGATCACCGACATCGACGGCCGGATCGCCAAGCTCGCCGACGACATGCTCCAGACCATGTACGACGAACCCGGCGTGGGTCTCGCCGCGAACCAGGTGGGCATCTCGAAACGGCTCTTCGTCTACGACGTGGGCTACGGGCCCGTCACCGTGGTGAACCCGCGGATCGTCGAATCCGACGGCGAGTGGGTGTACGAGGAGGGCTGCCTGTCGATCCCCGGGTTGTCGTTCGAACTGGTGCGGCCGAACGCGGTGCACCTGGTCGGCTTCGACCTCGACGGCAACGAGATCTCCATCGAGGCCGACGAGCTCGAAGGGCGTGCCCTGCAGCACGAGATGGACCACCTCGAGGGCACGTTGTTCATCGAGCGACTCGACGACGACCAGCGCAAGGCCGCCAAGAAGGCACTGCGGGAGATGAACCTGACGGCGTCGACCGGGGCGGATGCACGACGCTCCACTGCGTCGGCCGGCGGATTGCGACTCCCCTGAGCCTGCCGCTCCCGTCGTCGCCGCGGCGGATCGTGTATCTGGGCACGCCGCCGTTGGCGGTGCCGACCCTCGACGCGCTGGTCGCGGCCGGCTACGAAGTCGCTCTGGCGGTCACCGGTCCCGATGCGCGACGTGCGCGGCGCGGTGATCCCGAACCTTCTGCGGTGAAGCTGGCCGCGGCCGCCCACGGGATCCCGGTGTCCCACGACGTCGGTGACGTCGTGGCTGTCGAGGCCGATCTCGGGGTGGTCGTCGCTTTTGGTCGGATCATCCCCACCGATGTGCTCGACGTCGTGAGAATGGTGAACCTGCACTTCTCGCTGCTGCCCCGCTGGCGTGGCGCGGCACCGGTGGAGCGGGCCCTGCTGGCCGGAGACTCCCACACCGGCGTGTGCGTCATGGATGTCGCCGAAGCGCTCGACGAAGGCGATGTGTACGCTCGGGTCGAGGTGCCGATCGGCCCGGAGTCGACGCTGGAATCACTCCGTGCCGAACTGGTGGCGGTCGGCACCGACGCGTTGCTCGACGGTCTCCGGGAGGGATTCGGGCCGCCGGTCCCTCAGGAGGGCGAGGTCACCTACGCGGCGAAGATCACCGCCGAGGACCGCCACCTCGACTTCTCGGCCTCGAGCGAGACGGTCCGTCGGGTCGTCGCCGTGGGCGGTGCGTGGACCACCTTCCGTGGCAAGCGGTTCAAGGTGCACGCCGTCAGGCTCGTCGACGGATCCGGCGGCGAGTCGGGCGCGATCGACGTGTCGGGCGACGGTGGGCCGGTGGTGGCGACCGGGCAGGGACGCGTCGAACTCGTCGAGGTGCAACCCGAGAACAGGTCGCGCATGGCTGGGTCCGACTGGGCGCGTGGGGCGCGGCTGGCTCCGGGCGACCGTCTGGGATCGTGAACGGCCGACCCGGAAGGAACGATCCGCGGGCACTGGCGCTGCGCGCGCTGACGCGGATCGATGAGGACGAGGGGTATGCCAACCTCGTGCTCGCCGCCGAGTTGGGTCGCAGCGACCTCGATCGCCGCGACCGCGCCCTGGTCACGGCGCTGGTGAACGGCACGACCCGCATGCGTCGTGCCTGCGACCACCTGGTCGACCGGTTCCTGCAGCGTCCGATCCAGCCCGAGGTCCGTCGCATCCTCCGTCTCGGCGCCTACCAGCTCGCCTTTCTGGGGGTCCCGCCCCACGCGGCGGTCTCCGCGACGGTGGGGCTCGCGCCCCGACGGGTTTCCGGTCTGGTCAACGCCGTGCTGCGGCGGGTCAGCGAGAACTCCGTCGACCCCGACGATCCCTCGCTGTGGCCCGACGAACCGACCCGACTGAGCTATCCCGACTGGATCGTCGACCGTCTCAGCTCGGACCTCGGTGGTGCCGAGGCGCTGGCGGTGTTGGCCGCGATGAACGTGCCGGCTCCGGCGACGACCCGTGACGACGGTTACGTCCAGGACGACGCTTCCCAGGCGGTCGTCGACGTCGTCGGCGCCGAACCGGGAGCCCTGGTCGTCGACCTGTGCGCCGCGCCCGGGGGCAAGGCGACCGCCTTGGCCGCGGTCGCCGGCCGGGTGGTTGCGCTGGATCGCTCCGCGGCGCGCACCGGCCTGATCGCCGCGAACACCGAGACGACGGGAACCGCCGCTCGTCTGGCCGCGGCCGTCGCTGATGGCCGTCAGCCACCACTGCGATCCGGATGCGCCGACATCGTGTTGCTGGACGCGCCGTGTTCGGGCATCGGCTCGTTGCGACGCCGCGCCGATGCCCGCTGGCGGATCGCCGAATCCGACATCGAACGCCTCGCCGAGCTCCAACGTCAGCTGCTCGGCGCGGCGGCCGATCTGGTGCGTCCCGGCGGTCGACTCGTCTACAGCGTGTGCACCCTCACCGACGCCGAGACCACTGCCGTCGTCGCCCCGTTCACGTCGGCGCGGCGCGAGTTCCGCGCGGAACCCCTCGGCGATCCCTGGCGGCCTCTCGGGTCGGGCGGCAGACTGCTCCCCACCGCCGCGGGTCGCGACGGCATGAGTTGTTTCCGATTTCTCAGGACCTGATCGTCTCCCGGGACGTGATCGCCCCTCCGGCGGATAGCTTCGAAGTCGTGCACGCCGAAGAGGACCGGACGATGATGCACCGTGCGCTGGACCTCGCCGCGTCGGTGCGGTGCGTCACGTCGCCGAACCCGTGGGTCGGATGCGTGCTGGTGAGCCGCGACCGGAGGATCTACGAGGGCGCGACCGAGGCCGCCGGTGGCCGTCACGCCGAAGCGGTGGCGCTCGACGCGGCCGGGCCGGCAGCCGAGGGCGCGACCGTGTACGTCACGCTGGAGCCGTGTGCCCACACCGGGCGGACGCCGCCGTGCGCCCAGGCGCTCATCGACGCCAAGGTGAGCCGGGTCGTGATCGCGGTCGACGACCCCGACTGGCACGTCGAGGGCCAGGGGATCGACGCGTTGCGTGCCGCGGGCATCGAGGTCGACCGTGCCGGTGACGGCGACGTCGCACGGGCCGAGGCGCTGCTCGAACCGTATCTGGTCCAGCGCCGGACGGGGCGGCCCTATGTGGTGTGCAAGTTGGCCGCGACGATGGACGGCCGAACCGCCGCGCCCGACGGCACGAGCCAGTGGATCACCGGACCCGAGGCCCGGACCGACGCCCACCGTCTCAGGGCCGAGTCCGATGCGATCATCGTCGGTGCGGGGACCGTCCGTGCCGACGACCCGAGTCTCACCGTCCGACTGGTCGATGCGCCACGGGGCGATCCACGGCGGATCGTGCTCGGCACGATTCCCGACGGTGCGAAGGTGCTGCCCGCCACCGAGCACGACGGAGCACTCGAACCGCTCCTCGACGTGTTGGCCATCGAGGGCGTCATCCAGGTGCTCGTCGAGGGAGGTGCGGGCGTCGCCCATGCCTTTCATGCGGCCGGTCTGGTCGACCGGTACGTGTTGTACGTGGCGCCGATGTTCTTCGGTGGTGACGATGCCCGCGGGTTGTTCGCCGGCGCGGGTGCCGCGACCCTCGGCGATGCCTGGCGGGGCCGGATCGACCGGGTCGACCGTCTCGGCGGGGATCTCCGGGTCGAACTGGTTCCTGCGTCGTAGGTCACGTTCGTCACCCGGGATGGGTCGCCGGCTGCCCGGGGCGGTACCGTCGTGGGCGAGAATCGGCGTCGTGAGCGCCGGACCGGACTGTGAAGGGTCGACCGGACAGACATGTTCACCGGCATCGTCGAAGAGCTCGGCAGCGTCGCCTCCCGCAAGGGCGGTCGGCTTCGCATCGCCGCGACCACTGTGGTGGCCGACGCCGAGATCGGCGCCTCGATCGCCGTCAACGGGGTGTGTTTGACCGTGGTCGACCTGGGGGACGGCTGGTGGGAGGCCGACGTCGTGGAGGAGACCTACGCGCGCAGTTCCCTGGGTGCGCTCCAGGCCGGCGACCCGGTCAACCTGGAACGCCCCGTGGCTGTGGGCGATCGACTCGGTGGTCACATCGTCCAGGGGCACGTCGACGCGGTGGGGACGATCCTCGAACCCGCACCCGACCTGCGCATCGCCGTCCCCGTCGATCTGTTGCGCTACGTCGTGCACAAGGGGTCGGTCACCGTGGACGGCACCAGCCTGACCGTCGCGCGCGTTCACGACGACGGCTTCGAGGTCGCGGTGATCCCGCACACCGCCGAGGTCACGACCCTCGGGCACAAGACCACCGGTGATCAGGTCAACATCGAACTCGACGTCATCGCCAAGTACGTCGAATCTCTCATGGAAGGGCACGCCAGGTGAGCGACACCGACGAGGCCAAGCCGATCGACCGTTCGAACGATGTCGCGGCGAACCACCGTGGTCCGAACGATCCGCCGCCGGGATTCTCGACGGTCACCGACGCCGTTGCCGCGATCTCCCGGGGTGAGATCGTCGTGGTGGTCGACGACGAGGACCGCGAGAACGAGGGCGACCTGATCATGGCCGCCGAATACGTCACCCCGGAGAAGGTGGCGTTCTTCCTCCACCACACCTCCGGGTTCATCTGCGCGCCGATCACCGCCGAGCGGGCCCACGAGCTCGACCTGAAACCGATGGTCGAGCACAACACCGAGGCCCAACGCACCGCCTTCCTGGTGAGCGTGGACCTGCGTCAGGGCACCACCACGGGCATCTCGGCATTCGACCGGGCCGCCACGGTCAAGGCGCTGGTCGACCCGGCGACCCGTCCCGGCGATCTGGCCCGGCCCGGTCACATCCTTCCCCTCGAGGCCCGACCTGGTGGTGTGCTCAAACGGGGCGGGCACACCGAAGCCACGGTCGACCTGGCCCGCATGGCCGGGCTGTACCCGTCGGGTATCCTCTGCGAGATCTTAGACGACAAGAAGATGGTCATGGACCGCACCGAGGAGCTAAAGGCGTTCGCCGACGATC
>CAZQSU010000100.1:0-10243 GCA_964595905.1 uncultured Iamiaceae bacterium
CCACATCGGTGTCGGTGTCGACCGTCTCCGGCGGACGCGAACGGATCGGCGCCGTGGCAGGCCTCACCGGATCAGGCGCCGACACGCGGCCCGCGATCCGGGCGAACAGTGCGTCACGGACCCAGTAGCCGATCTGGGCGAGTCCCCCGGGCACGTACAACAACAGCAGCAACAGGCCGATACCGGATGCGAACAACGGCACCAGGTCGTTGTCGGGGAAGAACGCCGGGAGCCCCTTCACCCA
This sequence comes from uncultured Iamiaceae bacterium, assembly GCA_964595905.1. Taxonomy (GTDB): domain Bacteria; phylum Actinomycetota; class Acidimicrobiia; order Acidimicrobiales; family Iamiaceae; genus JAFDWI01. Next base: position 245 of record CAZQSU010000100.1, read on the forward strand.
GAGCGCCCCGGCGATCGGCCCGCCGACCGAACCCAGCCCGCCGATCACCGCGATCGCGACGACGTCGAGCGAATCCTGGACGGTGAACAGCTCCTTGGTGTTGATGCTCTGGGTGAGGGCACCGAGCAGCGCCCCGCCCAGCCCGGCGACCGCACCGGCGAGCGCGAACCCGACGAGCTTCGTCCGCGTCGCCCCCAGGGTGAAGGCGGCCGCGGCCGCGGGGTTGTCGCGCACCGCGACCTGGTTGCGGCCCGGCGCCCGTCGACGCAGCCGCGCCACGACGACGACGGTGACGAGCACGAAGGCGAGGACGAAGAAGTAGTACGTGCGTTGATCGGACAGATCAAGACCGACCAACGCACCCCGGGGTGCGGGGATCGGCAGCTGCATCCCACCGGTGAACACGGCGTAGCCGAACAGGTCCTGTTGTGCGGCGTACGCGAAGACGAAGGTCGTCACGCCCAGCAGCAGACCTCTGATGCGTAGGGCGCCCAGGCCGATCAGCGCCGCGACAAGGGCCGTGAGCGCGGTCGTGACGACGATCGCCACGACCAGCGGGATCGGTTGCAGCTCGATCTGGAGACCCGCGACGTCGAAGGTGCTGCCGCGCACGAGCGTGGCCGTACCCAACGCCGCGCCACCGGCGAATGCCATCTGACCGAGCGAGAGCTGCCCCGACCAGCCGGTGATGATCGACACCGACAGCGCCACGAGCGCGAAACACAGGATCGACGCGTACAGGTACGGGTGCGATGGCTTCGCGGCGAGCAACGGTGCCGCGATCCCCACGACCGCCACGACCCCGAAAGCCAGCCGTCCGTGGTGGCGCACCCACCACCGGTCACGGATCGCCGGCGGGACGGGCCTGGCGTGTGGCGTGAACGAGTAGCGCGCCCCGGCTTCTTCGGGGCCACCGGCGCTTCGTCGGGCGTGGAGGAACACCGCAACGAGCACGACGACGAACAGGTACGTCTCGAAACGCCCGGGGTCGTCGACGGCATTGAACCCCACCACCGCCTCGACGACACCGAGGACGACCCCCGCGGCCACACACCGCGGGAACGAGACCATGCCGGCGAGTACCGCGACCGCGAGACCCCGCGTCAACGTCGCCGGGCCCAGGGTCGCGACCTGGTTGACGCCACCGGCCATGCCGGCGATGAGGACCAGCGAGATCGACGACACCGCCCCCGCGATCGTCCACACGATCGTCGACGCGACCTTCGGCGAGATCCCCGAGAGGCGCGCGAGATCCGCGTTGTCGGCCGCGGCGGTGACCCCGCGTCCGAACGCCGTCCGGTTCATCGACCAGCCCAGCACCGCGGCGATGACCGGGACGACCACCAGGACCGCCGCCCGCGGTCCCGACACCTCGACCGGGCCCAGGTGCAGCGGCGAACCGACGGCCAGCGGGAACATCGCCCCCGAATCGGTCGGATCGGGCAGTGCCATGGTGACGGCCAGCGCGAGCTGGGCCACCCCGATCGTGGCGACCAGCAGGATCACCCGGGGCGCGGTGAACAACCGCCGTACCACCAACAGTTCGGTCGCCGTGGCGAAGAGCGTCCCGGCGGCCAGGCCGATCGGCAGGGCCAACCAGTACGGAAAGTGGTACTGCAGCGCCAACAACGCCATCGTCCCCGCCGCGGGGAGGCCCATCGCTCCGACCGCGAAGTTGATCACCCGGGTCGACCGGTACACGAGCACGACCCCCATGCCCACCAGCCCGTAGACCAGTCCGTTCACCGCGCCGTCGACCACCACCTGTGAGGTCACGAACGTCGCCAGCACCGCGCCCGTCACGTCGCCCCCAGAAAGACCGCCCGCGCCAGGTCGTCCCGGGCTGCGAGCTCGCGCGCGTCGCCGTCAAAGCGGACCGATCCCTTCTCGAGGAACACCGCCCGGTCCGCGATCTCCAGGGCGATGTTCAGCGACTGTTCGACGATGATCATGGTCTGGCCGGCCTGCTTGAGCCGGTCGACCGCGGCGAGCAGCTCCTGGACCACCGCCGGCGCCAATCCCAACGAGAGCTCGTCGATGAGGAGCAGCTCGGGATCGTGCAGCAGGACCCGCCCCAGCGCGAGCTGTTGCTGTTGCCCGCCGGACAGCATGCCGGCGACGCGACGCCGGTGGAGGGCGAGCTCCGGGAACAGGTCGAAGACCCGCTCGGTGCGCGCCTCACGGAGCTCCCGGGGCACGGCCCGCGCGGCGACGTCGAGGTTCTCGGCCACGCTCAGCGACGGGAACACGCCCTTGCCGCCGGGCAGGAGCTGGATGCCCAGGGCGTTGCGTTGTTCGGGTGACGTGAAGGTGATGGTGCGCCCCCCGAGCCGCACCGCCCCCCGCGAGGGCACCCCCAGCCCGGACACGACCCGGAGGATCGTCGACTTGCCCGCTCCGTTGGTGCCCAGCAACGCCAGCGTCTCGCCCCGGGCGACGGCGAGATCGACCCCGAAGAGCACCTGGACGCCGTCGTAGGAGAAGTCGACGTCGACCAGGTCGAGTATGGGAATCTCGTCGGGGTGGTCGTGTTGGCGGACCCGCTCGGTCTGTTCATCCGCGATGTCGTCGACGATCATCGCCAGATCGGCGTTGATGGTCTCCGCACCGCGGTACAACAGCAGCGCGCCGACCACCGCCGAGGGGATGGCGCACAGCATGATCGCGGCGCGGTTCCCCAGCGACGACGCCAGCGCGGAGCCGATCAGTGCGCCGCCGACCGCGCCGAACAGGAACACGTAGAGCGCCGCGAACGCGATGCCCAACGACCGGAGGCGGTACGGGATGACGCCCTGGATCACCGGTCCCATCAGGGCGAACGACGATGCGGCCAACACCGCGCCCGGCATGGCCACGAGCGTGAAGGTCACCGCATTCGGCATCGCGTACTGCAGCGGGGTCAACAGGGCCCCGGGCAGCACCAGCACCGCGAGGATCTTCATCGCCCGGGGTGGGCTGAGCCGGTACAGCCGGTCGAAGCGTCGACCCAGCAGGGGCAGCACGACGATCGTCGCCACGCCCGCGATCGAGGTGACCAGGCCCCGGCCGAATGCGTCGAGACCGTAGGTGTCACGCAGGAAGTAGTTGGTGAGCGCCACCATCGGGAAGAGCTGGAACCCGATCGCCGACAGCGCGATCGCCAGGGTGCGCAGGGTGCGGATCTGTTGCAGCCGTCCGAAGGCCATCTCCAACGACACGGGTACGCCCGGATCGTCTGCGGGGACCTCGCCGATGACGGATCGCTGTTCCCACTGTCCGCGGGGTGGCTCCGGAATCCGGAACGCCGCCACGGCCACGGCGAGGGTCGGGATCGCCAGGATGACGAACGCCCACCGCCACCCTCCACCGGTCGCGCCGCCGAACGCCGCCGCGATGCCGCCGACCAGCACCGGGCTCGCCACCGCCGCGACGCGCCCGACCGTGCCCGTCACCGAGGCGATCCGTCCGCGGACCCCGATGGGGTAGGCGTCGGCGAACAGCGACGAGTGCACCGGGATCGTGTGGGCCTGGGCGATGCCCACCCCGAACCGGGTCCAGAACAGCATGAAGGCGTTCACGGCCATCCCCGACAGGATCGACATACCGCCGAACACGAGGCCGCAGACCCCCACGATCGGTGCCCGTCGGACCTTGTCGGCCAACCAGGCGAGCGGCACGATGCCGAGCACCACGAATCCTGCCGACGCCGCGGTGATGAACACGATCACGCCCTCGCTCACGTGGAGGGCGTCGCCGATGTCGGGGCCGAGGATCGACATCGTCGCCGATTCGAGCTGGTCGAACGCGGCGAGGGCGACGAGGACCACGAGCGTGAAGGCACCACTGCCCGCGCGGAGGCCGTCGCGGAGCGAGACCTCCGCGTCGCCGACACCGGGGAGATCGCCGACCTCGTGACCGCCGAGTCGTCGGTCGTCACCCGCGGCAGCGAGCGCGTCGAGGTCCTCGGCGACGACGCCCTCGGTCAGCGACGCGAGGGTTGCGCCTTTCGAAGCGCCACGCATCGGTGGCACGTCCGAGGGTCGGGACGGGTCGGTCACGCTGTCGCGGAGGGCGGTCCGTCACCGACGATCAGTGCGCGTCGGTCTCGTCCTCACGGACGAAGCGGGCCGCATCGACGTCGTAGTGCCACAGCCGGATCTCCGAGCCGGTGTCCCACTTGTCGGGCGCCAGCGAGGCGTCCGGGATCGCCGGCAGCGAGAACGACTTCAGCTTCGCCAGTCCGGTGATGATCGACGACGGCGACGGGTGGGCGCCCGCCGCGTCGAGGACCTTCACCAGCAGGTCGAACATCTGGCACACCTGGGGCACGCCCCCGGCACCTGCCGAGCCCGGCCGCTCCTTGGGCGACTCGATGTCGGTCGGCTTCAGGTCGAGGCCGGAGTTGTCATCGACCGTGTCGAGGCATTTCAGGAACTCGGGGTCCTTCTCGACGATGCTGCTCGGCGTCGAGTCCATCAACGAGACCGCTCCGTCGAGCACCTTGGGGTCGGTGAGGCCGAAGCTCGACAGGTCGCCGGTGGCCTGACCGTTGGTGAAGACCACCTCGGGATGCCAGGTGCTGCGCTGCAGCGCGGGAATCACGACACCCATCCCCGAGAAGAACACGACGGTGTCGGCCCCGTCGGCCTCGAAGCGCTGCAGGATCGTGTCGATGTCCTGACCGGCCTTCACCTGATCGCCGCTCTGTGGCAGCTTCGCCTTGGAGACGACGTCGACACCGCCCTTTTCCAACGGTGCGACGACGTCGTCTTCGATCAGCGAGTCGGGGGTGCCGTTCTCCCAGTAGACGGCCACCTTCCTGCCGTCGAAGATGCCCTTGTCGAGTGCCAGGGCCATCTGGTTGCGTGCGAGCGACTCGGCGGCGGACCCGGCGATCAGATACGGGGCCTTCGATCGGGCCATGTGCTCGGCGGTCAGGCCCCAGCCGCTGAAGTAGGGCGTCTGGTGGGTCTCGGTGACGCACATGGCGTTGTCCTCGAGGTACATGCCGACCACGGCGAAGACCTTCTCGTCCTCGATCAGCTCACGGCAGCTCTGTTCGCTGGATTCACTCCCGACCGGGATGAAGTCGCGGGTCACGATCTGGAGCTTGCGGCCGTTGATGCCACCGGCGTCGTTCACCGCCTTCACCAGCGCCGGAATGACCGGTGCGGGCAGTGGGTCGCCACCGTTGCCGAGGTCGATGCCGTACTTCTCCTCGATGCCCTTGTAGTCGACGAGGGCGACGCCGATGCGGATCGAGTCGTCGGTGACCCCGCGGACCGGTGCGTCGGCGAACTTCTTCGCGTAGTCGACGCCGGCGGGTGTCGTGGTCGTCGCCCCTTTGCCGGGCGACGTGGTGTCGGACGACTTGGACACCGAGCACGAACTCAGGGCGAGGGCGAGCAGCGCACCGATGAGCACGGCGCGGCGGGAGCGGGTGACGGTCGACATGGGGGAACCTTCCGGGGTCGGTCCGAGAATTCTTACGGTCGATAGAATAACACGGCGATGCAAGCCGAGCAGTGAAACTCGGGTGGACACTCCTGCATGTGTGCCGTGGGAAACACACCATCGTCGCCGTCCTGAACGAGTGTTAGGATTCGGACATGCGACGCGCGCGATCTGACGACGGCCCGCTCCGACGGTCCGAATCCACCGCTCCCGCGGATGCCGACAACCGCACCCGTCAGGAACGGGGCGACGCCCGTCGCCACCAGATTCTCGACGCGGCCGTCCGACTGTTCGCCCTGCACGGCTATCAGGGCACCGGCATCGCCGCGCTGGCCGACGAGGTCGGCATGACCGCGCCCGGGCTCCTCTACTACTTCGGCACCAAGGAGCGGCTGCTCCAGGAGGTCGTCTCCGAGCGGGACGTCACCGAGCAGGTCGAGTTCGACGACCTGGGAGGCAGCGGTCTCCGTGCGCTCCGAGGTCTCGGCCGGGCCAACGCCCGCCATGCGCTCCTCACCCGGTTGTACGTGCGGCTCGGCGCGGAGAACCTCGATGCCACCGACCCGCTGCACGAGTTCTTCACGCACCGCTACGAAGACGGGCGCACGTTCATCCGCGAACTCGTCCGCGCCGACCAACGAAGTGGCGCGATCCGACCCGACATCGACGCCGATCAGATCGCGACCGAGGCGCTCGCCACGCTCATGGGCATGGAGATCCAGTGGCTGAACAACCCCGACGCCGTCGACCTCGGCACCCGGGTCGAGGCGTACTTCGACCGGCTGGCCGCCGAGCTCGCGCCGCGTGCCGTCGAGCCCGCCCCTGCTGCGCTCGACGCGTCGTGAGCGATCCCGCATCGGCCCCGGACCGGGTCGCGCACCTGCTCACGTCGCTCGACCTCGACGAGAAGGCCTCGCTCACCGCGGGGGACGACGCCTGGCATCTGCCCGCGATCGCCCGCATCGGTCTGGGTCGGATCATGATGTCCGACGGGCCGTCCGGGGTGCGGGGTTCGCAGTTCGGCACGATCCGCTCGCTGTCGTATCCGTGTGGCCTGGCCATCGGGGCCACCTGGGACCTCGACCTGGTCGCCCGCTACGGCGCCGCGCTCGCGGAGGAGGCCCACACCAAGGGCGTGCACCTGTTGCTCGGCCCGACCGTGTGCATCCCGCGCACCCCGCTCGCCGGGCGCACGTTCGAGTCGTTCTCGGAGGATCCGGAGCTGAGCGCGCGCCTCGCCGCCACCTACGTCGCCGCTGTCCAGGCGGGCGGGGTGGGGTGCTGTGTGAAGCACTTCGCCTGCAACGACCAGGAGCACGATCGCCTCTCGGTCTCGGCACGGGTCGACGAGATCACCCTGCGTGAGGTGCACCTGGCACCTTTCGAGGCGGCGGTGACCGAGGCCGGGGTCTGGGCGGTGATGGCCGCGTACAACCGGCTCAACGGCACCTGGTGCAGCGAACATGGAGACCTGCTCGGCACGATCCTGACGGACGAGTGGGGATTCGACGGCGTCGTCGTGTCGGACTGGTCGGGAACGCACTCGACGGTCGCCGCCGCCGAGGCCGGTCTCGACGTCGAGATGCCCGCGCCGGCACGCCACTTCGGGCCCGGGATGGCCGAAGCGGTTCGTGCCGGTGACCTCGACGAAGCGGTCGTCGACGACAAGGCCCGCCGGATCCTGACCCTCGCCGCCCGCACCGGTGCACTCGGCGGCGTCGGCGTCGGCGTGGAATCCGAAGACGACGACCCCCGCCGCAGGGCCCTCGCCCGCGACCTGGCCACCGCTTCGTTCGTGCTGCTCACCAACGACGGCATCCTGCCGCTCGAGGGTGCGCCGTCGCGGCTCGCCCTCATCGGGCCCAACGCGGAACGGCCCGAGGGGCGGGGCGGCGGCAGCTCGACGGTCACGGCGTTCGACGAGCCGAGCCTCGCCGAGGCGCTGGCCGCCCGGCTGCCCCGCACCGAGGTGACGGTGCACGCCGGGTGCAGCCTCGACCTCGGCCTGCCCCCGATCCCCCGATGGATGCTCGGCGACGGCATGGCGGTCGAGTACTTCGCCGACCCCGACTTCTCCGGGGCGCCCGCGGCGACCGCGACGGTGTGGGGCAGTCGCCTCGTCTCGATCGGCGACCCGGCCCCCGGGGTGTCGCTCCAGCGCTCCTCGATGCGGGTCACCGCATCGCTCCTGCCCGACACCGGCGGCGACTGGCGTCTCGGGATCACGAACACCGCTCCGACGCGGGTCTTCCTCGACGGGACCCTGGTCATCGACAACACCGACTTCGAGCCGAGCTCGGCCTTCTTCGGTCTGGGCAGTCGCCTCGCGACCGCCGAGGTCGAGCTGGTCGCCGGACGTGCCCACTCCGTCGTCGTCGAGATGGTGGTCACCACCGACCGTCCCGTCGCGGGGTTCGAGTTGTACGGCGCCCCCACCGAACGACCCGATCTGTTCGGTGAGGCGGTGGCGGCGGCCGCTGCCGCGGACGTCGCGGTGGTCGTGGTCGGCTCCAACGAGCGACTCGAGACCGAGGGCCACGACCGCACCGACCTCGCGCTGCCCGGGGGCCAGGACGAACTCGTCCGACGGGTGGTCGCGGCGAATCCGCGGACCATCGTCGTGGTCAACACCGGCGCGCCCGTGACGATGCCCTGGGCCGACGACGCCGCAGCGGTGCTGATGGCCTGGTATCCGGGCGAAGAAGGTGCCGGGGCGATCGCGGACGTGCTGGTCGGCGCGGCCGAGCCCGCCGGGCGGCTCCCGATCACGTTTCCCGCGAAGGTCGAGGACACCGCCGCCCACGGGCACTATCCCGGGGCTGACGGCGAGGTCGTCTACGACGAGCGGCTCGCCGTGGGCTACCGCCATTTCGACGCAGACGGGATCGAGCCGCTCTTCGCGTTCGGGCACGGTCTGTCGTACACGACGTTCGCGCTGGGCACCCCCGCCGCCACCGGGCACGGCACCCGATGGCGCGTGACCGTTCCGGTGACCAACACCGGCGCCCGCACCGGGTCGACCGTCGTGCAGGCCTACGTCGGCCGCACCGACGCCGCGCCCGGGCGTCCGCTCCGCGAACTGAAGGGGTTCGCCAAGGTGACCCTCGATCCGGGCGCGACCACCGACGCGGTGATCGCGTTCGACGACCGGTCGTTCGCCCGGTGGGATCCGCCGTCGCACGACTGGGTCGTCGACCCGGGCACCCATGACGTGTGGCTCGGCCTGTCGAGCCGCGACCTGCGATGCCGGGTGCCACTCACCGTCAGCTGACGGGTCGACCAACGGCCGCCGGCGGTTCCAACGCGACGTTCGTCAGGGGGTCGACCGGGCCACCCGGCCGAGCCATCGGGCGCTCGGTCTGGGTCGCCGCTCGAAGGTGTCGCGGTCCCAGCCGACCAGCCCGAACGTGGGCGTGTACGAGCCCCACTCGTAGTTGTCGAGCAGGCTCCAGTGCAGGTACCCGCGCACGTCGATCCCGTCGTCCATGGCGCTGCGGACCGCGGCGAGCGCGCCGTCGGTGTAGGCGATGCGACGGTCGTCGTCGGCGGTTGCGATCCCGTTCTCGGTGACGAGCAGCGGCACGTCGCCGACGAGTTCCGCGGTGTGCCGCAGGGCCTCACCCACCGCGGGCGGCCAGTACTCCCACCCGGTGAGGGTGCGGGTGTCCTCCGGGTCGTCGCGGACCGGTCCGTCGGGGCCGAACACGTTGCGGGTGTAGGCCTGCACCCCGACGAAGTCGTCGTCGCGTGCGGCACGCAGGAACGGATCCTCGACCGCTTCGGCGAAGGCCGCCGCGTGGGCTTCGCCGCCGGGTTCGGCGCCGATCGCCTGGTTGGCGACGGTCCAACCCACCAGGGCGTCCGGCGCCACCGTGGCCAGCGTCTCACGCGCTGAACGGTGCGCGGCGACGAGCGCGTCGGTGGTCGCGACGTGGGCGGCCGGCAGCGGCGCACCGGGCACGTCCCGGGCCACAGAGGCCGGATCATCGGCCTCGCCGCGCATCTGGCGGAGCACGCGGGCCATGATCGCCACCATGTTCGGCTCGTTGATCGTGCAGACCCACCGGACCCCTTCGAGCACCGGTGCAACGGCCCGCACATACGCGACGAAGCGCTCGACGGCGCCGACCGCGGTCCAACCTCCGGCCCGCGCGAACCACAACGGCTCGGTGAAGTGGTGCAGGGTCACCACCGGTTCGATGCCGCGGTCGACACACCCCTCGACGATGCGGCGGTAATGGGCCACCATCGCCTTCGAGAACGCGCCGGGCGCGGGTTCGATCCGCGCCCATTCGACGCTGAACCGGTAGGCGTCGAGCCCGACCTCCGCGACGATGTCGAGATCGTCGGGCCACCGGTGGAGGCTGTCGCAGGCGTCGCCGCTGGGCTCGGCCACCGGGGACCCGGGACGATGTTCGTGCGCCCACCAGGTGCTGTTGGTGTTGTTGCCCTCGATCTGGTGCGCGGCGGTCGATGCGCCGACGAGGAAGCCGGCGGGAAAGCGGTGTCGTTCCGGGTCGGGCCGGCCGTCGTCACTCATGTCGGCCGCGCCACTGGGAACGATGC
>CAZQSU010000101.1:0-350 GCA_964595905.1 uncultured Iamiaceae bacterium
TCGCGCCGTAGCGGCTGCGGGCCTGCTTGCGGTCTTTCACGCCAGACGTGTCGAGGGAGCCGCGCACGATCTTGTAGCGCACGCCCGGCAGGTCACGGACCCGTCCGCCGCGGACCAGCACGATCGAGTGTTCCTGCAGGTTGTGGCCTTCGCCCGGGATGTAGGCGGTCACCTCGACGCCGGTCGACAGGCGGACACGGGCCACCTTGCGCAGCGCCGAGTTCGGCTTCTTCGGCGTGTGGGTGTACACGCGGGTGCAGACACCACGACGCTGCGGCGCGCCCTTGAGCGCGGGCGTCTTGCCTTCGCGCGTCTTGGAGGAACGGCCCTTGCGGACCAGCTGCTGAATG
>CAZQSU010000101.1:360-10184 GCA_964595905.1 uncultured Iamiaceae bacterium
CTGAATGGTGGGCACCTTGTACCTTTCGGAACGACTTGCTCGTGGTCAGCCGGCATCCACCGCCCGGCATGGCCGACGAACTATCCTAGGAATTCCTCTGCGCTCGGTGCAAGACGGCCTGATGTGCGACCGGTTCAGGCTCAGACGATGGAAGCTTCGTCGTCCACCTTCGCGTCTCCCGTCTCCGAGGCGCGCGCGGAGTTCGCATGCCCGGGCCGGGTCACGACCATCTCCGGGGCGGGTAGGGCCCTGATCGCTGCCGGCTCGAGGTCGTAGAGGAACTGGTAGGCGAAGAGTTGCGGACGCAGTGCCGTCACCCCGCGGTCGAGGCGAGCGAGGAACGGGCGCAGACGGCTCGGCGACCTGGTGTCGCCGGCGCCGCGATCGACGACCCCGAGTGGGAGGCCGATGGACTCGGACCGTCGAATCGTCCAACCGCACTCGGTGAGAAGGCGTCCGAAGCTTCGCCGGGTGAAGAAGCGCACGTGACCTTCGTCGAGGATCCCGCGAGCGTCGTAGTCGAAGCAGCCGAAGGCGACGCGTGCCCGGGGGTACCAGTGACCGAAGTTGGGAATCGACGCGATCAGACTGCCGCCGGGCCGGAGCAACGGCTTGATCTGGTCGAGCAGGGTCGCGGGAGAGCGGACATGTTCAATGACGTCCGCTGCGAGTACCACGTCGAAGTCGCCGCCCACCGCTTCGGGGATACCCGAGTCGAGGTCGGCGGCGTGGAAGTCGGTGAGGCGATCGCGCACACCGTCGTGTTCCATGACGTCGACGCCGATCACCGAATGCCCCTGGTCGGCGAGCTTCGCACCAAGGGCACCATCGGAGCACCCGAGGTCGAGGATGCGCGAAGGGGGCCTGTTGGAGAGCCAGTCGACGACCCGGACATGTGAGGTGTCGCCGTCGTCTTTCAGCTCGTACGCCTGTGACGCGAAGGCAAGGTCGCCCGTACCGAAGCCCATCTTGTGGGCGCGGTAGCGCACGACGTCACGAGTGACGTCCTTGGCGTAGCCGATCCCGTCGACGTAGCAGATTTCGTCGCCGTAGTACGTGGGGATCGGGACTTCGGTGATGCGCTTGCCGGCTTCGTGGAGCTGAATGATGATTTGGGTGTCGAAATGGAAACCGTCGTCGTTGTCGTCGAAGGGAAGCGACGCGAGCGTTGCCACGTCGTAGGCGCGGTAGCCCGAGTGCCACTCGGACAGTTCGGTTCCGACCAATCGGTTCTGCATCTCGGTGAGGATGCGGTTGCCCGCGAACTTGTACAGCGGCATGCCTCCCCGCCGCGCGGCGCCTTTCTCCAAGATGCGTGATCCGAAGACGGCGTCCGCGGCGCCGGCCTCGATGGGCTCCAGCATCCGGGGCAGAAGTTCCGGGGCGTATTGTCCGTCGCCGTGCAGCAGAACCAGCGTGTCCCATCCGTGGTCGATGGCATACTGAAAGCTGAACTTCTGGTTCCCCCCGTAGCCGAGGTTCTGCGGGTGGCGGACGAGCGTGAGCGGGAGCTCGGTGAGAGATCGATAACCGAGCCCCACCAGGTAGGTGCTGTCCTGGCTGTGGTCGTCACCGATGAGGACTTCGTGGATCATCGGGTGGATCTCGGCAGGTATGCGGTCGAGCACGTTGGCAAGCGTCGCAGCGGCGTTGTAAGCCACGACCAGGATCCCGATTTTTCGCATGAGCCACAGTCTCATCGACTCGACCGTCGCTGCACCCTAGTTGGCGCACCCCCACACTGCTTCGCTCAGAGGTCGAGCGGATCGGCGGTTGGATCAGGGAGCGGCGAGCCCGCCCCCCTATCCGCTCGTCCTGTCAGTAGAAGATCACGACCAGTCGCATCGTCATCCAGCAGAGCAGTGCAAGCGAGCCGATCGGGACGATCCGGCTTGCGACCGGCTGCAGTCGGGGCCTGCGGATGTGACTGAATGCCGCGAGCGGGAGAAGGGGGAGGAAGTAGCGCCCCTGCACCCACAGAATGGTGGGTGCGCCTGGGGGGTTCGCCGTGACGGCGATTCCGAGGAAGATGAGGGCCGTGCACGAACAAGCGATGATCCAGGCGACGAGCGTGGTGGTTCGCCGAGCGCGGCGCGATCGGTGCGTGATCCCAGGATCGGCGAGCATGGCGGTGACGATCAGCGCGCACGCGAAGATGGCGATGGGAAGGGGTGCGACATCGCCGAACACGGGCGGGACCTTCGAGTGACGCCCGGCACCGAGCGTCTGCACGATTCCTGGGATCGTGTCGTGCCGCATCATCGGGTGGAGGAGTCCGCTCCACGACGCCTGGATGAACGACACCGGATGGTGGACGATGTGATCGATGGCGGCCTGGCTGTCGATTCCGAAGGCTTGAATCTGGTAGCGGATCTTGGAGGCGTACGCGGCCCAGATGCCCCCAAGGAGCGCGGCGAAGCCGCCGACACCTCCGACGTAGGTCCAGCGTGCCCGCTTGGTGGTGAACGTCGCTGCCGGGACGAGGAGCAACAAGAGGATGAACGGACTGTAGAGGTTCTTCGAAAGTGCCAGGACGGTGACGAGGGTTGCGAGCGCGGCGAGTTCTCGGCGACGCGGTCTGGTCTGTCCGTCGGTGAGGCGGAGCACCATGGACACGGCCAACAACGCTGCCCAGATCCCGGTGGTGTCGGCGTGGAGACTTGCGGCCAGCGACAACGACGAGGGAAGCACGGCAACGGCGAACAGCACGCCCCGACCTCGGGGCGCGAAGCGAATCGCCGCCCAGGCCGCGAGCAGGTAGGCCGCAAGTCCGGTCAGTCGCGCCGCCAGATAGCGCACGTTGACTCCGCCACCGACGATGTCGACGGCCCCGTAGCCGACGGCACCGGTCAGGTACGGGATGGGTGAGGTGAGCGCCGAATTGTCGATTCGCCAACGTCGGGGGGTACTGCAGCGGACCGCCGACCAATTGTCCGTCGGATGGAGCGCCAGGGGCGAGGCGGCCCTGGCCGCGTGGTGGTCGATGAACCCCGTGAGGCAACCGTCGACCATGGGCGCCACTTGTCCCTTGCTGTCGATCGGTTCGGTGATCACCCCATGCACGAATTGGTCCATTCGGACGAGGTGCGCGGCGGCATCGGGTTCTTGCAGTGGCGGCGTGGCGACGACGAGGAACAGACCCCAGGGAACCGCGACGATGAGAAACCAGCGGCTCCACCGAATCGTTGGACGTCGCCGCTCGGCTTCGGCCGGGATCACGGGCCTCGACTATAGGGAGCCACGAACGTGCGCCGGTGCGCGGCGCGAGCGGATTCCATTCTCGCTCGAGCCTCAGGGTTCGGCGTCGACGACCTCGGGTTCGCCGTCGGCGTTCCTGACGAGAACAGCATCGCCGATGCCGGCGATCGGCTGCGACGACGCCGGCAGGGCCACCGTGTTCCGCTTGCCGGACTCGTCGATCCGCACCAGGTCGCCCTCGCCCATCGGTGACAGGAGGACGCCGCTGCCAAACGACGGCACGGTCGACATCATGCGGGCACCTTCGTCGTCATGGACGACGCTCCAGCCGTCTTTCACCGAGTAGACGACCACGGCTCCCGACGTGCCGCCGGTGAGGGTGAACGCGGCCGCACCGGTGTCGGGCAGACACGAGACCGACGTCGCCCCGCCCACCACCGGGAAGTCGCCGGGCGCCTTGGTGACCGGCCCCCACGTCATCTCGTCGACGGCGAAGGTCTGCACCGTCACGTCCAGCGGCCGGTCGGGCGTGTCGGTCATCGTGGTCACGCCGTTGCCGTCAGGCGCCGGCTGCTGGTCACCGGCCAACACCCTGAGGAGCTTCCCGTCGGCGGCGCAGAACGCGCCCGACGGCTCCGGCGGCATCGGCTTCCACGTCTCTGCATCGTCGTCGGTGATCCAGGCAGTGAGTCGACCGTCGGGCCCGATGGCGTCTTTCACCTGGTACACGACGGCGCCGTCGAGTGCATACACCGCCTGGTCGCCCACGAAGCCACCCGGGGCGGGCGCGTCGTCGGGGCGGTCGAGTTCGGTCCATCTCGACGTGGCCAGATCGAATCGGAACAGCGCCGGGGTACCCGGCTCGCAGTGCAGCGCGCTCGTGTCGCCGTTCAGTTTTCCGCTCGTGCAGCGGGTGCCCACGACATACACGGTGTCGCCGTCAGCACTCGCGGACACGCTCGCCAGTGCAACGCCGGGAGGCGGTGGCAGCACCCCGACCGTGCCGTCGGCGTGGACGACGACCGCGTCGCGCACGGGCGCGATCGGCTGCTCATAGCCCTCGGTGGCGCCGCCGAGCACGAGCAAGCCCGACTCGGTGGGCACCATCGCCGCATTGCGCAGTTCGTTCGCGACGACCTTGCCCAGATAATCCGAGTCGGCCACGTGCGCCAGGGTCGTCGTGGAGACCGGCGCCGTCGATGACGTGGCCGTCGTCGACGGCCCCGACCCGACATCGGACGTCGACCCGCAGGCAGCGAGCACCAGTGCCAATGCCGCGACCAGCAGAACCGCCCGCGTCTTCATGGCCACAGGCTAGGTCTCGGACCCCCCCCGTCAACGCCGCGCGGCTCCGCGACGATCGACCCGGCGAGACGTCCGGGCGTGACGGGCGCCGACCGATACCGGCCGGCGCCGGTCGTCACCCAGCGTCGAGCCGAACGGCGACTACTCGGTCTTGACCGGGGCCAGGCCGGCGAGCCACTCGGCCGGGTCGACCGCGGCGGCGCCGTCTTCGGTCTCGCCGTCGCCGTCGGACGACCAGAACGTCATCGGCTCATAGCCCGGAGCCCGCGTGCCGATCTGGCGGTAGTCCAACATGCCGGTCCCCGCAGGGATCAACTTGCCGATGATGATGTTCTCCTTCAGGCCGATCAACGAGTCGGACTTCGACTCGATGGCGGCTTCGGTGAGCACCCGGGTCGTCTCCTGGAACGACGCCGCCGACAACCACGAATCGGTCGCCAACGACGCCTTGGTGATCCCCATCAACTCCGAACGCCCCTCAGCCGGCGTCTTCCCATCGGCGACCGTGACCCGGTTGGTCTCGGTGAAACGCCGCTGGTCGACCCGCTCACCCGGCAAGAAATCGGTGTCACCCGGCTCCGACACCGCCACCCGACGGGTCATCTGGCGCACGATCAACTCGATGTGCTTGTCATGGATCGACACGCCCTGGCCGCGGTAGACGCTCTGCACCTCGTCCACCAGGTAGAACTGCGTCTCACGCACGCCCTTGATGTCGAGCAGTTCCTTGGGGTCACGTGCCCCCTCGACGATCGCGTCACCCGCGGTGATCTCGTCACCCTCGGCGACCTCCAGACGAGCCTGCAGGGCAATCAGATACGACTCCTCGGAACCGTCGTCGGCCACAACGATCACCGTCCGGCCACGGCCCTCGTCCTCCGCGATCCGCACCACACCCGAAGTACGCGACAACGTCGCCTTCCCCTTCGGGCTACGAGCCTCGAACAACTCCACGACCCGGGGCAGACCACCCGCGATGTCGGACCCCGCCACACCACCGGTGTGGAAGGTCCGCATCGTGAGCCTCGGGCGCCGGAACGGCCTTCCCCCACACCCCTCGGGACCCCCGTCCATCCCATCACTGGTGGGCACGTCCGCGGCGCTCTGTGGTGTCGGGCCGTGCGTGCGAACGCCTCAGCGCGTCCAAGCCTCGGGGGTCGGTGAGTTCCAACGGTCGGTGCACGGTCCCGGCATGATTGCCCGGGTCACGTGCAGCAAGCAATGACGAGCCTCTCGTGCTCACGTACATGATCCCACTCACGGACCAGGTTTTACAGTCCCAGGCCATGGAAACCGATCGACCTCAGCCGGATCCCGGTTGTTCAGGTAGCAGCGGTAGACGTCGCCGAAGGTGTACCAGGTCACGAGCAGTTCGTCGTCGAACTGGCAGTTGGCCCAATCCTCGACGGTGCAGAGGACCTCATAGTGATCGAGCGAGTCCAGGCCCGCGTCGGCTGCCAGGAGCGAGTCCGCGTCGAGCTCTCCATTGCTTCGATCAAGGTCCAGTGCCGCCAGGATGGCGTCAATGAAGACCTCGACGGTCGGGACCTCCACGTCGTCGGTCATGGCAGGATTCGGCCGATCAGATGGTCCCGCCGTTCCAGCCAACGTTCTCGGGTGAGCGAGAAGTAGTAGAGGTCCCACCATTGGTCGTTGAAGAACTCCCATTCGCTCAGGCGGGCCTCCTCTGTGAACAGGTGGCGCGCCACGCTCGCGAGCTGGTCCACATTGAATCCCAGGACATCGGCGTAGAGCTTACGAAACGGCCAGACAGCGAACGCGTAGTTGATTGCCAGAAGGGCACCATCCATCACCGCCGGCGTGCCCTCGTAGCCGGGAAATGCTGCCAGCGAGAACGACGCCCGCTGCGCGGTCATGTTCGCGTTGTAAATCGCCACCACACCGACGGGCGTCCGCTCCGAACACTTCTCGATCAGAAACGTCGCGAGTGTGTTGGTCCAGACAGACTCGGCATAGTCAGCAGGCGAGGGCACAGAACCGCGGAATCGCCAACGCACTCCAAGAGCCTCGGAGAGCTCCACTCGGTACAGCAACTCAACATCGCTCGGCACGATCGTACGGAGCCTCGCCCGCCTACTCTGTCGCAAGCCACCCGGGCTTAAGACACCCGGATCCAGCCCCATAGAGCGATCAGGATTCTCCGTCGGCAGCGAACCTGCCATTACCGGCTCACCGCATCGGTGAGCGTTCCATTTCTGACCTTCGTCGGGTCAAGGCGAAACAACGTGCTGATCTCATTGCTGAGCGCATCAAACGTTGTAGACAGCGTTTCCTCATATGCTTTTCGTGACCCCATCTGAAAGAAGGCGCAACCGTTAGGCTGGTATATAATCTCCGAACCTTCTGTCTTATCCGATCCGTCGAAGATCATGCGATAACTTATACCTGGTTGCGGCATTCTTGGGCAAACTGTATCGCTGAGTGAACCTTCATGCTGCCGGACGAATTCACACAAGTGAGAATACAATACGGCGACACCACTCCCGTTGGCAGAGTTCTTCAGCCCGCCGTCATGGACGGCGCTTCCATCTGCGTTCCGAATCTCAAAGGATGCCGAATCGTACCCGGTATTGCAGCCGTTCACTGCGGTGAGGTTCTTTATGGTCGTCGAGGTCGCAACAGCCGTATTATTTCCTCCGCCGCAAGAGGCCATTGCGATCACAAGCGAAGTAAGCAACGTCAGCCCAAAGTAGCGTAACCATCCACGCTTCGCAAGGTAAATTGAATCGCTCATGGCCATGATGAGTTGGCCATCCGGAACATGGAGAAGGCATTCGTTGATGACGGGTCGCCAGTGCGGCCGATTGGCGTGCCCGCATCCGTGGTCATGTAATCCTTATAAGTGTACCCATGCGAGAGATTCTTGCTATTCAAACCGCTGTCATTCGCTGTGGCTCCGTGAACGGCAAATCCGGCGAACTGCGGCAGGTTCCTGTGATTGTACGAACCATGCCCACCAGGACCCGAGTTTCGTTCACCGATCCACTCCACTTGACTTCCGTAACTACCAGTGAAGAAGTACGGTCTGAACTGATCGGCACCGGTTGTTTCGTTTTTTATTTCGAAGTACGCATGCTGACCTTGACCGGGGATCGCCGCATATACCTGAATCAAGACGTGAATGACGTCTCCAGGGTGGCAGCCCATGCTCATTAGATGTTCGTACTCGAACGGATACATCTCCGTCCAACAGTAGTAGGACTTCAGGCTGCCGTTCACATCACTCCCAGACCCAGCCTGAATGAGCGGGTCGGACTGCGAACCCGTACCGATACCGGGCCAAACACTCAGATCGCTTAGGCCCGAATCGCCGGGGTACTGACTAACCGCTGGTATCGCCCAGTAGAGCTGGACTTGCACTATCGGATAACTGCCCTTCACGGTCTCGAATCCCATCCAGTTGGATGTCGCTCTTAGCTTAGGATTGGCGGCGTCGGCCTCACTGACCCCTGGGGGGAGCGTGAGATCGGACGGAAGCGTTGGCGAATTGGTGGGCGTAGACCGCCCCGTCTGCCCGCCGCCACCAGAAACTCCAGGCGGTGGGCCAACACTTACCCCAGGCATCTCGGTGCCGGGGTCGTAGACCCGATTCTTGCTTTGAACGAAGTCGAGCCACCAGTCAGGCGTGGTGCCGGGGGGCCGAGTCGGGTAGCCGTATCGCTGCAGATCGTCGTTGTTGGCCTGCAGGGGATCGAAGTCGGCCGGGGCGGCTGCAAAGGCGCCTTGGGAGTTCGCCGGCGTACCTGTGATCCCCTGATCCAACGCCGCCGTTGGCCCACCAGGGTCTGGTGCGGAGGCCGCACCAGACACGCCGGGCGTACCTGCTGCGACCAGTACACCTGCCGAGACCGCCCATGCCGCACTGCTCTTGAGTCTCGTCATCGCTGCTCCCCTATCGAGCTCTCGTATCTATGCGCGACATCCTCGCGCTACGAACAGATCCCGTCAAGTGGCTGGCAGCAAAGGCACGGTAGACTCGCCTCGGTCGGTCACGCCGAGCCAGGGTTCACGCGGCCAGCCGACGCGCTCATCATCGAGCTGGCACAGCCACGGAGCAACCTAAGCGTTGACACTCGAAACGTCAGCGATCTGCCAGCCAGGGGATGACGTGCTTCGCATTCACGTCAGTAGCAGAACGATCGCGCCTGCCACTGTCGCAGTGTGGCTGAGCGAGACTAGCAATCGTTGGCCACCCCGCCCTGAAGCCAAGCTGGCAGCACGCCCCATCACGTTCAACGCAGGTTCCCCAGACTCACCGTGTGCAATCTCGACCTCATGCAAGCCGATCTCGCCAATGCCCACTCCAAGCGCCGTCATCGTGGCTTCCTTAGCGGCGAACCGGGCGGCAAACCGCTGCGAGCGAAGCGATGCTGCTTGTGCGCTGAGGCAGTGGGCACTTTCCTCTGGGGTGAACAGACGCCCAGCGAGGCGGGGACACCGCGACAGAACCCCCGCCATGCGCTCCACGTCAACGAGATCGATCCCGACACCGACCGTGCCGATGGCACTCCCATGGCAAGCCATGAATACGTTCGATACGAAGCCGGGATCTTCTCGTCCGAACGGCGCTGGGACGAACCCGACTTCCCCACGGCTCCGGGTTACCCGTCGTCCATGGCAACGCCGCCCAAGTCCGACGGAAGGCCATCTAATCGCCACACTGCACGGCGCGCAGAAGTCATCCATCCCAAATGCCAAGCAGGGATTCCGGAGTCGTCGGTCGTGCTACTCGGTCTTGACCGGGGCCAGGCCGGCGAGCCACTCGGCCGGGTCGACCGCAGCAGCACCGTCTTCACCTTCACCGTCACCGTCGGACGACCAGAACGTCATCGGCTCGTACCCCGGCGCACGGGTGCCGATCTGGCGGTAGGCCAACATGCCGGTCCCCGCCGGGATCAGCTTCCCGATGATGATGTTCTCCTTCAGACCGATCAACGAGTCGCTCTTCGACTCGATCGCGGCCTCGGTGAGCACCCGGGTGGTCTCCTGGAACGACGCCGCCGACAACCACGAGTCCGTGGCCAACGACGCCTTGGTGATCCCCATCAGCTCCGAACGGCCCTCGGCCGGGGTCTTGCCATCCGCGACCGTGACCCGGTTGGTCTCGGTGAAACGCCGCTGGTCGACCCGCTCACCCGGCAAGAAATCGGTGTCACCCGGCTCCGACACCGCCACCCGACGGGTCATCTGGCGCACGATCAACTCGATGTGCTTGTCATGGATCGACACGCCCTGGCCGCGGTAGACGCTCTGCACCTCGTCCACCAGGTAGAACTGCGTCTCACGCACGCCCTTGATGT
>CAZQSU010000102.1:0-9900 GCA_964595905.1 uncultured Iamiaceae bacterium
GGTGTTGCTGGGTGCTTTGGCCTGGCAACCAGAACGGCGCCACCGACCCTGACCGCTCCGACCGCCCTCGATGACGGTTTGGTCGGCGCGCTCGGGTCAGCTGCCGTGGCGCAGCCGAGCGGCTCGGGTCGCGGGCGTGGCGTCCGATCGTGACGATGGTCAGTGCGTTGATCGAATCGGGCGACCCGGACGCCGCAGTCGAGGTGTTCGTGGCCGCGGATCAACCTGGGCAGCACCGGGATCATCTCCGCAGACGTTGCCAGGAGATGACCGGCGTGTCACTGGCATGATGGGCGGGTGACTCGCGGGTTGCCAGCCGGATTCCCGGCCGTCGCAAATCCGGTCCGAACTCAGCGTTCCCATCCGCGGCGAACCCGTACGCTCAGGGCAACTTCCAGTAGGCGCGATCGTCGTCGCTGAAGCTGAAGGTCGATTCGACGAAGATCAGCCCTCCGGTGATCGCGTCGGCCGGCGCGTCGATACACACCGTGACCTGCAGCTTGCCGCCCGGTTCGATGGTGGAATAGTCGCTGTCCAGGGCCGCCATGCAGTCCGAGGCGCGATACTGGACCTTGTCGGCCCCGGAAAGCACCACCGAAAGGTCCATCGCAGGCGAACCCTCGTCGGTCCCGTCGTAGACCGCGGTGAAGCTGACCTCGGCGTACTGGCCCTTGGAGGGCGGGTCGTTGAACTCGTTCGCGGACTGGACCTGGCTGGTGGCGTCCGGGGTGATCGAGTCGACCGTGACCTCGAAGTCACCGACCTTTGCGGATTCCCCCACGGCGAGCGGCTTGGACCGGTCACCGCTGGTCGCGACCGTGGTCGTCGGAGCCGAAGTCTCCTCGGTGGTGTCGTCGGAGGCTGCGGATGACCCCTTAGCGTCGTCGGATGACGACTTGTCGCACTTGTGGGTCGTCGGCTCGATCCCGAGCGCCTCGGCGGCCTTTGCGAGCGCAGCGTCTTCCTTGTCTGTGTCCGAGTCGAGATCGTCGACGGCCAGTCCCCAATTGTCACCCTCGATCATGGAGAGTTCGCTCTCTCCGAAGCCACAGATGAACGACTTCGCGACCGCGAGCGCGGCCGTCTTCCCTGAGGCGTCCTTCCACAGCGACGCCGTCAGTTTGACGTCATGCGAGGTGCATTCCAGTTCGGAGGCCGGATCGGCGGCGCCGAGGCTGAATCCGTCGTCGTCGCTCTGGTAGGGCGCCGGCGGCTTCGGGCAGGAAATACCGGCGTCAGTGAGCTTGCTGCGGACCTGACCCAGGTCACTGATCGACGAGCCACCCCCACCGCCACACGCACCTGCTGCGGCGACGATCAAGCTGACGGTTGCCACCTTGGTGAACTTGCGCATGCCCCCTCCTCGGGACCGGGTGGCCGCTCCGGACCACGACAGATGCTCCTATGCCGCCGGGACCATCGTTGCAGATCCGTCAAGGCACTCTGCACAGGAGCACTACCCACATCCAGGATCGTCGCGGGCGGGGCACCGGGGACGACCGTCCAACGAGGTCAATGGTAGGTGCCACTCTTCGGAATCCGGGTGTACCTGATGCTCGCCGCCGAGCCGAGCCGCGTCACCACAACCAATGCCGCGAAGTCCACCACGACGACTACGAGGCCGCGGTCTACGGGGGTTGTTCACAACCCCAGGATCTGGCGCCTCTTCGCTTCGAACTCACTCTCGGTGATCAGGCCCCGGTCACGCAGGTCGGCAAGCTGTTCGATCCGGGACGCGGGGTCATCGGCGCCGAGCAGCTCTGCGACAGCGGGGATCGGCGCCTCGGGCACGGCCCGTCTCGCCGCGTCGATCATCGCTTCGGAGATGCCCGCCTCGAGATCGTGACGGACCTGCTCGGCGACGGTGCGACTACACAGAAATGCCAACGACTGCAGCGCCGCGTTCACCCGGATGCGCGCCTGGGTCACCGTCGCCTTCTCGACGTCGACACCCTCGACCGCACGGAGCGGCACCTCCTCGACGCGCCGCCCCCGAAGCGGCAATCGGGTCACCCCTTGGGTCGCTGCCACACCCTCGTGGCCGGGAGTGGTGGTGATGCGATCCGCGTACACGGTGATCGTGACGGGATGCCCGACGCCCTCTTCTGAATACCCGGTGAACTCGTAGAACTTGCCGGCGGCACGCCACCGCGCCCGCTGTTGTTCATCGAGTTCGGGCGCAGCACCCGACCGGTCCCGTCGACGGGACCTCGCCTGTTCCGAAGAATCGAAGATCCCCATTGATCGCTCCGAGCCAACCGATCCTGACCTGGCGAGATCGTACCCGCGCACTCGCGCCGGGAAGCTACGTGATCGGCGGGCCGTCCCAGCGTACGGTCCGCATCGTCGCCGCGGTACCGAGCACCTCGACTCACGGAGGCCCCGTCAAAAGCCTGCTCGCCACTCAGGCCGAGTGCTGCATCCGGTATTCGCGTACGACCCGTGGGGTGAGCCCGGACGCCGGTGGCCGGTCACCATGGAGGACGTTCGGATCGAGGTCGATGCCGTTGGGCCAGGAAACCGTCCTGCTCGTCGGATCGATGCAGACTTGGGCGAAAAGCGAATCGTCGTCGATCACCGACATGACCCCGGACAATTTGCCCGCGAAGTCCAACTCGCGCACGAGTCCGTCGGTGAACACGACTCGCAGCACGCGTTCACCGAGGTGGTCCACGCTCGCCACTCGCACCAGGTCGGTCATGGTCTCCAGACTACCGGAGTGGTTCGATCGACGACAGGGCCTCGGGGACTTGTGCCCTCGTCCAGTTTTCCATGAGTTCATCGGTGTGGAGCGAGCGCCATTGCTCGACCAGACGAGCTGCAGTCGTCGGAAGATCCCCGCCGATGACCGTGCCATCTGCGATCTTGATGAGGGCCTCGTGCTCCGCATAGATGGCGTGGAAGTGCGGTGGGTTGTGATCTGAGAAATACAGGTAGATCACGATTCCGTAGAACTCCGACAAGCGCGGCACCGCCATGAGCATATGGACCAATGGATTCGATCCCGGTCGCGATCTGCTCAGGAGCCGGGCGAGTCCCAGCGCACGGTCCGCATCGTCGCCGAGGTGCCGAACACCTCGAGCATCGTCGTCGCCCGGCTGAACCCGGTGTAGGCGAGCGCCAGGTCGTCGTCATCGAGATCATCCGCGAGCACCACCAACACGACGGGGGCTTCGAGCCCTTTGAACCGCTGGATCGTCTCCATCGCGACCTTGCTGGCTTGCTGGTTCTGCATTGCGGCGGCGACGTCGCCGTTGCCGCCGGGCTGCCCGTCGGCCGGTTGTCCGGTGTGCCCGCGGGCAGCGTCGTCGGTCGCGTCCCGCGGGATGCGTTCGACGAGCGCAGCCTGCAGCTCGTCGATCAGCCGCCGCGACGACGACAACACCTGGATCTGATCGGCGTCGATCCCTTCGTCGAACAGCTCACCCAGCCGGGCGGCGAGCCTGCCGGCCAGGGCGTCACGGCCCTTGACCACATGGAACTTCGGCTTCGGGCCCGACACACCCAACGTCCTGATCGCCCCACCGAACAACGAGGCGACCCGCACAGCGATCTCATCGGTGTTGCGACAGTTCTTTGTCAGCTTCCACGTCGCCCCCTGATGATCGAACGGCGGCGACCAGTCCTCCACGTACACCGCCTGCTGGGCATCGGCGAACACGTAGAACCAGCCGTCGTAGGGGTCACGCATCACCATCCGCAACGCATCCCACCACGTCGACCGGAAGTCCTGGCCCTCGTCGATCACCACCGCATCGACCTCGAAACCGAGCTTCGCCGCGGCATCGGGAAACTGCTCGACCGCATCGTGCGCCCACCACTCCGCGGTCACCGGTTGGGGGAACGGCACCTGCGCCTCGGCCAGGGTGTTGCGCACCAGCCGGTGGAAGTTGCCGGCGATCACGTTCGGCCGATCGGCGAACTCCGCCGCCAACGCATCACCCAGCGGCCGGTTGAAACACACGAACAGCACCCGGGCGTCGTCGCCCAGATCGGCCAGACGCCGCACCCGCTCGGCCGCCAGGACCGTCTTGCCCGTGCCCGCCCCTCCGGTGATCAACGCCTGACGATTGCCGCTCAACCCGTCGAGGATCTCGAACTGCTCCTCCGTCAACTCGATGATCGCCCGGGACGCCTCGGCGACGTGGTCGGCCAGCAGCCGCCGGACCTGCACCGAGGGCAACAACAGGTTCCTGATCGACGCGAGCTGATCGGCATCGAGCCGGGTTGGTGGGTTCCAATGCGCGGCGATCCGCTCGATCGTCGCGGTGATGTCAGCCAGATCGTCGACGTCGATGACGATCTCCCGCGGCCCCTGCGGGCCCAGGTCGCCTTCGACCCGTCCCTGCGGAAAGGCGACCGCGTGGCCTACCCGGGGAATCACGTCGAGCCCGTCGACCGAACCGCACAGGAACTCGCGCAACTGGCGCTTGCACGCCGCGGCCTGGTCGAACGGGTTCGTGATCTTGCGTTCCCGCCCGTCTGCCAGCAGCCGCACGAACTCCCCGTCGGCCAGCGCGATCTCGCCGCCCTTGGCCTCGATGACCAGGATCCCTTTGGTGGGGTGGAACAGCGCGAAGTCGGTCTCGCCGTCACCCTGACGGTTCCTGCGCAGTGCCTGCCACTTGATGTTGTGGAACACATGCCAGTCGTCGTCGAGCCCGCGCAGCGCATCGAGCACGCGCCGCTCCGAGTCGTGCTCGGGTTCACGATGCTCCGGATACACCTTGGCCACGAACGCTCCCCTCGCTCACCGGCAGCGACGCCCGAGCCGGTCGGTGTGAGACCCCGGCGAGGCTAGTTGCCGCCTGGCTGTGCAGACCTGACGCCGGTTCTAGCGCAGTCGGGCACCGGGGAAACTGCGGACCGGGTGCACCTCGTAGGAGAAGATGCCGGCCCGTACCCCCGGATCGTCGTCCATGATCGTCGTCACCTCATCCGGGCTTGCACCGAACACGTAGATGCCTGCCAGGTCGGAGTCATCGGTGGCCGGTAGCACCGCAGCCACGAGACCCGAATCGGCCAGGGCCATGTTGCGCCGTCCGTGTTCCCAGACGATCGGGTCGACGTCGGGACGGGCGAACGCGTCGGTCGTGTGCAACAACACGACGGTGGAGTCCGTCGCGTCGGCGAGGCGAGCCTGCATCTCGTCGTCGCTGACGGCGGGCAGGTCGTGCCCGGCGACGTGGTCGGCCTCGCTGATCCGGTCGGCCAGCGGGGCGAGACTCCAACCGCCGCCGACGGCGTCGCGCATCGATTCCCAACCTTCGCCGTGGCGGTCGAGGTGACGGTGGGTGAGCACGACCTCGGTGCGTACGGGCGTGATCTCGGCGAAGGTGATCTCGACCTCGCTCGTCCGCTCCGGGTCGGTCTCGATCTGCCAGCGGGTGTTGATGTCCCAGCTGAAACACACCCGCTTGGGCGGGTCGTAGGCGAGCACCCGGGCCCAACGGCACTCGCTGCCGTCGGTGCCACGGTCGATGATGTTGCCGCCCACGAAGGGCTCGAACACCATCTCGGCGAGCGGTGCTTCGAGAATGTGCTTGTCGGTGTCCCACCAGGTGCCGATCTCGGTGGTGAACACGTGGAACGCCCGGGCGATCGGCGCGTCGACCTCGGTCGAGACGCTGACGGTCGTGGTGTCGGTGATGGTCATGGTTTCTCCTTCTGTTCGCCGGGTTCGGCCCCTTCGACCGCGTCCCGGAACGAATCGAGCGAGCGCTTCCAGAACAGGTCGAAGTAGGAACGGATCAGCGCGAGCGCGTCGGGGTCGACGTGATAGATGCGCCGTGTGCCCGCGGGCCGGTCGCTGACCAACCCGACGGACTTGAGCACCTTGAGGTGCTGGGAGACCGCCGACCGACTGATCGGCAGGTCCCTTGCGATGTCGCTCACCGACGACGGCTCGTCGACGAGGCGCTCGACGATCGACCGTCTTGTCGGTTCGGCGATCGCATCCAACAGGTCCGAAGCGTTAGCAGCCACTAACGTAAGTTACGGCTAACGCATCCCGATGTCAAGGGGAAATTGGGTGCACAGGTCCGGCAGCGATCCGCTGGCCCGGGTCCCGCGGCCGACCTGCTCGGTCCCTGCCCCGACTCAGCGATGCCCCGCGCTGGCGATCAGGGACCGATGGTCAACTCGACCGCGCCGGGTTCTGACAGTTCCTCATAGGTGAGCTTCGACTCTCCACGGTGCCCGACCGGTCAAGGACGACCATGGTGAAGAGGTCACGCGAACCGAACTCGGCGAGGGACACGAAACGGGTGACGACCTCCTCGATGGCTGCAAGTTCGACGTCGGGTCGTAGCTCCCCTGTCTTCACTCGGCTCAGGCCCCGATTGCGGTCCGCCAGGCGAGCCCGGTTCGTCGACGTTGCTCACGATGTCCTCCCCTCGGGCTCGAGCTGTGTGCACTGGCCCTGTGTGATTGTCACTGAATGTTGCGGAGCGACTCGTCCACCGCCCTGGTGGCCGATTCGACCGACCCCACCACGGTACCCCGGTGCGGTGACAATCGCTTCTGAAGCGATGCGCGGTGGCCGCTCGCTGAACCGTTCCGGTGCTACCGATTGCCCTCGAACCCGGCCGTAAGCCCGGCCCTCTCTACCCGGGACTAGCGTTCGCGGCATGTCGAGGGGAGTGACCGAGAAGCCACGACCATGGGATGACCCCCACGGCATGGTCACGGAATCCGCTGTTGCCGTGAACGACCCGGTGGAATGGGCCGCGGACATCGCCGAGCAGGTGCTCTTTCCCAACGCGTTGCGCACCGACCAGTCCGAACTGCTGGACCGGGCGAATCTCGACGCGCTCGCGGATGCCGGCTTCTACGGGATGTTCGCACCTCCCGAGGTGGGTGGCCTCGGCGCGGATCTGGACACGGCGTGTGCGGTGATCGAACAGTTCGCGTCGGGGTGTCTGACCACCACGCTCGTGTGGATGCAACACCACGGCCTGGTCGGCAACCTGTTGATTGGTCCGCAAGCGTTGCGCGATCGGCTGCTGGCCGACCTGTGCACCGGCGACCGGCGCTCGGGGATCGTGTTCACCGGGTTGATCCCCGGCCCCTCGCCGTTGGTGGCGACCCGGCGCGACGGCGGCTGGGTGCTGGCGGGCACCGCCCCGTGGGTGTCGGGGTGGGGCAGGATCGACACCCTCCAGGTCGCTGCCCGCTCACCCGACGACGACGTGGTCACCGGTGTGCTCGACGACCTCGACCGGCCCGGGCTGACCGCTCACCGGCACCGCCTCGCCGCGCTCGACGCGTCGGGCACCGTGCAGCTCGACTTCTCGGGTGTCGCCATCGACGATGCCGACGTGATCAGCGCCGTCCCGCATGACCCGGCCATGGCCGGTGGGCAACGCCTGCGGCTCAACGGCTCGTTCGCCCTCGGCGTGGCCCGGCGGTGCTGCGCACTGATGGGGCCGAGCGAGCTCGACGACGAGCTGGACGCCGTCCGGGCGCAGCTCGACGACGCCGACGACGACGCGATCGCCGCCGCCCGGGCGGCGGCGGCACTGTTCGCCAACCGGGCCGCGACCCGGCTCGTCGTCACCACCGGCAGCCGCGCGCTGGATACCGACCAGCACGCCCAACGCCTCATGCGCGAAGCCATGTTCCTGCTGGTGTTCGGCTCCCGCCCCGCCATCAAAGCCGCCCTGCTCGACCGCATCTGAGCCGGTCGGCACCGCGTGACGGACCAACACCTGTCGAGCTCGGCGACGTGCTGACGTCGGAGGCCGGGCTCGCTGGCACAATGGGATGCCCGGAACGCCCCAGGCGAGCAGAGGAGATGCGTGCCACCGGAACACCGCCGCCCCACCGAGCCGGGGCCACGTCGTCTCGGCGACTACTTCGGGGGCCCGTGGCCCTGGGTCGTCGTCGCGCTGTTCGCCATCGTGGCGGTTTCGTTGCGCTTCGCCGTGCAACCGTCGACGTCGACCACGGCCGGTGACCGTGGCTCGACCTCGGCAACGGCGACCACCCTGCACCCGCCCTCGACGGCGCCGTCCACATCGGTGACGTCGACGACCTCGCCGCCCAGTACGACTGCGCCACCAGACACCGCGCCCCTCGAGAACTCCGGAGTGTGGACGATGCCCGACGAGGTCGGCAACGATCTCCGCTCGGCCAAAGGCGACATCGAGGCGCTCACCGACGGCACTGTGGTGCAGGTCGCGTTGCGCGATGCCAGCGGCAGAGGACGCCGACAGATCATCCACCAGAACTGGCAGGTGTGCTCCCAGACCCCGCCAGCCGGCAGCAAGTTCACTCCGGAAACGGGCGTCACCTTCGACGTGGTCAAGACCGACGAGACCTGCCCCGACAACGACGCCTGACCAACACGGCACACGCGGCGGTGTCGGCCTTGCCGCCACGGCCGCCCCCGACGGCGACCCGTCACCGCCGACCCTGCGAGCCCGTCCGCGCCGATCCAGATGCATCGCCGCCGCACCCGGTGGGCCGGCCGCAGGCGAACCGGTCGATCAGGGTGTAGGAATTCGGTGTTGCCGAGCGATGGATGAGTGGTGAGCCGACCGTCTGCATCCCCCGACCAGCGCCAGGAGCTGATCGACCTCTACGACGCCTCGTTGCCCGAGGTCTACGGCTACCTGCTCGCCCGCTGCGGATCGGTGAGCGTCGCCGAGGACCTCACCTCCGAGACGTTCATGGCCGCGGTCGACGCCGTCCGTCGGGGCGCCGTTTCCGAATTGACCGTCGCCTGGCTCATCGGCGTCGCCCGCCACAAACTCGTCGACCACTGGCGCCGCACCGGTCGGGAACGCGACGTCGCCACTCGCAGCGAACCACCGGTGGACGACACCGTCGACGACTGGGACGTCCACCTCGACCAGCTCGTCGCCCGGGCAACCCTCGCCGAACTCGGCGACCATCACCGCAGCGCCCTGACCCTGCGCTATCTCGACGACCTGCCCGTGCGCGAGGTCGCCGCGTGTCTCGGCCGCACCGAAGGCGCAACCGAAGTGCTGCTGGTGCGGGCGAAAGCCGCGTTCCGGGCCACCTACGAACGCCGAGGAGAAGGGAGCCGACCATGACCGATCCCTTCGACCAGCTCGTCGCACCCACCGAGCCCCGCGCGCCCCGCACCGAGTTCGCGCTCGAGCTGCGGACCCGGCTCATCGAGGCGCTCGACCTCGACACCGCCGCCGGACGCCGCGGCAGCATCCCCACCGACATCCCCCTCATCGACCTGAAAGGAACCCCCACCATGACCTCGACCTCCGCATCCAGCTCGACCTCCACGCCTGCCGCCGGGCAGGCCGCCGACCGGCCCTACGTCGACGGGATCTGGTCGGTCGTCGCCTACGCCGACCCCGCCGCCGGCATCCGCTTCGTCACCGACGTGCTCGGGTTCACCGAACAGGTGCTCGTGCAGGACGGCACCGGCCACATCATCCACAGCGAATACCGCTGGCCCGAAGGCGGCGTCGTCCAGGTCGTCGGCGTCGACCCCGACAACCCCTTCGCCCCCGAGCCCGGCCAGAAGGGCGGGTTGTACGTGATCACCCGCGACCCGCACGCCGTGTGGAAACGCTGCCGACACGCCGACGGCGTCGAGGTGATCCGCCCGCCCGAGGAGCCCCACTACGACCCCGGTGGCATGGGGTTCTCGATCAAGGACCCCGAAGGCAACATCTGGAGCTTCGGCAGCTACGCCGGCGGCTCCGCCGGCTGAGACGCCCGGGGGCTGATCGGCCCGATGGTCGATGGCCCTTCGGTACGCTGCGGGCATGGCCGCGACCCCACGTTGGTTCACCGATCACGACGAGGGCCACTCCCAGTGGTACATCGACCGGGTCCGCACCATGGCCGCCGAGGGTGCCGACCTCGACGGCGAAGCCCGCATGGTCGACGCGATGCTGCCCCGGCATGCGC
>CAZQSU010000103.1:0-9661 GCA_964595905.1 uncultured Iamiaceae bacterium
CGGGGCGAGTCGTGGTAGGTGAAGACCTTGACGCGGTACCCCAACTGGGCGAGGGTCGCCGCGGCGGACGAGCCGGCGAGCCCGGAGCCCACCACGATGATCGTGTACTTGCGTTTGTTCGACGGATTGACCAGCTTCATGTCGAACTTGTGGCGGTCCCATGCCTCTTCGATCGGGTAGTCGGGGACCTTGGAGTCGAGGGTGATGTCGGACATGTCTCAGGCTCCTGGCGGCAGATGGCCGACGACGCCCAGCTGGACGAAGATCGGGAACGTGATGTTGGCGCCCGACACGACCACGGCGAACGCGATGGCCGTGCCTCGTCGCCACCGGTTGAATCGCGGGTTGTTCCAACCCATCGACTGAAACAGGCTCCAGACGCCGTGGTACAGGTGGAATCCGAGGGCGATGTTGGCGACGATGTAGAGCAGCGCGACGGGCCAGCGGTCGAGCGTGTGGACGACGTTCTGGTACACGGCGCCGCGCACGTAGTGGTAGCCGGTACCCGTCCAGGTCAGGTCGAACAGATGCCAGACGAGGAACAGCGCGATGATGACGCCGCTCCAGCGCATGGTGCGGCTCGCATAGTCGGCGGCGATGTAGTCCCGCTTCGATGCGTAGGCGACCGGGCGGGCCCTGCGATTCTGGATCGTGAGGGCGACCGCCGCGTGGATGTGCAACACCACGGCGACGATCACGCCGGCCCGCAGCAGCCACAGGGTGACGGTGCGGGGCAGGAACGGCACGAGCAGTTCGCGCAACCATTCCGCGTAGTGGTTGAAGTCGGCCGGCCCGATGTACATCTTCAGGTTGCCGAGCATGTGCAGGGTCACGAAGCTCAGCCCGATCAGGCCGGTGATGGCCATCACGTACTTCTTGCCCAGCGACGAGCGGTAGAACTCGACGAGGTACGGCCCGGGCTTGTGCTGGTCCAGGTGGGCCGCGGTGCCGCTCACCGGCGGGCGGCTCCGCACGTTGGTCGATGGAGTGGTTGCTGACATCTGATGACCCGGACCCTCCGAGGGACGGACGACATTGGTGGCGGTACGCGTCGGTGGGGCACGCTCGTCGCCACCCGGGACGCTAGCGCTGCCAGAATCGTCGGGGTCAAATGTCCTGCCGGCCGGGGCATCACTCCCCGTGCCGGTGAACCGGCACCGTGTAGTGGGTGCCGGCGAGTTCCCGGTCGCCGGTCACGCGCACGACGGCATCGATCCGGTCGATTCCGCCGGGCACGTCGGCCGAGATCCGTCCGACCAGGCCGACCGAATCTGCAGCCAGGTCGCCTTCGAACTGCCAGTGGTCACCGCCGCCGTCCCAGCGCAGTTCGATGTCACAGCGGGCACCGGTCAGATCCGAGCGGGAGCCGTTGATCAGATGGACGGCCGCCTCGAGCCGCTCGCCGGGGTGGGCGCAACCCGGCCATCCCTCGAGGGTCACCAGGACCGGGGCGCACGCCGCCTGCATCGCGGCGTAGGCGGGTTTGGGGGTACCAGTGTGATCGATGAGCGACGGGGACATGCCCGCACGCAGGTCCGCGAGGTGCGCGACGACGAAGCCACCGGTGGGCCGGTAGGCGAGGCGCCGCAGTGTCTCGACCTGCTCGCGGATCAACAGCGCCTGGTGGTTGTGCGCAGCGCGATGCCATGCCGCCGATGAGTCGAAGGCGTCGGGGGGGAGTCGCTCGGCGAGCAGGTCGGGGTCGACCGGACTGTCGCCGATGAGGCCCGCGACACTCGTCGGCGGCCAGCGTGTCGTCGGCGCCTGGGCGTGGGACGGGTCGGGTGACGGGCTGGGAGTGATCTGCACGAACCGCACCGCCCGGGGAATGGTACGGCCGAGCCGGGCCAGGTCGTCGACGTCGCCGGTCGACCATCCCAACGCGAGATGGGTGTCGGTACCGGCCAACGACGGAGGGTGCGGCCAGGTGCCCGACGAGCCGATGACCGGACGCGACGGATCCGCTCCGGTGAGGGCGCGCTTGACCGATCGGTCCAGCACCGACCGGTTCCAGTTGGGCAACTGATGGGCGGCCAGCCGACGGCCGAGGCCGGCCGGCCGGCCATTTTCGGAGACGTGGTCGGGCTCGTCGTGTCCGCACCACAGGGCGATCGACGGGTGGGCGCCGAGCCGGTCGACCGTGGCCTCGGCGGTCCGGACCGCGGTGCGACGGACGCTGCGGTGCTGACCGCGGTACAGGGGGAGGTCCTGCCAGACGAGCATGCCGCGTCGGTCGGCCTCGTCGTAGAACGCATCGGGCGCGACGTGGGCGTGGACCCTGACCAGATTGCAGCCGAGATCCTCGGCGGCGCGCACCGGCGCGGTCACGACGTCGTCGGAGGCGGTCGCGAGTTCGTGAGCGGCGGGTCCGGCGAGCACGCCACGGACGAAGAGGCGTTCGCCGTTGACCGTGAGGATCCAGTCGCGCAGCGTCACCTGGCGGAGGCCGCACCGGACGGTGAACCGGTCGCTGCTCGCGAAACGGTCGCCGAGATCGGTGGCGTCGGTGGAGCCTCGTGGTGACTCGATCAGCGTCGACACGTCGACGGTGACGTCGGTGAGCGGCTGACCGCCGAGTTCTCGGGGCCACCACAGGTCGGGGTTTCCCACCTCGACGTTCCAGGTGACGGTGTTGGTTCCTCTGGCGAGCGGTTGGCGACGTTCGTGCTCGACGCCGCCGATCGCCGTGCGGATCGCCACCTCGCCCGCGCCGGCGCTGTCGAGGGTGCAGGTGATGGTGACGACCGCCCGGGTGGCGGTCGCGGAGGTGCACAGGACCCGACGGGAAGTGACGGCGACGGGGCCGGTCCGGCGGATCGTCACCGGACGCCAGATGCCGCCCGGATTCCACCCCGGTGTCACGTACGGACCGTCCTGCAGGGTGCCGAGGAGCCCGCGTTTGGCGGCCGGGTCGCCGATGGGGGGACTGGCGACCTCGATGCCGAGGACGTGGTCGTTGCGTGCGGCGAGGGCTTCGGTGACCTCGAATCGGTACGGGACCCACGCCCCGTCGGTGTTGCCCAGGTAGGTGTCGTCGAGCCACACGTCGCCCTGGGTGCACACGCCGTCCAACACGAGCCATGCCCGCACGCCCGGTTCGGGAGTCAGCGTCGAGAAGCGGCGCCGGAACAGCAGCGGGGCATCGTTGTCGGCGAAGTGCCGATGGCTCCGCCAGTGGCCGGGAACCTCGATGTCGGAGAAGTCGGTGTCGTCGAAATGGTCGGCATACCAGGTGCGGCGGAGGTCCTCGTCGGCGAGGCCGGCACGCCAGACCCCGGACAGGTCGAGATCGGGGTCGGACACGGCGCGGGACATGGGATCCAAGAACCTACCGGCTCGATTCCCCACGTGGGCCCGGCTGCGTCGGAGGCGGTACGTACGTCGACATGCGTCTGCGCCGGTAGCGTGCCAGCCATGGCTTCTGCGGACCCACAAGACCACCAGTCACGTCCGGCGACCTTGGGGCAGCTGCGTGCCTCGGGTTGGGAGTCGGTGCCGGTCAAGGTCGAGTTGCGTCGCAACGCGGCCGACAGGATTCGTGCCCAGGAGCCGCTGGTCGGTGGGGTGGCGGGCTACGACGACACCGTGCTCCCCCAGTTGGAGCACGCGTTGCTCGCCGGGCACGACATCGTGTTCCTCGGCGAGCGCGGCCAGGCCAAGACCCGCATCATCCGGTCGCTGGTCGAGTTGCTCGACGAGTGGATGCCGGTGATCGCCGGGTCGGAGATCAACGACGATCCGTTCGCCCCCGTGTCTCGTTACGCACGCGACCTCGTCGCCGAACACGGTGACGACACCCGCGTCGACTGGGTGCATCGAACGGCGCGCTTCGGCGAGAAGCTCGCGACGCCGGACACGACGATCGCGGACCTGATCGGCGAGGTCGACCCGATCAAGGTCGCGGAGGGTCGCTACCTGTCGGACGAGTTGACGTTGCACTACGGCCTCGTGCCCCGCACCAACCGCGGCATCTTCGCGATCAACGAGCTGCCGGACCTGGCCGAACGGATTCAGGTCGGATTGTTGAACGTGCTCGAGGAGCGCGACGTGCAGGTGCGCGGCTACAAGATCCGTCTGCCGCTCGACGTGATGCTCGTGGCCTCGGCGAACCCGGAGGACTACACCAACCGGGGGCGGATCATCACGCCGCTGAAGGACCGGTTCGGATCGCAGATCCGCACGCACTACCCGCTCGACACGACCACCGAGGTCGCGATCGCCGCAACCGAATCGAGGCCGCTCACCCTCGACGGGGTCGAGGTGGTGCTGCCCGATTTCATGGCCGAGATCGTCGCCGAGATCTCCCAGTTGGCCCGCGCCTCGCACGAGGTGAACCAGCGTTCGGGGGTGTCGGTGCGCATGACGGTGGCCAACGCCGAGGTGCTCGTGGCCAGCGCGGCCCGGCGGGCACTCCGCCTCGAGGAGAAGGTCGCGGCGCCACGCATCTGTGATCTCGACGCGCTGGCCGCGTCGACCGCCGGCAAGATCGAACTCGACACGATCGACGACGACGCCGGCGGTGCGGTGTTCGCCCATCTGGTGTCCGCGGCGGTGCTCGGGGTCTTCAAGGAGCGGGTGCCCATGGAGGCACTCAACGACGTGGTCGCCGGCTTCGACGACGGCTCGATCGTCTCCACCGGCGACGACGTGACGGTGGCCGACTACGTGGCTCTGGTGGAGACGAATCCCGCCCTCGCGCAGGCGATCGATGCGCTCACCGGGTCCGACTCGCCCGACGCGGTCCGGGCGAGCGCGGTCGAGCTGGTGCTCGAGGGGTTGCACCTGTCGCGTCGGCTCAACAAGGACGCCGACGGCGTGCGTGCCGACTACCGATCACGCCGCTGAGTTCTGTCGTCCGAAACGTGGTCCCGGAAGTGGTCGGCGAGTCCACTCAGGACGACGTCGGCAGATGGAACCGACCGTCAGGGCCCGGTCGTCCGTACACGTCGGACAGACGCGGACGGAGCGCGCCGAACGCTTCGATGAGCGACTCGCTGTCGGGTTCACCGGGGCGGACATAGACGAAGTAGCCATCGCGGAGTGTCGGGTCGACGACCGCGGCGAGCACGTAGTCGTGCTGTTCGGCGAAGCGGATCATGGGCGTCGTCATGGCATCCCAACCGCGTAACGACCACGACGGCCCGGTCGACACGGACTTCATGAGGGGCGATGTCGGAGCGTGGACGAACAGCACCAACGGGGCGATCTCGGCCAGTTCCCGCTGCGTCGGATGGTGCGTGTGCGCGATCTTCTTGTCGTTCAGTCCCCATGCGTCGATGCAGCGCCACCCCGACTTCCAGCAGACATAGCCGGCTTCGGTCGTGACGACGACCGCGTTCGGATCGGCGTGTTCGTGGAGGATGGCGGCGATCTCGGCCTGCGGTTCGCGGTCGTGTCGGTCGACCGCAAAATGCCACATCGTCGGAAAGTAGAGAAGGCCGATCAACAACAGCGCGGCGAGAGCTCCGAGCCGCCTGGTCAGGTGAAGGTCGAAGCGTTCGAGCGACGGTCCGAATGCGCGTGGTGCGAGGTCGGCGAGCATGACGAGCGCGATGACGAAGATCGGGAACTCGAACCGGTAGGAATGGTTCATCTCACTCGAGACGAGAATCCACATTCCGAGAAGCGCGGCCAGGCCTGAGACATACGCGAGCCAGCGCCTGCGATCGGTCCCACGTAGGAAGAACGCGGTGACGCAGATGGCGACCAGTGGGAGGAGGCCGACGGCGAACACGAATCTGATGGCGTCCATGAGCCCGTCCAGATGGAGGATGCCGCCTCCCTTCTTGTAATACGGGTTGGGCAGTGGATACCCGAAGTTTGCCCATCGCCACGCGGTGAGCAGGCCATAGGTGAGTGCCGTCGGTACCGCCACGACGGCGAGGCGCCGCAACGGAACGGCATCGACGAGTGCCATGGCGGCGAACACTGCGACGATCAGCACCCCCTCAGGACGAATCAGTCCCGGCAATGAGCACGCGACACCTGCGACCAGCGCGCGGCGGTGCGTCGGTTCGTCCATGAGCGCGACGATCGTGAGGAATGCCACGACGAGAAATGCGGCGAACGTCACGGCGCCGAACCCACCGGCCATGATCGCGAGCGCCGGGCTCCCCATGAATGCGATGGCCAGGAATGCTCCGATTCCGGACGATCGGCAGCGTCGTGTCCCGAACACGTAGAGGATCGCCGCGATCGTGAGAAACGCAACGGAGTTCACGGCGAGCGCCGCCGTCTCGGACGACAGACCGAACTCGACGAACGCGGCCAGCAGGAACATGAATCCGAGATCGGTTGCCCCGTCGACGTGAGGGCCTCCCGGATTCCACACCACTCCGTGGCCCGCGACGACGTTCTCCGCATAGCGGAACAACATCGCCGCGTCTTCGTACGGAAACGAATTCCTCCAGAGGACGACCAGCGACACCAATGCGATCCCCACGGTGATCGCGAGGATGCGATTGGACACGTCACGCGCGCGTTCGTCTGCGCGCGCCTGGCGCCGCCTCCCCTCCGTGGCCTGCGCTGCAGCCATACTGGGCGCAACCCCCGGACGCGTGCGTCGACTCACGAGGTTTGGCGAGGGGCCCGGGTCAGTCCGTCGAGGGCCGGGTGGGCACCGTCACGAAGCTGCGCGCCGAGAAGCCGTGTGCCAGCGCGTCGACGTCGTCGGTGGGTTCGAACGACGCGGGGGTCGCCGCGCAGTCGGCCTCGAACGGACTGGTCCCCTCGGGGATCGCGTCCGCCGTCGGCACGTCGACGAGGGGGTGCGCTTCGCCCGACGTGCAATGGGGGACGTTGAAGTTGACGACCCGCCCCTTCGCCATCCGACCGGCCGCGATCCGATCCCGATTGGCCTTCACCCACTCGACGACGTACTTCGCCCCCAGTTCGTAGTCGGGGTCGGTCAGCCCGGCGCTGCCGGCGACGGCGGGAATGCCGCGTCGGACCGCCGTGAGCGCCGCGCCGACGGTGCCCGAGATCTTCGCGAGCGGTCCGACGTTCTGACCCTTGTTGATGCCCGACGCGACGAGGTCGGGTTCGAGTCCCAGCTCGTCGAGGGCGACGTTCACCGAGTCGGCGGGGGTTCCCTCCACGGCGACCCCTTCGATCCCGCTGCTGGTCTTGCCGGCGTGGTGCCCGACCTCGCCGGGAGTCGTCTTGTCGCCCGTGCCGCTCTGGTTGGTGGCCGGTGCGACGATCTTCACGGTCACCTTCGGGAGCTTCGACAACTGCCGTGCCAGTTCGTCGATCCCGGGTGCGTCGATCCCGTCGTCGTCGGTGACCACGATCGTGATCGGTGCGATCGCCGGGGCGGTGGTGACCGTGGCGGCCGAGTCGGCGACCGATGCGGCGCCCGGAGTCGGGTCGGAGCTCGAACACGCGGTGCCCCCGGCGACGAGTGCGGCGGCGGCAAGCCACAGGGCGGCCTTGCGACGGGTCGTGGTCATCGGTTACCTCGAAGAGCGGGTCGGGATCAGGTCGGATCGTTCGTCGTCATGCGTCGCTGGGCAGAGTGCCCACGGCAGGGTCGCCGCCGTCCATCGTCCGCTGGGTGCGATCCGCCACGAGCGGCATCCAGTCGGGATGGGTCAGCACGTAGAACCGTCGGGTGAGCACCGCGTCGAGCACCTGGGCAGCGACGTCGGCCGGCTCGAGCCCGTCGGCAACCAGACCCTTGACGATCTCGGCGAGTCCGGCGCCGTCGTCGCCGCCGGTCGCGGTCTCGGCGTCGTCTCCCACGAGCCCGGTGCCGCCCTGGCCGTAGCGGGCGGCGTCGTAGATGCGGGTGTTGACCCATCCGGGGCACAGGACCGAGACGCCGACCCCCGGCGCAAGCGACGCCAGCTCCGCGAACAGGGTTTCCGACAGGGTGACCACACCGTGCTTGGCGATGTTGTACGGCGCCATGAACGCCGGCGACAACAGCCCGGCCATCGATGCGGTGTTCACGATGTGGCCCTCGCCCTGCTCGACCAGCAGCGGCGTGAAGGTGTGCACGCCGTGGATGACCCCGAACAGGTCGACGCCCAGCACCCACCGGTACTGCTCGAGGGGTAGCTCCCAGCTCAGCCCGCCGGTGCCCACCCCGGCGTTGTTGCACACCACGTGCACCGCGCCGTGGGCCGCGAGGGCCGCGTCGCGCAGCGCGTCGACCGGGGCGGCGTCGGACACGTCGGTGGGAACCCCCGACACCGTGGCGCCGTCGTCGGCGAGACCCTGCACGGCGGCACCGAGCTCGGATTCGTTCACGTCGGCGAGCACGAGTTTCGCGCCGGCCCCGGCGAACGCCTCGGCCATGGCGTAGCCGATGCCGTTGGCGCCCCCGGTGACCACGGCGACCCGGCCGTTCAGATCTTGCATGCGATTTCCCTTGTATCGGTCCCGGCCCCGACGGACCGGACTCGCCCGAACGCTACTCAACGCGCGACGCGGGTTCGTCGCGGGGCCGGTACCGTGGGGCGTCATGGAGTACCACCCGTCCAACCGTCGGTTCCGCTACTCGGCGTGGGACGGCACGCAGACCGGCTTCGACCTGAACGCCCGCGACGTGATGAGCGAGATCACCGACGACGTGCTCTACCACGGTGATCTCGACGCCGCACTCCGTCGTTTGCTGCAGGACGGCATGGAGACCCCCGACGGGGAACGCATCCAGGGTCTGCGTGACCTGATGGAGCGGCTACGCGACCGACGACGTGACCTGCTCGACCAGCACGACCTGGGCGGCGTGTACGACGACATCGCCCAGCGGTTGCGCGACGTGGTCGACACCGAGCGGGCCGCGCTGGATGCCCAGCTCTCCGAGGCCGAGGCCTCGGGCAACGAGCGCCGGGCCGACCTCGCGCGCGAGAGCGTGGCACAGCACCGGATGGAGCTCGACCTGCTCGCCCCCGACCTCGCCGGCATGGTGCGTGAGCTGTCCGACTACGACTTCACCTCGGCCGAGGCGCAGAAGGACTTCGCCGATCTCATGGACGAACTGCGTTCGGAACTCATGACCAATCAGGTCAACCGGATGATGGGCCAGATGCAGAACCTGACCCCGGACGACCTCAAACGCAACGCCGACATGATGGCCGAACTCAACGAGATGATCGCGGCCCGCGAACGAGGCGAGGAGCCCGACTTCGACGCATTTCTGGACCGCTACGGCGACCTGTTCGGCGAACCGCCACCGCGGACCCTCGACGAACTGCTCGAACAGATGGCCCGGCAGTTCGCAGCGATGCAGGCCATGTTCAACTCGATGTCGCCCGAGCAGCGGGCCCAGTTGCAGGCGTTGACCGAGCAGCTCCTCGAAGACCTCGACATGTCGTGGGAGTTCCAGCGGCTCTCCGAGCAGCTGCAGAACCTGTACCCCCAGCTCGGTTGGCAGCGCTCGTACGAGTTCTCGGGCAACGACCCGCTCGACTTCGCCGGTGCGCCGGGCCTGTTCGACCAGCTCGGCGATCTGGATCAACTCGAGAACCTCATCCGCTCCGCGGCGAACCCCGGCGCGCTCGCCGAAGCCGACATCGAACGGGCGAAGCGGCTGCTCGGCCCCGACGCGGGCCGCAGTCTCGAGCGTCTGGCCGAGTTGACGAAGATGCTGACCGAAGCCGGGTTGGTCGAGCAGCGTGAGGGGCGACTGGAGCTGACCTCGGCCGGGTTGCGCCGC
>CAZQSU010000104.1:0-9432 GCA_964595905.1 uncultured Iamiaceae bacterium
GGTCGTGAACGACTTGGACGGTCGCGAAGCGTGTCGTTACCATGGTCCCCCTGTGCCCTGACCGGGTGCAGCGCAATCGAAGTCCGTCCAGGCCCGCCTGCTGCCAGTCGGGAACCGTACGGCACAACCAAGAGAACCGCTCCGCAGGGCCCGCCCGGCGGAGCGTTCGCGTGAACGCCCCACCATTCGGGTGGGCGAATCCAAGGAACTCGAGCCCTCATGGCAACGAAAGCAATCGTCGGCGAGAAAGTCGGCATGACCCAGATCTGGGACGACGACAACCGCGTCGTGCCCGTGACGGTCGTGCAGGTTCCGCCGATGCGCATCGTCGACGTCAAGACTCCCGAGCGTGACGGTTACAGCGCGCTCAAAGTGACCTTCGGGACCAAAAAGGCGTCGAAGCTGACCAAGCCCGTCGCCGGACAGTACGAGGCCGCCGGGGTCGACCCCGGTGAACGACTCGTCGAGCTCCGTCTCGACGACGTGTCGGAGTTCCAGGTGGGCCAGGAGATCGCCGTCGACGTCTTCGCCGACACGACGCTGGTCGACGTGACCGCGGTGTCGCGGGGTAAGGGCTTCGCCGGGGTGATGAAGCGTCACAACTTCTCGGGCCAGAAGGCCAGCCACGGTGCCCACCGCATCCACCGCATGCCCGGCTCGGTCGGCTCGTGTGCCACACCGGCCCGGGTGTTCCGCGGCCAGCGCATGGCCGGTCGGATGGGTGGCACGACGACGACGACGTTGAACCTGTCGGTGGTCAAGGCCGACGCCGAACGCAACGTGCTCCTGGTGAAGGGCGCCGTGCCCGGTCCCAAGGGCGGCCTCGTGTTCGTGCGCGACGCGGTCAAAGGAGGACAGCACTGATGCCTTCGGTCGACGCACTCGACGCCACCGGCGCCAAGTCGGGATCGGTGGACCTCACCGACGACGTGTTCGGTCGTGAACCGAACGTGCCGTTGCTGCACCAGGTCGTGACCGCACAGCTCGCGGCCCGCCGTGCCGGCACCCAGAGCACCAAGACTCGTGCCGAGGTGGCCGGGGGCGGTGCCAAGCCCTGGCGTCAGAAGGGCACCGGTCGGGCCCGTGCAGGAACGATCCGCGCACCGCACTGGCGTGGTGGCGGCGTGGCCCTGGGCCCGAAGCCGCGCAGCTACGCCCAGCGCACGCCCAAGAAGATGATCCGTGCCGCGCTCTACAGCGCCCTGTCGGACCGTGCCGCCGACGGGCACCTGTTCGTCGTCGACGAATGGTCGTTCGACGGCCCCTCCACCAAGGCCGCGGTCGCGTTCCTCGACGCCGCCGGCCTCTCCGGTCGGGTGCTCATCGTCGTCGGTGACGACGACGAGACCGTGGTCAAGAGTTTCCGCAACCTCGGCCAGGTGCACCTGTGCCACGCCCGTGAACTCAACGCCTACGACGTGCTGGTGGCCGATGACGTCGTGTTCTCCCGCTCGACCCTCCCCGGAAGCGAGGACTGACCCATGGATGCATCCGACGTGCTCATCCGGCCGGTGGTGTCCGAGAAGTCCTACGCCCTCCAGGAGCAGGGCGTCTACACCTTCATCGTCCACCCGGACGCCTCGAAGCCCGAGATCCACGACGCGGTCGAGGCCAACTTCGGGGTCAGGGTCGTCAAGGTCAACACCCTCAACCGCCGCGGCAAGACCCAACGCAACCGGCGGACCAACCGCGTCGGCAAGCGTGCCGACACCAAGCGGGCGATCGTCACCCTCGCCGAAGGCGAGTCCATCGAGATCTTCCAGAGTTAGGACCATGGCTCTTCGCAAGCGCAAACCATCGAGCGCCGGTCGCAGGTTCCAGACCGTCTCCGACTTCTCCGACATCACCCGTTCGACGCCGGAGAAGTCGCTGCTCGCGACCAAGAACAACACCGGTGGCCGGAACTCCTACGGTCGCAAGACCGCCCGTCACCGTGGTGGCGCGCACAAGAAGCAGTACCGGATCATCGACTTCAAGCGCGACAAGGACGGCGTGCCCGCCAAGGTCGCCCAGATCGAGTACGACCCGAACCGCAACGCCCGGATCGCCCTGTTGCACTACGTCGACGGTGAGAAGCGCTACATCCTCGCCCCGCGCAACGTCAAGGTCGGCGACCGTCTGCGCAGCGGGCAGGGCTCGGACATCCGCCCGGGCAACGCCCTGCCGATGCGCTACATCCCCGTCGGCACGGTCGTGCACAACGTCGAGCTCTCGCCCGGCGGTGGCGGCAAGATGGCCCGCAGCGCCGGCTCGAGCGTGCAGCTCGTCGCCAAGGAAGGTGACTTCGCCACGCTGCGACTGCCGAGCTCGGAGATGCGCCGGGTGCTCATCGACTGTCGGGCGACCGTCGGTGAGGTCGGCAACGCCGAGGCCGAGCTGATCAAGATCGGCAAGGCCGGCCGCAACCGCTGGAAGGGTGTCCGCCCGCAGACGCGCGGCGTGGCCATGAACCCGGTCGACCACCCTCACGGTGGTGGCGAGGGCAAGACCTCCGGTGGTCGTCACCCCGTCTCGCCGTGGGGCAAGCCCGAAGGCCGCACCCGCGACAAGACCAAAGCATCCCAGAAACTCATCGTGCGCCGCCGCCGTACCCGCGGTTCTCGGAGGTAGGTCACCACATGCCACGTTCGCTCAAAAAAGGTCCGTTCGTCGACGACCACCTGCTGGCCAAGGTCGACGACCTGAACGCCCAGGGCGCCAAGCGGGTCATCAAGACCTGGTCGCGGCGCTCCACGATCATCCCCGACATGGTCGGGCACACGATCGCCGTGCACGACGGCCGCAAGCACGTGCCGGTGTACGTCACCGAGTCGATGGTCGGCCACAAGCTCGGCGAGTTCGCCCCGACGCGGACCTTCAAGTTCCACGCCGGCCAGGAGAAGCAGGTCAGGGGTCGACGGTAGATGGCATTCGGAGCAAAGACCAACGAGCGGCCCGGTACCCGCGCCCAGGCGCGCTACATCCGGATGTCGCCGTCGAAGGCCCGTGAGGTCCTCGACCTGATCCGGGGCCGGAGCGTCGCCGAGGCCACCGACATCCTCGCTCTCGTCGAGCGCGACGCCGCCCAGGTGATCGCGAAGGTGCTCGACTCCGCGGTCGCGAACGCGGTCGCCAACGACGACCAGGACCCCGACCGTCTCTTCGTCTCGGCGTGCTTCGCGGACGAAGGCCCGACGTTGAAGCGGTTCCGCCCCCGTGCCCGCGGGCGGGCCACCACGATCCGCAAGCGCACCACGCACATCACGGTCATCGTGACCCGTATGACCGACGAGCAGGTCGCCCGTGCCGAAGCGGCCGAGGCCGCGTCGCCCGGTGGCGGCCGCCAGCGCCGGGTGTCGGCGTCGCGTGCCGCCCGGGTCGCGAAGAGCCGCCAGTCCGATGCCGAGAAGGCCGGGTTGGACGTCGACGACGCCTCGAGCGGAGCCGACACGGCCTCCGACGACGAGGCCGTCGACGTGACCGAACCCATCGAGTCCGACCTCGACGAGACGGCCGACACCGACGAAGCTGCCGACGACACCGAAGCTGCCGACGAAGTGGCGACCGACGAAGTGGCGACCGACGAAGCCGAGGCGGAGGGCGGGGCGGACGACGCGACCGCCACCGGCGAAGCTGCCACCGACGAAGCCGCCACCGACGAAGATTCCTCGACCGAGACAAAGGAAACCGACTAGATGGGACAGAAGGTCAACCCCTACGGGTTCCGCCTCGGCACCACCACCGAGTGGAAGTCGCGCTGGTACGCCGACCGCCAGGCCTACGCCGACTACGTGATCGAGGACTCCACGATCCGCAGCCGCATCATGAACGATCTGCCGCACGGCGCGATCAGCCGCATCGAGGTCGAGCGCACCCGTGACCGGGTTCGCGTCGACGTGCACACCGCACGCCCCGGCATCGTCATCGGTCGCCGCGGTTCCGAAGCCGACCGGCTGCGCGGCGAACTCGCCAAGATCACCGGCAACAACCGCGTCCAGCTCAACATCCAGGAGATCAAGGACCCCGAACTCGACGCCGCCCTGATCGCCCAGGGTGTCGCCGACCAGCTCGCCAACCGCATCGCCTTCCGCCGCGCCATGAAGCGGGCCGTGCAGAACGCCCAGAAGGCCGGCGTGCTCGGGATCAGGGTGCAGTGCTCGGGCCGTCTCGGTGGCTCGGAGATGTCACGCACCGAGTGGTACCGCGAAGGCCGGGTGCCGTTGCACACGCTGCGCGCCAACATCGACTACGGCTTCCGCGAGGCCCGCACCACCGCGGGTCGCATCGGCGTCAAGGTCTGGCTCTACAAGGGCGACATCGTGCCGTACCGCACGCAGGTCAACGAGCGGATCGCCCAGGAAGCCGCCATGGCCGTGGGGGAGACCTCCGGTCAGGTCCGCGACCCGGGTGGGCGTGTCGTGTCGTCCGCGGCCCGCAAGCGCGTCGCCGCGGCG
The DNA here is from genome assembly GCA_964595905.1 of uncultured Iamiaceae bacterium. Lineage (GTDB taxonomy): Bacteria > Actinomycetota > Acidimicrobiia > Acidimicrobiales > Iamiaceae > JAFDWI01. Next base: position 4,434 of record CAZQSU010000104.1, read on the forward strand.
AGCCAGCCCGCCGAGGAGACCACCGAAACCGAGAACGCTCCCTTGATCAAGGAGGCCGACCCGGAGTTCGAGCGGCTGCTCGCCGAAGAAGAAGAGATCGAGCGCACCACCCAGGAGCACTCCGAGACGCCGCACTTCCGTGCCGGGGACGGTGACTGAACCGTGTTGATGCCCAAGAAGGTCAAGTACCGCAAGCACCACCGGGGTCGCACCGGCGGCACCGCGAAGGGTGGCACCGAGGTCGCCTTCGGTGAGTACGGGATCCAGGCGCTCGAACCTGGCTGGATCACCGCCCGTCAGATCGAGGCCGCCCGTATCGCGATGACCCGTCACATCAAGCGTGGCGGCAAGGTCTGGATCACGATCTTCCCCGACAAGCCCGTCACCGCGAAGCCCGCCGAGACCCGCATGGGATCGGGCAAGGGCAACCCCGACCACTGGGTCGCGGTGGTCAAGCCCGGCCGGGTGCTCTTCGAGTTGACCTACTCCGACCCCGAGATCGCCCGCGCCGCCATCGAGCGGGCCATCCAGAAGCTGCCGATCAAGGCCCGCTTCATCACCCGTATCGAGGGAGTGTGATGGCTACCGACACTTTCGACACCGACGTGTCCGACGCCGAACTGGTCGAGGCGCTGAGCGACTCCAAGAAGGAGCTGTTCAACCTGCGGTTCCAGCACGCCACCGGACAACTCGAGAACTCCGCGCGGCTGGGTCAGACCCGCAAGCGGATCGCACGGATCAACACCGAGCTGCGGGCGCGCGAGATCGCCGCGGCAGAGGCCCTGGCTGCAAGTGAGGAGCAGGCGTGAGCCCGGACAACGAGAACACCGAAGGAACGCCGAAGCGACCCAACCCCCGCAAGGTGCGCGAGGGCGTCGTGGTCTCCGACAAGATGGACCGCACCGCCGTGGTCAGCATCACGAACCGCAAGCGGCACCCCCGCTACGGCAAGACCGTGGCGCGCACCTCGAAGCTGTTCGTGCACGACGAGACCAACGACCTGAACGTCGGCGACCGGGTGCGGATCGTCGAGACCCGCCCGATGTCGAAGAACAAGCGTTGGCGCGTGCTCGAGATCGTGGAGCGGGCACGGTGAGCCGGAGGCGAACGATCGATACCGCGATCCTCGGAATCACCGCGCCGGCCGTGGCACAGGCCCCGGTCGAAGTGGTTCGGGGACATGAAGGGACCGTGCGATGATCCAACAAGAGAGTCGTCTGCGGGTCGCCGACAACTCCGGCGCCCGTGAGGTGCTGTGCATCAAGGTGCTCGGCGGCTCCCGCCGCCGCTACGCCTCGATCGGTGACGTGTTCGTCGCCACCGTCAAGGACGCGATCCCCGGCGCCGGCGTCAAGCGTGGCGAGGTCGTCAAGTGCGTCGTCGTGCGCACCAAGAAGGAGAAGCGTCGTCCCGACGGTTCCTACATCCGCTTCGACGAGAACGCGGCCGTGTTGATCAACGACCAGATGCAGCCCCGTGGCACCCGCATCTTCGGTCCGGTCGGACGCGAACTGCGTGACCGCAAGTTCATGCGGATCATCTCGCTGGCTCCGGAGGTGCTGTGATGGCCGGACTCAAGATCAAGACCGGTGACCGTGTCCAGGTGCTGACCGGCAAGGACCGCGGCAAGCAGGGCACCGTGGCGAAGGTGTTCCCCGCCGAGCGCAAGGTCGTCGTCGACGGGGTGAACACCGCCAAGAAGCACGCCAAGGCGCGCAGCGCCGAACAGCCCGGCGGCATCATCTCGATCGACATGCCCCTGCCGGTCGCCAACGTCGGTCTCATCTGCGACAAATGCGGTGGGCCGACCCGGGTCGGCTATTCGATCGACGGCGACACCAAGGTCCGTGTCTGCCGCAAGTGTGGAGGTGAGCTGTGAGCGACACCGCAAAGGGCACCGCGACCCTGCCGCGGCTCAAGACCCGGTACAACGAATCGGTCCGCGACGCGCTGAAGAGCGAACTCGGTCTCGACAACGTCATGGAGGTACCCCGGCTGACCAAGATCGTGGTCAACATGGGTGTCGGTGACGCCGTGCAGCAGAAGTCGCTGCTCGACGGCGCCGTGGCCGACCTCACGGTGATCACCGGTCAGAAGCCGCTGGTCACCAAGGCGAAGAAGTCGATCGCCACGTTCAAGCTCCGAGAGGGCAACCCGATCGGCGCCAAGGTCACGCTGCGTGGCGACCGGATGTGGGAGTTCTTCGACCGGCTCATCTCGCTGGCGATTCCCCGGATCCGTGACTTCCGCGGTCTTTCCCCGAAGTCGTTCGACGGACGTGGCAACTACACCTTCGGCGTCACCGAACAGCTCATCTTCCCCGAGATCGACTACGACTCGATCGACACGACCCGGGGCATGGACATCACCATCGTCACCACCGCCCGTACCGACGCCGAGGGACGAGCCCTGCTCGCGGCGTTCGGCTTCCCGTTCAAGCGCGAGGGACAGTAGAGGAAAATGGCAAAGAAAGCCCTCATCCAGAAGCAACAGCGCAAGCCGAAGTTCAAGGTGCGCGGCTACACCCGTTGCCGCCGCTGTGGCCGTCCGCGCGCGGTGTACCGCAAGTTCAACCTCTGCCGGGTCTGCCTGCGCGAGCTCGCGCACAATGGCGAGCTGCCCGGTGTGACCAAGGCGAGCTGGTGAGGAGGCTGCGTTCATGACCATGACCGACCCCATCGCCGACATGCTGACCCGGATCCGCAACGCCAACGTGGCGAAGCACGACGACGTCCGCATGCCCTCCTCGAAACAGAAGGAGGCCCTTGCCAACCTGCTGAAGTCCGAGGGGTACATCGACGCCTTCTCGGTGACCCAGGAGGACGGCAAGCCGTATCGCACCCTGTTCATCGAGATGAAGTACTCCGCCGAGCGTGAACGCACGATCTCGGGCCTGAAGCGGGTGTCGAAGCCCGGTCTGCGGGTGTACTCGTCGGCCAAGCGGATTCCCCGCGTGCTCGGCGGTCTCGGTGTCGCCATCGTCTCGACCAACCACGGCCTGATGACCGACCGCGAAGCGCGCAAGCGCAACGTGGGCGGCGAAGTGCTGTGCTTCATCTGGTGAGAGGTCGCCATGTCACGTATCGGACGTAGCCCCATTCCCGTGCCCAGCGGTGTCGACGTGTCGATCACCGGTGGCACCGTCGAGGTGAAGGGCCCCAAGGGCACCCTCTCCCAGCCGATCCCCGGCGCCATCACCGTGCGCGCCGAGGGCGACACGATCCTCGTGGAGCGCCCCGACGACACCCGGGAGAACCGTTCGCTGCACGGGCTGGTGCGCACCCTGGTGAACAACATGGTCGTCGGAGTCACCGACGGGTTCTCCAAGGAACTCGACATCCAGGGTGTCGGCTACCGGGCCACCCTCGCCGGTCGGGACCTCGACCTGGCGCTGGGCTTCAGCCACCCGGTGAAGGTCACCGCCCCCGAAGGGATCACCTTCGAGGTGCCCTCGCCGAACCGGGTCAAGGTGTCGGGCATCGACAAGCAAGCGGTCGGCCAGATCGCCGCCGACATCCGGAGCATCCGGAAGCCCGAGCCCTACAAGGGCAAGGGCGTGCGGTATCTGGGTGAGCGGGTCCAACGCAAGGCCGGCAAGGCCGCGAAGTAGCCGAGAGATCGATCATGAGTCATTCGCCCAACAAACTCACGAACCCCCGTCACCGCCGTCACCGCCGGGTCCGCAAGAAGGTCAGCGGCACCGCCGAGCGGCCGCGTCTCGCGGTGTTCCGCTCCAAGCGGCACATCGTCGCACAGGTGATCGACGACCGTGCCGGGCACACCCTGGCCGCGGCCTCGTCGATCGAGGGCGCGCTCGGTGGCCCGGGCAACCACGGCACCGTCGCCGCCGCCACCGAGGTGGGCAAGGCCGTCGCCGAGCGGGCCAAGGCTGCCGGCATCACCCAGGTCACCTTCGACCGGGGTGGCTACCAGTACCACGGGCGGGTCGCCGCCCTCGCAGATGCCGCCCGTGCAGCCGGCCTGGAATTCTGAGAGGAACCACTGATGAGTCCGAACCCCGAATCCTCCACCGGGTCCGCCCGGAGCGAAGCGCCGCTGCGCGACTCGCGGGTCATCGACATCAACCGGGTCGCCAAGGTCGTCAAGGGCGGTCGACGGTTCTCGTTCACCGCGCTCGTCGTCGTCGGTGACGGCGCCGGTCGGGTCGGCCTCGGCTACGGCAAGGCCAAAGAGGTGCCCCTCGCGATCCGCAAGGGTGAAGAGGAAGCGAAGAAGAACCTGTTCTCGGTGCCGCTCGCCGGTGGCACGATCACCCATGAGGTCACCGGCAACCAGGGCGCCGGCCGGGTCATGCTGAAGCCGGCCGCTCCCGGTACGGGTGTGATCGCCGGTGGCGCCGCCCGGGCCATCCTCGAAGAGGCCGGGATCCAGGACGTGCTGTGCAAGTCGCTGCGGTCACCCAACATGATCAACGTCGCCCGTGCCACGATCGCCGGCCTCAAGGGGCTCAAGCGGCCCGACGAGATCGCGCGGCTGCGTGGCCTGTCGCCCGAAGAGTTCGTGCCTGCGGGTCTGTTGAACGCCTACCGCGAGTCCGAGCGGGGTCCGGTTGCATTCGAGGAGGTCGAGTAGCGACATGGCTGATCTCGTCATCACCCAGGTGCGTTCCGCGATCGGAGCGAAACCCAAACAGCGCGGTACGCTCAGGGCGCTCGGTCTGGGCCGTATCGGTCGCACCAACACGCTGCCCGACCGTCCGGAGATCCGCGGCATGATCGCGCGCGTCCCCCACCTCGTCGACGTCGAAGAGGCGAAATGAGCATGAAGGTCCACGAACTCAAACCTGCCGAAGGCGCCAAGCGCAGTCGAAAGCGCGTCGCCCGGGGCATCGCCGGCAAGGGCGGCAAGACCGCCGGCCGCGGTACCAAGGGTCAGAAGGCCCGCAACACGATCCCGGCCGGTTTCGAGGGCGGCCAGATGCCACTGCACATGCGGGTGCCGAAGCTGCGCGGATTCAACAATCCGTTCCGGGTCGAAT
>CAZQSU010000105.1:0-9401 GCA_964595905.1 uncultured Iamiaceae bacterium
GGCCAGTTCGGGACGCGCGACTTCCACCGGTACCCGTGGTACCCGCCGATCCCGCGCTTCGACGCCTCCGATCCGCTCCACGCGGAACTCGTCGACCTCGCTCGCCGAGCAGAGACGGCCGCCGCTGAGATCGATCGTTCCGGCGCGTTCCAGACCGTGCGCAAGCACATCCGCGCCCGTCTCGACGAAACCGGCATCGCGGCCGCCCTCGATGCCGAGGTCGACCGCCTTCTGACGCAACCGGATCGAGTGTGAGCCGGACGCCCGCGGGCGCCTCGGGCCGGCCGATCCTGGCCCTGGCTGCGCCGCCGACGAGATCCCTTCCGCCCTCCGGCGTCCCACGAGTGGGTGGCCGCAGCGGGACCGATGGCGAACCCGTCAGCTGCGAGACGCACTCTCGGATCGTTCGACCGCCGGAGCGGCCTCCGGGTCCGAGCGCGGTCGACCGGTCGCCGGGGCCGCGTCGGGATCGGTCCGGCGGTCGTAGTAGTACGAGTACACGTCGGTCCGGTCGACGTCGCAGTCGTTCAGCACGACGCCGGCCACATCCGCGCGCAACCGTTGGAGCTGATTCGCCACCCGGCGGGCGACCCTGCGACGGGTCTGACCGGCACGCACCACGACCACCACAAGATCGGCGACTCCCAACAGATCGGCCGCGTCGTTGGTCGTGAGAATCGGCGGTGTGTCGAGTACCACGAGGTCAAAAGAGGTTCGCCAGGTGTGGATGAGTTCCTCGACGGCATCGACGGCGGCATCGGGTTGATGGGCGTGGACCGGACCGGCCAGATACGACAGTTCCGGCAGCGGCGTGAGCCGTGGACCGTCCGGTGCCACCGGATCCGGTGTCGGATGCAGTCGATGGTGCAGGCGCGGTCGACGGAAATCGCCGTCGATGGCCAGGGTCCGGGTCCCCGAAGCTGCGAACGTGGCGGCCAGGTGCGCGGCGACGGTCGTCTTGCCTTCCGCCGGCGACGGCGAGGTCACCAGCACCACCGGGGCGCGCCCGTCGGAGAAGCTCCGGTCGCGCAGCACCAGCTCGAGCGCCGTACGGATTGACCGGAACCGCTCGACGAGCGGCATCATCGCCTCGTCGTCGATGATCGTCACACCGCGACGGGCCTGTGCCGAGTCGAGGCGCGGAATCTCGGCGAGTACGGGCAGGCCGGTGATCCGCTCGGCATCGTCACGATTGCGAATGCGGTCGTCCCACGCCTCGACCAGCACGGCGAGTGCGGCACCGACGATCAGGCCGAGCAACAGTCCCAAGGGGATGCGCCACGGTTTGGCCGGGGGCCAGCTCTGCGACAGGTCGGTCTCGTCGAAGTCCGGTCCCTCCTGGCGTTGCTTCTGGGTCTGAAGCGAACTCTGGGCGTTCTCGTTCTGGTCGACGCGGTAGGCGAAACCCTGCGAGTTGATCTGGATCGCCCGGGCCGGTTGCTGGACCTCGAGCGTCGGCGCGTCGGGAACCGACGCGAGTGCCGCGAGCTGATCCTGCAGCGTGGAGATGCGGGACTGCACGTCGATGATCTGGCGCCGGAGGTCGTCGACGTTCGCCGGGGCAGCGGCGATCTGGGCATCGAGACGTGCACGCTGGCTCTGGAGCCCACGCAACGAGGTCTCGAGTCGTGCGCGGGACGAGGCGGCGACGTCGTCCTGTCCGGTGTGGTCGATCGTCAGTTGCGCGGCGTGGGTGGCCATGGCCTCGGCGAGCCGGGGCGACGTCGCCAGCGCGGTGATCCCCAGGGCCGGGTAGGCGGTGTCGGTGTTTCGATCCGCGCTCAATCGGCGAGCCACGGTGTCCGCCGAGACTCCGAACTTCTTCGCCACCGCATCGGTGAGCTGCACCGACTGGGCGTAGCGGAGCGCCGTCGGCAGCGGCGACCCGATGGACATCGCCTGGACGGCCGGGTCGACGGTGGCGGTCGAGGTGTCGAGCGCCACGAGGGTCGTGGTCGCCTTGTAGTACTTCGTCCCCGAGCCCGGTGCCGGCACCGCGATCGTCCAGGCCACCCCGAGGGCCAGACCGAACACCAGGCCCAGCGCGACCACGTGCGCGCGGCGGCGGAACAGCGAGATGAACGTGTGCAGGACGTTGTCGACCCCGTCGTCTGCAGGCAGCGGCCGATCACCGGCGACCGACGTCCGGCCGATCCGAGGCTCAGGCAAGGCGACGCACCGGATCCTTTGCCGGGTCGACGGTGACGAACCGAGGGTGACGACGATTCACGGACAGCAGGATATGCGGCGTACGGGCGTGTGCCGATTCAGGCCCAGATCCACGTGTCGGCAGCCTGGAAGAACGAGTTCCCGCCGCCGAACCGGACCGCTCCACCGGCCGGGTCGGTCGCCATCGCGGCGCGCTCGACCGCGTAGACCTGCGTGGCAGGGTGCCGCTCGATCCAGCCGGTCCCGTCCCAGGTCCAGGTGTCCCACAGATAGCCGGCGATGTTCATACCGCCGCACAGCACGACCTCGCCCGAGGCATCGGCGGCCATGACGTGCTCGTCGCGTGCCGCGGGTGGACTCGCCTGGGTGTGCTCGGTCCACTGCGCGCCGTCCCAGATCCACGTGTCACCGAGATGGCCCGAATCACCGTAGCCGCCGAACAGCACGACGTTCCCGTCACCGTCGGTCGCCATCTTGTGCTGGGCGCGAGGCGACGGCGCCGGCGACACCGACTTGGCACTCCAACTGCTCCCGTTCCAGACCCAGGTGTCGTTCAGGTAACTCCCGCCGGTGCGGCCACCGAACAGCACGACGTTACCCGACGAGTCGTTCGCCATCGCATGGGAGTAGCGAACCCCGGGCTTCGGGTTCGGGGTCGCCGACGCCCACGTCGTGCCGTTCCACAGCCACATGTCGCCCGAGGCGTCGGTGAAGTCGAAGCCGCCGAACAACACGACGTTGCCCGCCGGATCGAGCGCCATCGCGTGGAAGTACCGGGCCGTCGGCGACGAGCCGGGATACCGCAGGGCCCAGGTGGTCCCGTTCCAGATCCAGGTGTCACCGAGGTAGAACGTGTCCCAGCCGCCGTACAACACGACGTTGCCGTCGACGTCGTTCGCCATGGCGTGCCCGTACCGGCCCGTCGCCGAGTCCACCGGGAACTGCTCGGTCCAGGTGGGCCCGGGTTCGCTTCCGGCGGCGAACGCGGCCTTGGCCGTCAGCACCCGAGGGGCGGTCCACGCCACGCCACCGGCGGCAACCCCCAGACCGAGCCCTTTGACGAACCGCCGTCGATCGACGCCCGTGGTGACGCGCGCGTCCGGTGTCGTGTCTCGTGAGGTGCCCTCTGGTTGCATCGTCGCCCTTGCTTTCGAATAGCCGTTCGATGGAACAGTAGATCAACGAGAGCACGTGGCTGATCACCGTATCTACTCACGATGCATCAGAGGGGTCGACGATCATCGTTCAGGCGGCCCTCCATCGGCGCCGTGCCGTGGAGGACGCGACGGATGCCGATGGCCGGTCAGGCTTCCGACACCTGCCGGTCCGTCCACACCAGGCCGCCGGCCGCCGCACCGGGCCCCGCTCGCTCGATGAATTGGCGCCGGTCCACGACCCCGGCGGTCGACCCCGCCCGTTCCGAAGTTCTCGAAGCGGCTTCCTCAGGCGCGCCCGAGGCTTGCATGTCGTCCCCCTGTTCACGTGACGGTCGCCGGAGACCATAGCCGGACCCCGGCTCGACGGCGCCCATGCCGGTGAGCGACCGTCCGGTACGGTGGGACGGCAGCGGCGTGCCGACCCGAAAGCGTTTCGCCACGTGACGACCGACGTGGGCGATCGCGCCGACGTCGGCCCACATCCGGGCTCAGGGCTTGTCGGAGCCGACCACCCACATGGCGAAGTACTGCGAACCGCCGCCGTAGGCGTGGCCCAGCGCCTTGCGGGCACCGTCGACCTGATGCTCACCGGCGAGGCCGCGCACCTGCTGGGCGGCCTCGGCGAAACGGATCATGCCCGAGGCCCCGATCGGGTTCGACGAGAGCACCCCGCCCGACATGTTGACCGGCAGGTCCCCGTCGAGCGCGGTCACGCCCTCCTCGGTGAGCTTCCAGCCCTCGCCGGGCCCGGCGAACCCGAGGCTCTCGAGCCACATCGGCTCGAACCAGCTGAACGGCACGTAGATCTCGGCGCAGTCGATCTCTTCGCGGGGGTTCGTGATGCCCGCGTCGGCCCACAGTGCCGCGGCACAGTCCGCCGAGGCGACCGGAAGCACCGGGTCGCGGTCGGCCGACAGGGTCGGCTCCGAGCGCATGGCCGTCGCGTGGATCCATGCCGGTGGTCGGGGCGACTTGGAGGCCACCGACTCCGAGCTCAACACCACCGCACACGCGCCGTCGGATGACGGACAGGTCTCGGCGTATCGGATCGGATCCCACAGCATGATCGACTCTTCGATCGACTCGTAGCTGATCCCGTGCTCGTGCAGGTGCGCGTACGGGTTCTTCAGGGCGTTCTGACGGTCCTTGAGTGCCACCAGGATCCCGATGTGATCGGGTGCGTTCGACCGGCGCATGTACGAGCGCACGTGGGGGGCGAAGTACCCGCCGGCGCCGGCGTGCATCGGCGGAGTGAACGGAATGGGGAGTGAAAGCGCCCACATCGCCTCGGATTCGGACTGCTTCTCGAAGCACACCGCCAGTACCCGCTCGTGGATCCCCGACGAGACCATCGTCGAGGCGACGATCGCGGTGGAGCCGCCCACCGAACCGGCGGTGTGGACCCGCAGCATCGGCTTGTTGGTGGCGCCCAGCGCATCGGCAAGGTACAGCTCGGGCATCATGACGCCCTCGAAGAAGTCCGGCGCCTTGCCGATCACGACCGCGTCGATGTCGGCCCAGTCCAGTTCGGCGTCGGCCAGGGCGCGCACTGCTGCCTCACGGACCAGCCCGGCCATCGACACGTCGCCACGGGTGGCCTGGTACTTGGTCTGACCGACGCCGGTCACCGCGACTCGCTGCCCGCTCATGAGCGGTCTCCTTCCAGGACGGCGACGAGATTCTGTTGCAGGGCCGGCCCCTGCGTGGCGTGGGCGACCATCCGCTGCGCATCGCCCGCGGCGATCTGCCAGGCGGCTTCACCGAGGCGGATCAACCCGGCGGTGAGCATGGGGTTGGCGGCCAGCGCCCCACCCGAGCGGTTGACCACGGCATCTTGGGGTACGGCCATCGCCCGGCGCAGCAGCAACTCCTCGTGGGTGAACGGGGCGTGCAGTTCCCAGGCGTCGACGGGGGCGTCGCCGACGCCGGCGTGGTGCGCGGCGAGTCGGGCGGAGGGCACGTCGGTCAGGTCGCGCACCCCGAGCGCCATCGGGTCGATGCGGTGGTCGATGCCCCGGATCCAGACCGGATGCTCCGACAACTCCCGGGCCCGGTCCCCCGCCGCGAGCACGATGGCCGCGGCACCGTCGGAGATCGGCGGGCAGTCCGAGCGGCGCAGCGCCCCGACGAAGTCGGGTTCGGCCGCGACCTCGTCAACGGGTCGGTCCCAGCGGAGCTGGGCGTACTCGTTGTTGGCCAGCGCGTCGCGGCGACTGCGGGCCGCGACCTCGGCCATGCCCTCGCGGGTGACCACGCCGGCGTCGATGGCCGCCGATGCGGCGAGCGCGGCGAGCGAGACCGAGTCGAGCCACAGCGGTCCGACGGCGTACGGGTCGAGCTGGCGCGACAGCACCTTGGGCAGATCGCCCGAGGAGGCCTTGGAGTACGAGTACACGAAGGCGGTGTCGATGGCGCCGGTCTGGATCTTCACCCATGCCTCGTAGAGGGCCCAGGCGCCGTCCATCTCGACGTGGGATTCCTGGATCGGCGGCCACGGCCCGACCCCGTCGAGGGTGGAGACGAACGAGAAGGCGTTACCGGCCAGGTAGTCGGTCGATCCCGAACAGGTGAACCCGATGTCGGCGATCTCGAGGCCGACCTGGTCGAGGGCGGCCCGGGTGACGGGCATGAGCATCTCGACCTCGTTGAGGTCCTCGACGGCACGGGTGTGGTGCGACTGGGCGAACGAGACGATCGCCACCTCACGCATCACCGCTCACCTCCTTCGCCGGCCGGTCCCCAGGAGGTCACGTGGCCCGCTTCGTCGACGACCGCATCAGGACGGTCGAGCGGGCGGAAGTACTTGATCGACTCCAGCGTCGGTTGCAGTTCGTCGTCGTCGACCCAGACCGGTTCGAGCCACTGGCCGATCCGTACCTCGTCGGGGTTGGCCTCCTGGACGAGGTGCATGAGGAACATGTCGGCGCCTTCCAGTTGGATCAGCCCGCCCACGTAGGGGATCTCCATCACCGAACCGTGGAAGGCGACGTTCACGACGCAGTACGACACCAGCACTCCGGGGCCGGCCAGCTCGACGATCTCGGAAGTGGGAACACCGTGGCTGGGGCAGGCACCCCGCGACGGGACGTAGACCTTGTGACAGATCGGGCAGGCCTCGCCGAGGATCTTGTGCTCGAGGATGCCGCGCAGGAACGTGGTGGTCGCCCGGCCGGCGGTGAAGTCGTAGTCGAGGCGGGCCGGGGTGGCGAGCCGTTCGACGGGGTCGACGCCGGCGAGCGCGTCGGGCAGGGTGATCGTCGGGGTCTCGGGGATCGGTGCTGGTGCGGTCACGACGTCTCCTCGCCCGACTCGACGATGAAGTACTCGATGTCACCGATCTCGCCGACGGTCTCGTCACGCCAGTGCGGCGTGACGCGGCTTCCGACGGTGACGGCGTCGGGCCCGGCGGCATCGACGACGTGGACCATGGCGGTGTCGGCACCGTCGGGTCGGATCAACGCCCAGGCGAAGGGGCGGTCGAGGGGGTGTTCGTCACGGGGATCGGCGACCCAGGCACACGCGGTGACGGTTCCGGCCGGGCCGACGACGACCAGCTCGGTGAGGTCCTCGGCGGTGATCGGGTCGTACTCGACGGGCGGGATGATGACCCGACCGTCCGCGCCGGTGATCCCGACGAGGGTGCGTTCCCGCAGGCCGGTGAGGAACGCTCCGATCACCGGCCCGGTGGTGCGCACGAACGGATACTCGATCACCAGCGGTGCACGGAGCACGTCGGTGGTCGCTTGGTCCCCGGTAGTCGACACGGCTCATGAAACTAGAACAGATTCTAGTTCCGATCCACAATCGTCTCGCCGGACACGCTGGGCCCGCCGGCTGTCGGGCCCCGGTCCCAACGGTGTGCGCGGGACCGAAGCGACCGCCAGACCGAGGTCAGCGGTTGAACGGGTTGGCGATGCGGACACCTTCGATGACCTGGCCGTCGTTCAGGTCTTCGGTCCACAACGTGGAACAACCGAGCTCAGACGCGCTCCGGACGATCATCGCGTCCCAGAACGAGAGCTGTCGCTCCTCGCTGATCGATGACGCGGCGATCACGTCGTCCGCGGTCGGAACGTGCGTTCTCCATAGAGACAGGCTCCTGACCCGGTCGCGACCTTCTGCCGGAGAGAGCGGCTGCGCGATCTTGGCGACAGCATTGACGTAGAACTCCTGGAGGACCTGGACACTCAACGCTCCCGTCCGGGCACGACCGAGCCTCGACACCAGCGTCAGCGCGGCGGTAGAACGCTCACCGGCGGAAACGTCGTACGCGTAGAGGAACACGTTGGTGTCGACGAACTCCATGTCACGTCAGCGCTGGTGAAGTTCGTCGCGAGATACGGGACGATCACCGATCCGAAGTCGACCCTGTGCCATGAAGGCCTCCTCGCTGCGCCACGCCTCCTCGTACGTCTCGTCGGCACCAAGAGTCTGTGACAGCAACTCGCCGACGAGCGCGGACATCGACGTGTCACGTTCGGCCGCCAAGACCCTGGCGCGCCGAACCAGGTCGACGGGAAGCGACAGCGTGACATTTCTCGTTGACACGTAATCCAGTGTAGCACGGGATCACGGCGACATCTGGGAGGATGCCACCCCACGAGGACGATTCCCCAACAAATGTCGACCGCTCGGCATTCACGCGGGCGACTTCCTCGAATACGACCACATCGACGCGTAGCGCGACGGCGGCCCCACCACCATCGACAACCTCCAACGCCTCTCCGGACCCCACGACCGAGCCAAGGCCGCGGCCCGGCCGGGCCGGTAACCTCCGTGCGTGACCTCGGGGAGCGACATCCGCATCGGCGTGCTCGGTGCCGCGGCGATCGCCCCGGCTGCGGTGATCGGGCCGGCCCGTCACGTCGACGGGGTGACGGTCACCGCGATCGCGGCGAGAGACCGCGCAAGGGCCGAGGCGTTCGCGACCAAGCACGGCATCGCCACCGTGCACGAGAGCTATGCGACGCTGCTCGACGACCCCGAAATCGACGCGGTCTACATTCCGCTCCCCAACGGGCTGCACGGCGTCTGGACGATCCGGGCGATCGAGGCGGGCAAGCACGTGCTGTGCGAGAAGCCGTTCGCGGCGAGCGCCGCCGAGGCCCGAACGGTCGCGGCGGTCGCCGAGGCGTCGGACCGGGTGGTGATGGAGGCGTTCCACTGGCGCTACCACCCGCTCAACACCGAACTGCTCGAAGCGGTCGCTGCCGGAGACCTCGGCCAGGTCACCGAGGTGCGCGGCGCGTTCTGCTTCCCACTTCCCAAGCCGAGCGACATCCGCTGGAGCCGCGTGCTGGCCGGAGGCTCGCTCATGGACGCCGGGTGCTACCCGGTGAACATGGTGCGTGCCGTGGCCGCGGCCGCCGGTCTGGGCGAACCCGAGGTGACCGGCGCGAAGGCGGCGTTCACCAACGGCGGCGTCGACCGGGCACTGCGGGGCCGGCTGCGTTGGGGCGACGACGCGACCGGAACGATCCGCTGTGGCATGTTCGACCCGCTGCACCCGGTCGACATCCGCTTGAAGGTGACCGGCACCGAGGGGTCGGTGGCGGTGCGCAATCCGCTCGCGCCGCAGCTCTTCGGGCGCGCGGTCTACCGACGCAACGGCACCCGTCGTACGGTGCGGGCGTCGCGTACGCCCAGCTACACCTTCCAGATGCAGGCTTTTCGCGATGCGGTCCGCGAGGGTGCGCCGTTTCCGTCGACGGTCACCGATGCGGTGGCGAACATGGCGGTCATCGACGCGCTCTACGAAGCGGCCGGCGTCACGCCGCACGTGCCCACGCCGATGATCGGCTGAGCCGTCGGTCATGACGACCATCCCGACCTTCGGCGACGCCTGCGGCATCGGCGTGGTCGACCAGCGGGCGCTGAGTGACCGACTGGTCGAGTTGCGAGTGGCGAGCGACGCGCTCGTCGGGCCCGAGGGCGCACGGATCCTGCTGCCCGCGGGCTACGACCCGGACGCGTCGACGCGGTACCCGGTGCTGTACCTGTTGCACGGCGGTCTCGGCGGGTTCCGGGACTGGACCGACGCGGGCGGCATCGAGGCGCTGACCGCCGGGACGGACC
>CAZQSU010000106.1:0-3383 GCA_964595905.1 uncultured Iamiaceae bacterium
CGACGACCAGGTCGCATCCGGCTTCCACCGCGGCGACGGCGTGGCGGACCTTGCCGCACATGTTGACCACCAGCAGATTCTTGGCGTGGCACAGGTCCACGACATCGCGGGGAACGCCCAGCCCGGCCACGTACACCGAGGCGCCGGACGCCGCGATGCGTTCGATCTTGGCTTCGATCCCCTCGGGTAGTGCGGTCAACAGGTCCACCCCGAACGGTTTTTCGGTCAGCTCGGCGGTGCGGGCCAGCTGGGCGTCGAGTTCGTCGTCGTTCATCGTCGACGCGCCCAGACACCCGAACCCGCCGGCGTTGGACACCGCGGCGGCCAGCTCCGCGTAGGACACGCCGCCCATGCCGGCCAGCATCACGGGGTGTTCGATATCGAGCAGTTCGGTCAGACGGGTACGCATGGCCGCCGAGGATACTTGACCCGCCGGTCAAGTCACGTGGTCGGCGCTTCGTCCCGGTCGATGTAGGCACCGTCGCGACGCAGGAACCGGCGGTGGACCCGGCGGGGGGTCAGGATCGCGCCACGGGGTTCGTCCTCGAACAGCCAGCGGGCGAAGTTCCGGCGGGTCCACGCGGTCATCCCGGCCGTGGCGATCGCGGCGCGGGCGCCCTTGCGATGGCGCAACGCCCGGCTGAGCCATTCGGCCATGCGGGTGTCGGGGGCGAGGTTCTCGCGCACCCACGTCCGGTAGTCGTCGGCCACGGCCTCCGGTGCGTGCGGATGAGCGAGGATCGACCGGGCGGCCGCGATCCCGCTGCCCAGGGCCTGGCCGATGCCTTCGCCGGTCATCGGGTCGCCCAGCGCGGCGGCGTCGCCGACGAACAGCACCCGACCGGTCGCGAGCGACGGACCCGGCAGCCGGGTCGGGATCGGCCACGCCTTGCGTTGACCCTCCGGACGGGCGTCGGGGCCGAGGAAGTCGACGATGTGACGTCGCTCCAGCAGGTCCACCCAACGACGGTTCATCCACGAACCGTCCAGGTGTTCGCCCCGCACGATGCCGTAGCCGACGTTCACCCGACCGTCGCCCAGGGGGAACGACCAGGCGTAGCCGGGCAGGATGTCGGCGTCGAAGAACACCGCCAGGTCGCGTCGGGCCCGGTCCGACACGTTCGTGAAGTACTGCCGGTAGGCGTGCCAGTCGCCGCGGTAGCCGTCCAGTCGGGCGCCCAACGCCCGTCGGGTCGGGGACCAGACCCCGTCGGCGGCGATCGCGGCGCGGGCCGTGATCGTGCCCAGGTCGTCGACGGCCAGTTCCACGCGGTCGTCGGTCTGGGCGGCCTCGGTCAGACGGTGACCCTCGTGGATCTCGACCCCGGCTTCGCGTGCCAGGTCGAGCACCGCGGCGTCGAGTTCTTCGCGGCGGGTGACCGCGGCGAACGTTCCCCGACCGCGGGGCAGCGGGAAGGTGACCGTCCGGCCGCGGGGACCGCGGACGACGATGTCGTCGACGCGTTGCCACGACGGGACGCGTTCCGGTTCCAGCCCGAGGTCCTCCAGGTGGCGCAACGCCATCGTGGTGAGGCCGTCGCCGCAGCACTTGGCGCGGGGGAACGTGGCCTTGTCGACCAAGACCACCCGCTTGCCCGCCCGGGCCAGCGTCGTTCCGGCCGCGGCGCCTGCGGGGCCGCCCCCGACGATCGCGACGTCGAAGACGCCGTCGACTCGTTCGCTCACCGGCGTGGGATCAGCGGCGGGGCACACCCGCCGACGCTACCCGGCGCCGCCGGCGGTCGGCGAACGTCCGGTCCGGGCAGCAGTTCAGCGCCGTGGCGCGTCGTCGGCCCAGATGCCGGCGGCCTTCCACACCCGGCGTGACAGCGGGGTCACCAGCCCGAGTTCGCGACACAGCTTGCGGGGTTTGGCGACCGCGTCCGCGAGGAGTTCCCGTCCGGTCGTCGAACGTACCGAGTCCCGCAACACCTCGGTGGGCACCTCGCAGTGACGGACCAGGTCGGCCTGGGGGATCACCATCAGCCGCACCATGATGCCCAGCACCACCGGTGCGGCCAGCGCCACGATCCGGCGACGGATCCGACCCATCTTCGGGGCGAGCACCTTCATCGTGTGCCGGGCGAACGACAGGTGCCGGGCCTCCTCGGTCACGTGGATCCGCATGATCCGCTCGGCCAGCGGGTGGGTGTCGTCACCTTTGAGTTGGGAGCGTTGGATGTGGTCGATCGGGTCCTCACCGCCGAGCACCATGACGAAGAACAGTTCGGGCAGGTGACGGGCGCTCCACATCACCAACGGGCGCAACAGACGGATCGACCACGGCATACCGCGTACCGGCAGACCGGTGCGGTCCACGAACTCCTGGAACATCATCGAGTGCTGGGATTCCTCGGAGATCTCGTGGTGGATGTACCTGAACGACGGGTCGCGGTTGTCCAGGTCCTCGGCGATGATCAGCAACCCGGCCTGCAGCCAGTTCTCGAACTGTTGGCCGACCTTCATGCACGCGGCGATCCGGTACAGCCCGATCCGGGCGCGACGTTCCGACGGAAGGGACCGGTACCAGTCGGTCTCGCCGAGCGGATCGAAGTCCCACAGCCCCCAACGTTCGTCGGCGACGTCGATCGCCATCTCCGGGGCGTCCCAGTCGATGTCCACGAACGCTTCGAAGCGCTTGTCGACGCTCTGCTGCGACAGCCGTGCGACCATCGCGTCGCGCACCGCTTCGGGGGTGCGTTCGGCTTTCGGTGCCGACGTGGTCGGGTCCAGGGTCGCGGTCACGGGTGGGCTCCTCGGTCGGGGTCGTGGTCAGCGGTTTCGGGTTCCGGTTCGGCGGTGAGAGTGGACAGCAGCGTCGCGAGTACGGCGGGTTCGAGTCGGGCGAGTCCGCGCAGCAGATCCAGCGACGTCGAGGTCGGTCCGAAGAAACCGACCGATTCGGAGATTGCTGCGCCCTGCAGGACGGCGAACACGAACCCGAGCAGATCGTCCCCGACGCCGGTGGCGGCCACGTCGGGGAACAGCTCGGCCAGATGGTCGCGAACGGCCGCTTCGAACCGGGCGGCGACGGCACGCACGACCGGGGCCAGGGCCTCGTCGGTGCGGGCTGCGACGATCAGTTCGAGGATGGCCGAATAGGTCGGTCCGTGGACGATGTCCCAGAGGATCGTCACGGCACGTTCCATGTTCCGTCGATTCGCCGGCAGTGCGTCGAACGCGTCGCGGAAGGCCTGCTCCCGGTCGGCGAAGACGTGTTCGATGGCGGCGACGACCAGGTCGGACTTGGCGGGGAAGTGGTGGGTCTGCGCGCCCCGGGACACCCCGGCCCGCCGGGCCACCCCGGTGGTCGATGTGCCGGCGTAGCCGACCTCGACGAGCGACGCGACCGTGGCGTCCAACAGGAGTCGCCGGGTGTGGGC
>CAZQSU010000106.1:3483-9380 GCA_964595905.1 uncultured Iamiaceae bacterium
GCTTCGAACCGGTCGGTGACGTCGTCCCGGCCGTCGATGAAGGTCCGCGTCCGTTCCACGTGCACCCCGACGCAGGCGCCCCCCGGTCCGGAGCGTTCTTCCCGCGAGTCGGTGTCCACCGACCGGGTGAACGGGGTCCCGAACAACTGGACCCGCACGCCGGTGGCCACCCGGTCGACCCAGACCAGCACACCGTGCTCTGACGGGTTGGCGATGACCAGGTCCGGTGCGGTCCAACCCAGGGTGGCCTCGATACCCGGGGTGACGCCCGCGGGCAGGACCCGGTGACGGGTCGAGGTGGGGATGTCCAACCCGGTGGTGTAGGCGGCCTCGAACAGGGCGGCCGCGATCAGATCGGTCCCGCCACCGGACACCCAGGTGGGACCGTCCGCGGTCTGCACGTCGGCGGCCGTGAAATCCCGATCCGGGGCGGGTGCGCCGATGATGTCGTTCAACGACAGTTCCCCGCCCGGTTCGATGATCCGTCCGTTCAACAACGGGATCGCCGTGTCGATGTTCTGCAGCTGGCCGGTCCGGCCGGGAATCGGCACGATGAACCGGCCGTCGCCCGATTCGGCCGGTTGTGGCACCGTGGTGGTCGTCGTGGTGGTCGTCGACGATGTGTTCGCCGGATCGGACGGGTCGGTCACCGGCGGTGGCGTCGTCGTCGTGGTGGTCGGCGACCAGACCCGTTGCGGATCGGCATCGGGGCCGACACCCAGGCGGGTGGTGATGCCCAGCTCCCGTGCCTTCGCGGTGGTGAACTCGGGCGGGCGGTCCACCAGGGGCAGTTCGACCATCCGCGCATCGCCGTCGGGTGTGCCTTCGGGTGCATCCGGTGCCGGGTCGTCGCCCGGTTCCGCGGCGGGATCCGCATCGGGGTCGTTCCGGGCGACCCGTTCCTCCAACGCTTCGAGGATCGCGGCGCCCGACGATTCGGCGCAGCATTCGAGCCCGTCGACCTGGGGGACCAGGTACACCTCGGAATCCTCGACCGTGAACGATGCCGGGATCGGATCGGTGATCGTCGTTCCGAGCTCGTCGCGCACGTCACGCACGACGGCCTCGGCGTTCATGGCCAGGCGTGCGCCACGGTCACCGGGGAGGACCTCGGAGGTGATCCAGCTCCGCAACAACGCGGGACCGGCCGTCATCGTCGCCCCGGGGATCGACAGGTCGATCCGGGTGTCGGTGAGCGTGCGGGCGTGCAGCGCCAGCAACCCCACTTCGGCGTCGGTCACCCGCGGTTCGATGATGCCTGCCGCCAGTGGGATCCGCAGGGGGAGTCCTTCTTCGTGCGCGGCCTGTTCGATCCGCGCGGCGACGCGGTCGGCTTCGAAGCCGTAACCCGCGGCACCCGGTGTGGTGCCGATCGTCTCGACCGACCCGATCACCCGTGGTTCGACGACCGGTGTCTGGCCAGGCAACGTCGCGAGCGCGTCGGACAGACGGTCCCGGTCCAGTTGCACCTCGACGGGCACCCGACGCGCCTTGACGAACGAGCTGACCCAGAACACCGGTTTGAGCAGCGCGGGGTCGTCGCGGGCCACCCGGTACGCGGCCGCCGCCGTTGCGTCCTCCTCCAGGTGCAGACCGATGTCGGCCGCGGACATGGGGTGTTCCTCGCCGTCGATCACGAACACGACCGACCCTTCGCCGTAGGCGGCGTCCGCACGGGCCAACGCGGCGTCGAGCCCGGCGCCCGATCGGCGTCCCAGATCCACGTTCTCGACCGTGACGTTGCGGGCGACCCGGTCACCGAGGGTGGCGTAGTCCAGCGCCCACAGGCCGACGGTCACGACGACCAGCGTCACCAGGCCGATCGCGAACCACCCACGCCAGGTGGGCCGACGCAGCCGGAACCGGCGTCGGTGTCGGGAGGAACGGTTCCTGCGGGCCGGGGACATGAGCGGCCCATTGTCCCACGTGGGTGGTGCCCGCTCGTGGTTCGCCGGTCGCTCGCCCGGCCGTGGCGTTCCGGCGCGCGGCTACGCTCGGCCGGGTCGGTCGACAACGACCGCCGAACCGTTCGGCCCATCCCGCGCAGGGTGACGGCCACGACCATCGAAACAAGGGGAATCCGACCATGGGTCAGTTGTGTACCGGGCGCGTCTGCGTCGTCACCGGAGCCGGCCGCGGGATCGGCCGTGAACACGCGCTGTTGCTGGCGCAACACGGCGCGAAGGTCGTCGTGAACGACGTCGGCGGGTCGATGGACGGCGAAGGTCACGCGTCCGGTCCCGCCCAGGACGTCGTGGCCGAGATCACCGCTGCCGGGGGTGAGGCGGTCGCGAACACCGACGACATCTCCTCCTTCGACGGCGCGAAGAAGCTGATCGACCAGGCGATCGACACGTTCGGCGACCTGCACGTGGTCGTCAACAACGCCGGGATCCTGCGGGACCGGATGCTCACCAACATGACCGAAGCCGAATGGGACGCCGTGATCCGGGTGCACCTGAAGGGCACGTTCGGTCCGAGCCATTTCGCTGCCGCCTACTGGCGGGAACGCTCCAAGGCGGGCGACGAGGTCGACGCCCGCATCATCAACACGTCCTCGCCGTCGGGGATCTACGGCAACATCGGCCAGACCAACTACGGCGCCGCCAAGGCCGGGATCGCCGCGTTCACGATCATCGCCTCGATGGAACTCGCCCGCTACGGCGTGACCGTCAACGCGATCGCGCCGGCGGCGCTCACCCGGATGACCGAGAACCTCGGCATGGGCAAGGCCGACGAGGAGACCAAGGAGAAGCTGTCGCCGAAGTGGATCGCGCCGATCGTGTGCTGGCTCGCCTCACCCGAGAGCGCGTCGGTCACCGGTCGGGTGTTCGACGTGACCGGCGTCGAGCTGGCGGTGACCGAGGGCTGGCACAAGGGTCCGACCGCCCCGGCCCGCCACGACCCGACCGAGCTCGGCCCGCTCGTGCTCGATCTGGTCGCGCGGGCCCGTCCGAACGCCGACATGTTCGGCCACGACCGGACCGAGGGCTGAGGCGTGGCGATCGATCCCGGAGCGGTCGGCGCGAAGGGCGAGCCGAGCACCCGGAGCTGGGACTCCCGCGATGTCATGCTGTACGCCCTCGGTGTCGGCGCCGGCGTCGACGAGCTGGAGCTGACCACCGAGAACACCAAGGACGTCGAGTTGGTGACCCTGCCGTCGATGGCGGTGATCCTCGGCGGTGGCGGCATGAACGCGCTGGGCAACATCGGTTCGTTCAACCCGGTCCTGTTGGTACACGGCGGCCAGTCGTTCCGCGTGCACGGGCCGATCCCGACGTCGGGCACGGTCACCAGCGAAGGCGAGGTGACCGCGATCTGGGACAAGGGATCCGGCGCGGTGGTCGAGGTCACCTCGGCCACCCGGCTCGAGGGATCCGACGAGGTGCTCTTCACGAACGTGACGTCGATCTTCCTGCGGGGTGAGGGCGGCTTCGGGGGCGAACGGGGACCGTCCGGCGCGCAGAACGAACCGCCCGACACCGCGGCGAACCACCAGGTCGTGCTGTCGACGCGCGACGACCAGGCGCTGTTGTACCGACTCTCGGGCGACCACAACCCGTTGCACTCGGACCCGGCGTTCGCCGCAGCGGCCGGGTTCGACCGACCGATCCTGCACGGGCTGTGCACCTACGGGTTCACGTGTCGCGGATTGATCCAGGGGTTGTGCGACGGCGACGCGACGAGGCTCACCTCGATGGAGGGGCGCTTCTCGTCACCGGTGTACCCGGGTGAGACGCTGACGGTCCGCATGTGGGAGACCGACGACGGCGAGGCGGTGTTCACCACCCACGGCGCGGACGACCGCGTCGTCATCTCCGCCGGCCGGGCCACCTGGCGGGACTAGGATTCGTCTCCCGGCCCGTCGAAGGGGAGTTCTCGTTGGGGGATTCGTTCACCCATCTGCATCTGCACACCGAGTATTCGATGTTGGACGGTGCCGCGCGCGTCGCGGAGGTGGTGGCCGCCGCGGCAGCCGACGGGCAACCCGCGATCGGGATCACCGACCACGGCAACATGTACGGGATCCTCGACTTCTACCGGGCCTGTCACGACCACGGCATCAAGCCGATCCTGGGAACCGAGGCGTACCAGGCGTACGAGTCGCGCACCGAGCGACCGTCGCGCAAGGGACGCGTCGACGATTCGGGTGGCGATGTCGAGGGCAACCGCAAGCTGTACTACCACCTCACGCTCCTGGCCGAGAACGCGGTCGGCTACAAGAACCTCATCCAGCTCTCGAGCCGGGCCTACCTCGAGGGGTACTACTACAAGCCCCGCGTCGACTGGGAGCTGCTCGACTCCCACCACGACGGGATCATCGCGACCACCGGCTGCCTGGGGGGACAGGTGCTCCAGGCGTTGCTCCGCGACGACTTCGACGACGCCCTCGCCAAGGCCGCGCGGCTCCAGGACATCTTCGGACGCGACCACCTCTTCGTCGAGTTGCAGGACCACGGACTGCCCGACCAGCGCCGGACGAATCCGAAGCTGCTCGAGATCGCGCGCCGGATCCAGGCGCCGCTGCTGGCGACCAACGACAGCCATTACACGCACCGGGGTGACGCGACGGCCCACGACGCGCTGCTGTGCGTGCAGACCGGGTCGTTGATGAGCGACCCGAACCGGTTCCACTTCGACGGCGACGAGCACTTCCTCAAGTCCGCGGCCGAGATGCGCGACCTGTTCGCCGAGGTGCCCGAGGCGTGTGACAACTCGTTGTGGATCGCGGAGCGGTGCGACGTCGAGATCGAGTTCGGCAAGCCGCTGCTGCCCGACTTTCCCCTCCCCGAAGGATTCACCGACGATGCCGAGTACCTGCGACACCTGACCTTCGAGGGCGCGAAGACCCGCTGGGGGAACCCCCTACCCGACGAGGTCGTCGAACGGCTCGCCTACGAGCTCGAGGTCATCGGGAACATGGGGTTCTCGTCGTACTTCCTGATCACCTGGGACCTGATCCGCCACGCCAAGTCCAACGGGATCCGGGTCGGTCCGGGCCGGGGCTCGGCGGCGGGGTGCGCGGTGGCCTACTGCCTGGCAATCACCGAGTTGGACCCGATCCGCTACGACCTGCTCTTCGAGCGGTTCCTGAACCCGAGCCGGATCTCGATGCCCGACATCGACATGGACTTCGACTCGCGCTGTCGCGACGAGATGATCCGCTACGCCGCGGAACAGTACGGCCGCGATCACGTCGCCCAGATCATCACGTTCTCCCAGATCAAGGCACGCGCCGCCGTGCGTGATGCGGCCCGGGTGCTGGGCGAGCCCTACGCCGTGGGCGACCGGATCGCGAAGGCGATGCCGCCACTCATCATGGGGCGCGACACGCCGCTGTACGCGTGCCTCGAGCCGCACCCCAAATACGAGGACGGCTACAAGATGGCCAGCGAGCTGCGCCAGATGTACGACGACGAACCCGAGTCGCGGGCGGTCATCGACGTCGCCAAGGGGCTCGAAGGCCTGCGTCGCCAGGACTCGATCCATGCCTCGGCGGTGGTGATCACCAAGGATCCCCTCACCGACATGCTCCCGATCCAACGCAAACCCGAGGCGGGTAGGGACCCCGAGGACGCGCCGGTGGTCACCCAGTACGAGATGCACGGGGTCGAGGACCTGGGCCTGTTGAAGATGGACTTCCTCGGCCTGCGGAACCTCGACGTGATCGCCGACGCGCTGGACGTGATCGAGGCCTTCCGCGGTGAAACGCTCGACATCGATCACATCCCCCTCGACGACCAGCCCACCTACGACCTGCTGCAGACCGGCGAGACGATCGGGGTGTTCCAACTCGAGGGCGGGCCGATGCGGGCGCTGGTCCGATCGCTCGCCCCGACGACCTTCGAGGACGTCGCCGCGTTGATCGCGCTGTACCGGCCCGGGCCGATGAGCGC
>CAZQSU010000107.1:0-9041 GCA_964595905.1 uncultured Iamiaceae bacterium
TCCTCCGCGGTGGCGATCGCCTCGGCGTTCGCACCGATCAGCTCGACGCCGTAGCGGTCGAGCACGCCGAGCTCGACCAGCTCCATCGCGAGGTGCAGGGCGGTCTGGCCCCCGAGCGTGGGCAGCAACGCGTCGGGACGTTCGCGTTCGATGATCCGGGTGAGGGTGGCGGCGTCGAGTGGCTCGACGTAGGTGGCGTCGGCGAAATCCGGATCGGTCATGATCGTCGCCGGGTTCGAGTTCGCCAGGATCACCCGGTAGCCCTCCTCGCGCAGCACCCGACACGCCTGGGTACCCGAGTAGTCGAACTCGCACGCCTGGCCGATCACGATCGGCCCCGACCCGATGAGCAGGATGGATTCGAGATCGTCTCTGCGGGGCATCAGGCGGCGTTTCCCTTCATGAGGTGCTCGAAGTTCTCGAACAGATAGGCGCTGTCCCGCGGACCCGGACCGGCCTCGGGGTGATGCTGCACGCTGAACGCGGAGCCGTCGCTGCTGCGGATCCCCTCGATCACCCCGTCGTTGAGGTTCACATGGGTCACCTCGGCCCGGGTGAGCGACCCTTGGGCGATGGCGAAACTGTGGTTCTGGCTGGTGATCTCGATGATGCCGGTGGTGAGGTTCTTCACCGGATGGTTGCCACCATGGTGGCCGAAGGGCAGCTTGGTGATCTGACCTCCCAGTGCGAGCCCCATGAGCTGGTGCCCCAGGCAGATGCCGAACACCGGCACCTCGCCCAACAGGCCGGTCACCGTGTCGACCAGACCGGTGCGCTCGGGGTCGCCGGGTCCGTTCGACAGGAACACCCCGTCGGGACCGCGGGCGAGGACCTCGGCGGCGGGGGTCGACGCGGGCACCACCTCGACCGTGCCCAGCCGGGTGAGGTTCGTGAGGATCGTGGACTTGATCCCGAAGTCGTACGCGACGATCCGGCGGGTGCCCGCGCCCGTCGCCGCCACTTCGTAGGGCTGCTGCGTCGTGACCTCGGCGACCAGGTCGAGGCCCTCGGTGCCCGGCTCGACGGCCGCGGCCTCGCGCAGTGCCGATTCACTCACGTGCCCTTCGAAGCGGTCGTCGACGATCCCGAACACCCCGGGAAGGGAACCCGCCTCGCGGATGTGGCGGGTGAGCCGCCGGGTGTCGACCCCGGCGATCCCGGGCACGCCGCGTCGCATCAGAAACGCGTCGAGGGATTCGGTGGCCCGCCAGTTGCTCATCCGCCGGGAGAGTTCGCGGACGATCACTCCTCTGGCGAAGGGCCGACGGCTCTCGTTGTCGTCGGTGTTGGTGCCGTAGTTCCCGATGTGGGGGTAGGTGAACGTGACGATCTGCCCCGCGTACGACGGATCGGTGAGCACCTCCTGGTAGCCCGAGAGCACGGTGTTGAACACCACCTCCCCGCCGGCGATGCCGCCGTCGGGCACCGCGCCGATGGCCTCGCCTTCGAAGGAGGTGCCGTCGCTGAGCACGAGGAGGGACTCGTAGATGTCGTTCACGTAAGACTCCCGTCTTCCACCACTGGTTCGCCGGCGAAGATCGTGTGGCGCACCCTGCCGGTGAGGGTGCGTCCGGCCCAGGGGTTGTTCCTCGACCGGCTCGCGGTGTCATCGGCCGACACTTCCCAGACCTGTGCCGGGTCGAACACACACAGGTTCGCCACCTCGCCCACGTCGACGGGACGCCCCTGGTCGGCCATGCCCGCGATCCGGGCGGGTCGCACACTCATGGCCTCGACGATGCCTTCGGCACCGAGCTCAGCCCCCAGTTCGGTGTGGACCACCGCCAGGGCGACCTCGAGCCCCAACATGCCCGGCGGCGCCTGGTCGAAGGGACGCTCCTTGGCCTGGGCGGTGTGGGGTGCGTGGTCGGTGGCGACGACGTCGATGGTGCCGTCCAGCAGGCCGACGCGCACCGCGGCGACGTCCTCGTCGGTCCGCAACGGCGGGTTCACCTTGAACACCGGGTCGTACGACGCGCAGCAGGCGTGGGTGAGCACGAGGTGGTGCGGGGTCGCCTCGGCGGTGACGTCGAGACCCTCGGCCTTCGCGGCGCGGACCATGGCGACCGACCGGGCCGTCGACAGGTGCTGGAAATGCATCCGGGCACCGGTGAGCCGGGCCAGCGCGAGGTCGCGCTGGACCATCAACTCCTCGGCCTCGGCGGGTTGCCCGGCGATGCCGAGACGGGCCGACCACTCCCCTTCGTGCAGGTGACCGTCGGCGGCGAGCGCCGCGTCCTCGCAGTGCTGCGCGAGCGTCACCCCGAGCCCGCGTCCGTACTCCAGCGCCCGGCGCATGAGCCGACCGTCCTGCACTCCGGTGCCGTCGTCGGTGAACAGCCGTACCCCCAGATCGGCGAGTTCGCCCATCGGGGCGAGGGTCTCCCCGGCACGGCCGACGGTGATCGCCGCCGCGGTCGTCACCTCACACGTCGCGTCCCGACCGGCGTCGAGCACCTGGCGCACGACCGCCGCCGAGTCGACGGCCGGCGAGGTGTTGGGCATCGCGACGATCCCGGTGTACCCGCCACGCACCGCGCAACGGCTGCCCGAGAGGATCGTCTCGGCGTCTTCGCCCCCGGGTTCGCGCAGGTGGGTGTGCAGGTCGACCAGCCCGGGAAGCACGGTGCAACCGGTCGCGTCGAGGCTCCGGTCTCCGGCCAGGCCGTCACCGACCGCGGCGATCCTGCCGTCGGCACCGACGGCGACGTCGGCACGACGACGTCCGTTCGTGTCGACGATCTCGCCGCCGGCGATCACCAGGGGGTACGTCACATCGGTCGGTTCAGCCATCGATCTCCTCGGAGTCGGCCGCGCCGGCGTGTCCGAGCAGCCGGTACAGCACCGCCATGCGCACGGCCACGCCGTTGCGCACCTGGTCGACGATGACCGAACGCGGACCGTCCGCGACGACCGCGTCCAACTCGACGCCCCGGTTCACCGGGCCGGGGTGCATCACGATGGTGTCGGGGCGTAGGCGAGCGGCCCGCTCGGCGGTGACGCCCCAGCGGGCGGTGTACTCGCGCAACGAGGGCACGAGTGCCTCGGTCATCCGCTCCCGTTGCATCCGCAGGGCGTAGACGACGTCGGCATCGGCGGCCACCGCGTCGAGGTCATGGGAGACCGAGACCGGCCAGCCCTCGAGGCTCGGCGGCAGCAGGGTCGGCGGCGCGACGAGGGTGACCTCGGCACCGAGGGTCGTGAACGCGTCGACGTCGCTGCGCGCCACCCGCGAGTGCTTGATGTCGCCGACGATCACGATCCGGCGTCCCGTCAGATCACCGACGTGCTGACGCAACGTGTAGCAGTCGAGCAGCGCCTGCGTGGGGTGCTGGTGCCAGCCGTCGCCCGCGTTCACGACCGCGGCGTCGACCCACTCCGCGATGCGGTGGGGGGCGCCCGACGACGAATGGCGGACGACGACCGCGTCGACGCCCATGGCCTCGATCACCCGCGCGGTGTCTCGCAGCGACTCGCCCTTGTTCACCGACGACACGCCGACGGTGAAGTTCGCCGTGTCCGCGGACAGGCGTTTCGCGGCGGTCTCGAAGCTGAGCCGGGTCCGGCTCGAGTTCTCGTAGAACAGCCAGGCGACCGTCCGACCGCGCAGCGCCGGCACCTTGGGAATGGGACGGTTCGACACCTCGACGAACCGGTCGGTGAGTTCGAGGATGTCGTCGATGCCCTCACGGCCCCCCAGGTCGGCGACGTCGAGCAGGTGCCTCACTTGACCATCTCGCCGAGCTCGACTCCGTCGACCGAGACGTTCACGACCTCGTCGCGGCGGGTCGGCAGGTTCTTGCCCACGTAATCGGGACGGATCGGCAACTCGCGGTGTCCGCGGTCGACCATGACGGCGAGCTGCACCGCTCGCGGACGGCCGAAGGACGTGAGCGCGTCCAGGGCGGCGCGCACCGTTCTCCCGGTGAACAGCACGTCGTCGACGAGCACGACGGTGGCCCCGTCGAGGTCGACGGGAATCTCGGTGACCGCCTCGGGCAGGACCGGCCGCAGCCCGACGTCGTCGCGGTGGAACGCGACGTCGAGTGTGCCGGTCACCGGCGCGACGCCCTCGACCTCGGCGAGCGCCTCGGCGAGGCGGTCGGCCAGGGGCACCCCGCCCGTCTGCAGGCCGATGATCACCACGCCGTCGAGGCCACCGTTGCGTTCGGTGATCTCGTGCGCGATCCGCCAGGTCGCCCGGTGGACCTCCTCGGCGGTCATGACCTGTGCCCGGGCAACGAAAACGCCCCCGAAGGGGCGCGTGATCCGGCGTTCGCGTTCGGCCACTGGCGACTCCTGTCCGTCCGGGCCTCACGGGACCCGTTTCACGGTCAGGCGTTCATGTTAGCACGCGGCCCCGCCACGGTGGTCCTCGGCGAGCCGATCGAGGACGCCGTTCACGTAGCGGCTCGACGCGTCGGTCGAGAATCGCTTGGCCAACTCGACCGCTTCGTTGATCACGACGGCCGTGGGCACCTGGGGTGTCCAGCGCAGCTCGGCCGCGCCCACCCGCAGGATCGCCCGGTCGATGATCGGCATCCGCTCGAGGGTCCATCCCCGCGCCACACGGGTCAGGTCCGCGTCGATCTCGTCACGGTGGGCTTCGGTGAGTGCGAGCAACTCGACCGTGAACGCATCGGGCGCCACCGGGAGCTCGTCCACGATCTCGCTGACCGGTCGGTCCTTGAGGTCGGCCTCGTACAGCAACTCCAGGACCCGTTCGCGGGCGTCGAGACGACTCGACGTGGCACCCCGACCGCCGGCAGGTTCCGGCGACGCCGACGACTCAGGCACGGGTGATGTAGTCACCCGTGCGCGTGTCGACCTTGAGGCGGTCGCCGATGTTGACGAACAACGGCACCTGCACCACGAGCCCGGTCACGAGCGTCGCCGGCTTGCGCGCCCCGGACACCCGGTCGCCCTGGATACCCGGCTCGGTCTCGGCGACCTCCAATTCGACCGCCGCCGGCAGGTCGACCCCGACGATCTCGGTGCCGTACATCGCCAGGTTCACGTTCGCACCCTCGACGAGAAACCCGCCCGCATCGCCGAGCGTGTCGGAGGGGACGGTCATCTGCTCGTAGGTGTCGGTGTCCATGAACACGAACCCGGCGGGGTCCCGGTACAGGTACTGCATGTCGTGTTTTTCGATGACGGCCTGGTCGACCTTCTCACCGGCCCTGAAGGTGCGGTCGAGGACCCCACCGGAACGCACGTTCCGCAGCGTCGTGCGCACGAACGCCCCGCCCTTGCCGGGCTTGACGTGCTGGAACTCCATGACCTGGAAGAGCCCGTCGTCGAGCGAGAGGGTCATGCCGTTCTTGAGGTCGTTGGTGGTGATCGCCATGGGTGGAGGCGCCTCGCTGGTAGCTGGTCACTGTGGGTACGGACTGGTCGGAGTCGGCGCAGGCCGTCAGGCCACCGCGGTCGACTTGGGCGCCCGTGTGAGCACCCGGCAACCGTCGGCGGTGACCACGACCGTGTCCTCGATCCGGACGCCGCCGTGGCCGGGCAGGTACACGCCCGGTTCGACCGTGACCACCGCACCGGCTTCGAGTGTAACAGTGGCGTTCGCCGCAACCGCGGGTTGCTCGTGGATCTCGAGACCGACACCGTGCCCGGTGGAGTGCATGAAGGCGTCGCCCCACCCGGCCGCCTCGATGATGTCGCGGCAGACCTTGTCGACGTCACCGGTGAGCGCTCCGGGCGCGACCTCGGCCACGCCCGCCGCCTGGGACTCGGCCACCACGTCGAGCATCCGCTGCTGGGTCGGCGACGCGTCGCCCACCATGATCGTCCGGGTCATGTCGGAGCAGTAGCCGTCGACGAGCGCGCCGAAGTCGAGCACGACCAGGTCGCCTTCGGTGATCCGGCGCTCGTCGGGTCGATGATGCGCCATGGCGCCGTTCGGTCCCGCCGCGACGATGGTGTCGAACGACGTGCCCTCCGCCCCCAGACGGCGCATCGCGAAATCGAGTTCCAGGGCGAAGTCGGTCTCCCGGGGCTCCTCGGCGAGCCGAGGTCGGACCGCGGCCAATGCGGCATCCGCCACCGCGCACGCGGCTTCGATCCGGTCGACCTCGCCGGGCTCCTTGACGATCCGCAGGGTGTCGACGAGCCCCTCGGTCGCGACGAGGGTGGCGTCGCCGAACCAGTCGCCCGCCCAGCGCCGTTGCCGGGCCCACGACACGTCGTCGGCCTCGAGGCCGATACGCGCCGTGCCGCCGAGCGCGGCGACGATCGCGTCCTTCTGACCCTCGCCGCCGGCCACGGTCCGTTCGGCGTCGACACCGGCCGCCGCGAGCTGGTGCTCGGACTGTTCGCCGTAGCGCCCGTCGGTGGTGAACACCAAGCGGTCATCGAGCACCACGACGAGCGCGGCCGAGCCGGTGAATCCGGTCAGCCAGCGGATGTTCTCGAGCTTGGTGACGACCAACGCGTCGCAACCGGCGTCGGCGAGCCCGGCCCGGACGCGGTCGACCCGCTCGGCCTGGTGCATCGGTTCGAGCGTCGCGAGTAGTCCCGCCGCCCGTTCGGCCGCGGCCTGAGGCGACGTGGCGATTCTGTCGTGGGTCGTGTCGGTCATCTCGAAGCTCCTCGTCGATCAGCGCTCGCCCGCCGACCCAGTCTGCCACCGGGTCCGGGTCACCTGATCGCCTCGAGGGCGTCGAGCAGCAGTCGGCGGTCGTCGACGCGGACCGGCTCGACGCCGTCGGGCCCGTCGAGCACGAACGTCAGGCCGTCGATCGCCTTCTTGTCGCGGCCGAACAACTCGACCAGCGCGCCGACGTCGACCCCGTCGGGCAGTACCGACGGCAGGTCGTAGGCGGCGACGACCCGGCGGTGTTCGGCGACCCGCGCCGTGTCGATCCGGCCCAGACGCGCCGCGATCTCCGCGGCGTACACGATGCCGATCGCCACCGCCTCACCGTGTCTCAGGTCGTAGGTGGTGGCGGTCTCCAGCGCGTGGGCCAGCGTGTGGCCGTAGTTCAGGATCGCCCGACGGCCGCCCTCCCGCTCGTCGGAGGTGACCACGTCGGCCTTGCAGCGCACACAGGCGGCGACCGCCTCGTCGAGGCTCAACGACGCGAGATCGGAAACTCCGAGGAACGCGTACTTGGCCATCTCGCCGTGGCCGTTGCGCAGCTCACGCGGCGGCAGCGTCGCCAGGGTGCCGGTGTCGCAGATCACCGCATGGGGCTGCCAGAACGCACCGACGAGGTTCTTGCCCTCGGGCAGGTTCACACCGGTCTTGCCACCGATCGCCGCGTCGACCTGTGCGAGCAGCGTGGTGGCGACGTGCACCACGGCGACGCCACGGTGATACGAGGCCGCGGCGAATCCGGCGAGGTCCGTGGTGAGGCCGCCCCCGACCGCGACGACCACGTCACCCCGGGTCAGTCCCCAGCGGGCCCAGGCCCGGCAGAGCGTCTCGACCGTGGCCAGCGTCTTGGTCGCTTCGCCGTCGGGAATCGTGAAGGTCTCGTGCGCGATGCCGGGATCGACGGCGACGCCCACGCCGGACTGGGTGACGACCGCCGCGCGGTGGGCACCGGGCGGGACCAGCCCGGCCAGTTCGGCGCGCGCGCCGTCGCCGACCACCACCGGGTACGACCGCTCCCCCAGGGCCACCTCGACGGTGATCATCGCCGGACCTGGACGCCGGTGCGGGCCAGCGTGTCGATGATCAACCGTCCGAGCTGTTTGCGGGGGTGCTCGGCGCCTGCCATGACCGGTTCGATGTCGATGACCATGTCGGCGACCATCGCGTACCGGTCGCGGCGTACCGCGTCGAGGCGCTCGAGCGAAGCGAGAGGATCGTCGCCGAGGAGCGGACGCTCGGTCCGTTCGGACTTGCGCATGATGCGCGACGCGAGGAACGCCGGGGAGGCACGCAGCCAGATCACCGTGTGGCACGGGTCGCACAATGCGGCCCGATTCGACTCGGCGAGCACGATCCCACCGCCCGTGGCGACGACCCGGGTGACGGGCGCGTCCAGGACGTCGGTGAGGACTTTCGACTCGGCCAGTCGGAACGCCTCCTCGCCCTCGTCGGCGAACCAGTCGGTGATCGATCGACCGCTCGTGGCGACCAGTTCTGCATCGGTGTCGACGAAGTCGAGATCGAGCTTGCGTGCGACCCGACGGCCCACCGTGGTCTTGCCCGACCCCATCATGCCGACGAGGACGACATGGCCGGGCCCGCGGTGCTCAGGCAAGAGGTCCCTCGGCGAGGGCGCGGGCCGCGGCCTCGGCGTTCCGCGTGAACTCCGCCATCGAGTCACCACCGAACTTGCGGGTCGCCTCGTTCGCCAGCACGAGCGCGGTCATCGCCTCGGCCACGACGCCCATCGCGGGCACCGCGGTGACGTCGGTTCGTTCCTTGAACGACACGCCCGCCTCCTTGGTGATGACGTCGACGGTCGCCAGGGTCGGCCGGTTGAGGGTCGCGAGCGGCTTCATCGCGACGTGGGCCACGATCACCCCACCGGTGGAGATGCCGCCCTCGATCCCGCCGGCGTGGGTCGTGTCGCGCACGTAGTCCTCGCCGTTCCAGTACACCGCGTCGTGGGCCTCGGATCCGGGGAGTCCCGCCACCGTGAAGCCGTCACCGATCTCGACCCCCTTGATCGCCTGGATGCTCATGAGTGCCCCGGCGAGCAGACCGTCGAGTCGACGGTCCCAGTGCACGTGGGAACCCAACCCGACCGGCGTGCCCCACACGAGGACCTCGGCGACGCCTCCGAGCGAGTCGCCCACCTTCGACTTCGCCTTGATCTCGGCGATCATCGCCTCGGCGGAAGCCGGGTCGAAACAACGCACCTCGGATGCGTCGACCGCGTCGAGGTCGTCGGGGCCGGGGCGGACCCCGTCGGGAACACGGGCGGACCCCAACTGGATCACGTGCGAACCGATCCGCACCCCGAGCGGGGCGAGCAGCCGCTTCGCCAACGTGCCGGCGACCACCCGGGCGGCGGTCTCGCGCGCCGAGGCCCGTTCGAGCACGTCGCGGGCGTCGGTGAAGGCGTACTTCTGCA
>CAZQSU010000108.1:0-8982 GCA_964595905.1 uncultured Iamiaceae bacterium
CCCAGGATCGGCCCGGCGATGGGTCCCAGCAACATGGGCACGCCGAGCACCGACATGACCCGCCCGACCCGTTCGGGGCCGGCGGCGCGGGTCATGATCGTCATGCCGACGGGCATGAGCATGCCGCCGCCCAGGCCCTGGAGCACCCGGAAGGCGATCAGCAGCCCGATGCTGTTGGCGGTGGCACACAGGGCGGAGCCGATCGTGAAGAGCACCAGGGCGATGAGGTAGATGCGCTTGGTGCCGAAGCGGTCCGACGCCCAGCCCGACATCGGGATCACCGCGGCCAGCGCCAGGGTGTAGGCGGTCATCGTCCAGCCGACAACCGCGTAGGTCGTGTCGAAGGCGTCCATGAAGGTGCGCAGGGCGACGCTGACCACGGTGATGTCGAGGATCGACATGATGGCGCCGAGCACGACGACCCCGGCGACCTTCAGGACGGCGGCGTCGAGACCGGTTTCGGATGCTGGGGAGGCGTCGGTGGCGCCTGGGGAGTTCGACATGGGTGCTATTCCTGGTGGGGACGGCTCGAGCACGGATGGGGCTACCGGCGGGCCGAGGGACCCGGCCGGACGGAACGGAATCGTGGGCCGATCCGGTGGCGGGGCGCCGGGCCGGAACGGTCGGGATGCGACAGGTGGGGAGGGGAGTGCGGAAGATCCGCTGCCGTGATCGACGGGCGGGCCGGTGCCCGGACGACGGTCTGGCTGCCAACGTAAAGTGGCTACTTGGCGCCCGTCAAGTTGGTTTCGGTAGGGTGGTCGGCGTGGATGCCGCCGTCGATACCCGCACCCAGATCCTGGAAGTGGCCCGCGAGTTGTTCGTGACCAGGGGTTTCGCGGCGACGACGACCCGTGAGCTGGCCGATCGCCTCGGGTTCACCAAGGCCGCGCTCTATTACCATTTTCACACCAAGGACGATCTGTGGGCGGCGCTCGCCGAGCCGATGCTCGAGCGGATGCGGGCCCTGGTCGACGACACCGCCGTCACCGACGAGCCCGTGGCGCGGGCGGCGTGGCTGGCGCGCTACATCGACACGATGTTCGACTACCGCGATCTGATCCAGGTGTTCCACCAGGATCCGTCCGCCAAACAGTGCCGGGTCACCGACGATTTCGTGGAGGTGTTCGACGAGATGGTCCGGCTGCTGACCGGGAGCGACGATCCGGGCACTGCGGCGCGCACCCGGGCTCGGGCGACCCTGGCCGCGGTACGCGGTGGCCTGCTGCACGCGTCCGCCGACGAGGACCCCGACGAGTTGCGTGCCGCGACGCTGGCGGCCGCATGTGGCGCATTGGGGGTTCCCGTGCCCTCACCGTCATGACCGGACGCGCCTGACTCGACGCGCCTGACCGGTCCGCCGAGGGGGTTCGGCGAACCGGTCACGCGTCGTGCGTCGTCGGAGTCAGTCCTGGGCGGTCTGGTCGTCGGGGTCGGCCGGGACGACGTCGCGCGGCTGCAGCGTGACCAGCTTCGTGGCCGTCTGGCCGTTGGCGGCGTATGCGGTCAGCAGGAAGGTGTGGGGCGTCGAGCAGCTGAACGGAAGGTCGGCTTCACCGTTGGGACCGTAGGTGTCGTATTCGCCGGGGCCGTCGATCGAGATCGTCACCTTGGTCGCACCTTCGGTTCGCCAGCGAGCGGTGAACTGTTGGAAGTTGCCGTTGTGGCAGTTGATGTCGTCCGGGGTGGTGAACTCGAGGATCTTGGGAGCGGTGCCGCCCGCCGGGGTGCCCGAACCGCCGCCGGTGTACCCGGTGTTGCCCGGATTCGAGGCCTTCCCGGCGTTGCCGGTGCTGTGCTGATTGCCGGCGCCGGGGTCGGTCTGGGATCCGGTGCCCTCTTGGGCGATGCCCTCGACCGAGGTCGTGGGAGCGCTGGTCGTGCTCGGCGCGACGGTCGTGGTCGTCTTGGTCCGGGACGTCGCCTTGTCGTCGACGCTGGAGCCACAGGCGCCGAGGCCGGCGGCGGTGACGAGGGCGACGAGGGCGATTGCGGTGCTGCGGGTGATGCGGGTGGTGATGGTGGTCATCCTGATTGCTCCTGGCTCATGTCCACCGGCTGGTCCGGTGGGTGTCGGAGGTCCTGACAACTGGGCGCCGCCGCGCTTACAAGCCGCAGATGCTACCGATGTCACATCGGCGACGTGAGGTGAATCGCAGCACGTGTCGTGTGGGCGCGGCGGGTGGTGGCACCGGCGTGGTGGCCGGATGTAAGCGCGCCCGTTCGCGGCGGTCAGGTCCTGGGTATGACACCGGTTTCGCACCCACCGACGAACGGGATGGACCAGAATGTACCGATCGACGACGACGCCACCTCCAGGGGGCGCCCGCCCCGGAAACGGGACCGAGACAACGACCGCGCGCGGGACGCGGAGTTGGTGGGGCGCGCCCGCCGTGGCGACCCCGATGCGTTCGGGTTGCTCTATGACGTCTGGTTCGATCGGCTGCACGACGTGGCCCGACGGATCGTGCACGATGATCAGGTCGCGGCCGAGATCACCCAGGACGCGTTCCTCGCGGCGTGGCGCAAGCTCGACACGTTGGCCGACCCGGCATCGTTCGGAGGCTGGGTGTTGCGCATCGCCCGCAACGCAGCGCTCAACCGACGGGTCCGTGAACAGCGCGCCACGGCGGTCGATGCGGAGGGGTTCGCGATGATCGAGCGAGACGGGGCATCGCCCGTGTCGGCCCCAGCCGGGTTCGGGGTGGAGGATCGTGCGTCGCGTCTGGACGATCCGGCGTCGGTCGTCGGCGATGCCGAACTGGTGGGGTTGGTGCACGAGGCGGCGTCGGCGTTGAGCGAACGTGACGCCGAGGTGCTGCGTCTGCAGTTGCGGTACGAGCTCACGCCTGCCGAGGTGGGCGAGGTGCTGGGGATCAGCCGCAACGCCGCCAACCAGACGTGTCATCGGGTGCGGGAACGTTTCGCCCGCGCGTTCGGGGCGCGCCTGTTGTGGCGGGGCGGCACGCCCCGGTGCGCCGCGTTGCAGGCCGAACTGGCCGTCGCCGGACACGGTGGGTTCGATGCGACGGTGGTGCGGCTCACGAGCGCGCACGCCGAGGCGTGCGCCGAGTGCGGCGAAGAGCGGCGGTCCCGTTTGACGCCGTCGGCGTTGTTCGGGGCGATCGGGGTGGTGCCCGCCCTGGCCGCGACGAAGCAAGCGGTCGCCCGGGGCCTGGCAGCTCAGGGGGTACCGATGGGCGGGTCGGCGGCTGTCGGTGGGTCATCGGGTGTCGGGTCGCCGTCGGGTGACGGGACGACGCCGACCGGGCCGACGGCGCCGACGGGCGCGACCGTCGACGGTGATGCGTCGACCGTGCCGGTGCAGCCCCCGCCGCCACCGGATTCGGATCTGGTGATCGGACCCGGTGGGTCCGGCCGCGGGCTTCGGCACTGGCCGCCGGTGGCACAGTGGGGCACGCTCGCTGCCGGCGTGGTGCTCGTCGTGGTGTTGCTCGCGCTCGTGGTCGGCCAGCGTGATGCCCCCCGGCCCGATCGACTCGGGTCGGGTCGGACGGCACCGACCGGTTCGTCGGTCGCGTCGAACACGCTCGCCCGGCAGGCGCCGGCAGGTCGCCCGGTGGCCGAGCCCGGCGACCCGACGGGTGCGACGTCGACGTTGGTGGCCGGATCAGGGACCGTCGCGCCGGGAACCGGTGCCACGACGCCCACGGTCCCGCCCACGTCCGCCCCGGACGGTGATCCGACGCGGACGGCGGTTCCGGCGCCGGTGGTCGAGCGGTTCGACGTCGCCCCCGCCGTCGACCAACCGGCGGTCTGGTCGATGGCGACGGGGCCGGTGTTGACCTGGTCGGTGACCGGCGCGGTCGACGTCACGATCCATCAGTACTTCGACGACGGCGTCGGGGGTGACCGCCGCCAGGGGATCGTCGCCACCGGATCGTCGGGCTCGGTGCGGTTGTGTCCGGGGTCGCCGGTGGCCGGAGCCGACGATGGGTGCAGCGCGCCCGCGGGCCGCTATTCCTACGAACTCGTCGCGACGGCGCCCGCCGGGTCGATGCTGATGGTGCCGGATCGTCCCGGCTTCACCGTGCTCCCGCCCGTCATCCGCTGACCCCGCTGGTTTTTGGGTGCGGGTTCCGGACACCAGGTGTCCGGAACCCGCACCCAGAGCGCGTCGCGATCGCAGCGGCGTCGGCGGCGTCACTCGGTGCGCTCAGGCGGTGGGGATCCAGTTGCCGTGGAAGCCGACGGGAATGCGCACCGGGAGTTGTACGGCGGCGACCGATTCGAGGGTGGCGGCGTCGACGACCTCGAGACGCGACGTGTCGGTGGCGGTGTCGGTGCTGAACCCCATGAGCAACCCGTTGTCCTCGGCGGCGTCGGGGCCGTTGGGGACGAACACGAACTCACCGACCGACGAACCCGCACCGAAGTCGCGTGACGTCGTGGTGCCGGCCACGGCGTCGTGGCGGTAGAGGGTGTTCTCGAGGCCGACCGCACCGTCGGCGTCGTTGCCGATCCCGACGGTGTAGCCGTAGCGGTGCGCGGATCCGAACAAGCGCTCGTCGATGCGCGGGAACTCGTGCCCGCCTTCGGCGAGTGGCGCGGTGCGCACGCTGCCGGAGCGACGGTCGAGCGTCCAGCGCTCGAGGGCGGGGCGACCTTCGTTGGGTCCGTGGTAGTCGGTGGCGAACATCCGGTCGTGGCGCACCAGGTCGAGCACCACGGTGTCGCCGTCGTCGTACGCGTTCAGGGTGTGGAAGACATAGCACGGGTCGACGTCGAACCACTGGGTGTCGGCGCCCTCACCGTCGCGGGGCAACAGACCGATCCGGGCGGGGTAGTCGTCGTTCCAGCGGTAGGGGAGCTTCGAGCCGGTCATGGCCAGGTCGAGGTCGAAGGTGACGGGCAGGTCGTAGATGACGACGGATGTGGCGGTGACCGCGCAGTCGTGGAGCATCGGCGCGCCGGTGGTGGGCACGTCGACGAGCTTGGTGATGCGGCCGCCCGGGTCGAGCACGCTGTAGCGGACCTGGTTGCCCCACGCCCAGTAGTACGACACGGTGTGCAGTTCGCCGGTGGCCGGATCGAGGTGCGGGTGGGCGGAGTAGCCGCCGCCGAGGGTCCCGTCGAAGTCGCAGGGCCCGATCGTGTCGAGTTCGTCGGTGAGCTCGTAGGGGTTCGAGCCGGCTTCGACGATGGCGAAGGTGCGCCCGGCGTGGCCGATGACGTTGGTGTTGGCCGAGAAGTCGAAGTCGCCGTTGGTGGGCCCGGGGCGGGCCGGTTCGCCGAGGTCGGCGGCGACGTCCGCGGAGCGGACCCAGCGGTTGCGGTACCACTCGGCCTTGCCGTCACGCACGCGGATGCCGTGCACCATGCCCGCACCGGTGAACCAGTGGTAGGTGGCGGGGTCGACGTCGCCGATCGGGTTGGGGCCGTTGCGCAGGTAGCGACCGTCGAGGTGGCCGGGCAGGGTGCCCTCGACGGGGAGGTCGAGCATGGTTTCCTCGGTGGTGACCGGCGCGAAGATGCCGGTCAGATAGCGGTTGGTCGTGGGGGCGGATTCGGTGGTGGGCATGGTCGGCTCCTGGTTCTATAGCGCTGCTATGTCATATTCATAGCGTCGTTATGGCATGCTGTCAACATGGCCCGTGTCGCCGACCCCGCCGTCCGTGCCGCGCTCATCGAGTCGGCCGCGCAGATCCTCGCCACCGAAGGACCGTCGCGGTTGACCCTGCGGCATCTGGCGCAGCAGGTCGGCACGTCGACGATGGCGATCTACACGCACTTCGGCGGCATGGACCAGTTGCGGCTCGAGGTGTGCGCCGAGGGGTTCCGTCGCCTGGCCACGCACCTCGCCGCGGTCGAGCGCACCGACGACCCGGTCGCGGATCTGATCGCCCTCGGCGCCGCCTACACGACCAACGCGCGGGAGAACCCGCATCTGTACCGGGCGATGTTTCTCGACCGACTGCCGATCGCGAC
The DNA here is from genome assembly GCA_964595905.1 of uncultured Iamiaceae bacterium. Lineage (GTDB taxonomy): Bacteria > Actinomycetota > Acidimicrobiia > Acidimicrobiales > Iamiaceae > JAFDWI01. The sequence continues at coordinate 5,950 of CAZQSU010000108.1, forward strand.
GCCCGTCGACGTGGGCCTGGGCACGCCGGACGGTCGGGCCGGCCGCACCGAAGCAGGTGACGACCCGGCGACGGACACCGCGGGTTCCGGTCTGGTCGACGAGAGCCTGGCCACCTTCGAGGTGCTCGTCGAGGCGACCGGACGTTGCGTGGCCGCGGGCCGGTTCACCGACCCGAGCGACCCGCGCACCCTCGCCGCGCAACTGTGGGGCGCGACCCACGGGCTGGTGGCCTTGGAGCTGGCCGGTCTGATCGACCCCGACCAGGCGCCGGTGCTGCTGGGTGCGACCGGTCGGCATCTGGCGATCGCGTTCGGCGATGCGCCCGAGGCGGTCGACGCGTCGGCCACGGCGGCGCTGGCGCGCGGGGCGGCCTGAACGCGGCGACGGCGACCGCTACGCTCGGCGCCCCGCACCGCGAAGCCGCGACCCCGGAGCCGATCATCATGGGCACCCTGCGCTACATCACGAACGTGTCGCTCGACGGGTTCATCGAGGACCGCAACGGCGAGTTCGCGTGGTCCGAGCCCGACGACGAGGTGTTCGCCTACACCACCGACCTGTTGCGCCCGATGGCGGTGCACCTCTACGGGCGGCGCCTCTACGAGACGATGGCGGTGTGGGAGACCGACCCGTCGTTCGCGGCGGCGTCGGAGCTGATGGCCGACTTCGCCGCGGTGTGGCAGCGCGCCGACAAGGTCGTGTTCTCGACGAGCCTGGCCGAGCCGGTCACCGAACGCACACGCATCGATCGGCGACTCGACCCCGACGTGGTCCGCAACCTGAAGGGGTCGGTCGACGGCGACCTGCTGGTCGGCGGGGCCGACCTGGCCGGGCAGATGCTCGAGGCGGGCCTGGTCGACGAGATCGAGTGGCTGGTGCGCCCCCTTCTGGTCGGCGGTGGCAAACCGGCGCTGCCCGGCATCGGCCGGGTCGACCTGGAGTTGGTCGACGAGCGCCGGTTCGAGAGCGGGATCGTGTCGCTGCGCTACGGGGTGATCGACTGATGGGCTCGCCGACCCGGCTGCCCGCGGGCACACCCGGCGCGGCACGGCCGACGCTCGTGCCAGACTGGTCGCCAGGGACACCGACCGACCAGGAGTCGATGATGGCCGCGAAGAAGTCCGATGGCGACGTGGTGCTGCTCTCGGGCGGCAACCCGCAGATCCCCAAGGCCGACGGTGACGCACCCGTGCAGGCGTACATCGATGCGATGCCCGACTGGAAGCACGACGTGGGGCGGCGTCTCGACGAGCTGATCGGCGAGGTGGTGCCCGACGTGCGCAAGGCGGTCCGGTGGAACTCGCCGTTCTACGGCACCGAGGGCAACGGGTGGTTCCTCAGCTTCCACTGCTTCACGCGTTACGTGAAGGTGACGTTCCTCAACGGCACGTCGCTCGACCCGGTGCCGCCGGAACCCTCCAAGGACCCCGACACCGCCTACGCCCACATCGGTGAGGACGGCGTGTTCGACGAGGCCCAGTTCGCGGACTGGATCCGCCAGGCCGCAGCGCTGCCGGGCTGGGACGGTTTCTGACCGGTCACGGAGCGGACGCCGATGCCGCGGGTCGGCCCGCCGGGCGGCCGGGCGTCGGTATCGGCCGAAGACATCACCTCGCGATGCTCCAGCGGCTACACTCATCGCTCCCGGAGGCACCGGGACGAGGAACCAGATGACGACGAGCGCCGCAGGCGAAGTGGTCGGCGGCCGTCGCGTGAGCGGAGGAACCCACGATGATCCGACGGGTGGCGACCGGAGCCGGCTTTGCCTTGTTGCTGGGTTTCGCCGCGACGATCCTTGCGGGTTGTCACGCGGGTCCGTTGACCTTGTCGGGGCGATTGCGCACCGACGGTGGGCGGGCGGTGGCCCACGTCACCGTCGGGGTCTACCGGGCCGACTCCGCGACGCTGGTCACTTCGACCGTGACCGGTGCCGACGGGAGGTACGCATTCGGCTCCGACGACCTGCCGGGTGGCACCTACAAGGTCGCCTTCGGCCAGCCCGGTGCCGACCTCTGGTGGCACGACGCCACGACGTTCGCCGACGCCACGCCCGTGACGGTGAGTTCGGCGGCGCCGGCGACGGTCGACGCCGAGCTGACCACGGGCAGCATCTCGGGCACGGTCACCGACGCGGCGGGGCCGGTCGAGGGTGCCACCGTGCGGGTCGAGAACGGCGACACGAGCGCTGCCGGTTCGGTGGTCGCCACCGCGTCGACCGGTGCGAGTGGCGCGTACGACATCGACGCGCTCCTGCCCGGCGAGTACCGGATCGTGGTCGACGCCGTCGGGCACGCGACCCGCTTCGTGACCGCGTCGGCAGCGGGGGCGGCGCACCTCGTCGACGCGCAGGTCGTCACGCTGGCCGACGGAGGCGCGAGCTCCGGCAACGACGTCGTGTTGCCCGCCGAGTCGACGGTCACCGGCAAGGTCGCGGACGCTTCCGGTCCGACCGCTGGCATCTGGGTGATCGCGTATGACGCGGCCGACGGTCGTGCGGTAGGCCATGGCGTCACCGCCGCCGACGGCACCTTCGCCCTGGACGGCCTGAACGCGGTCGCGACCACCATCGGCCTGTTCGATCCGACCAGGACCCATGCGTTCCATGTGGTCGGTGAGACCGACGGCCGCTTCGACCCGGCCCAGGGCAACGGCACGACGTACACGCCGGGGGAGGGGGGAACCGTGTCGACGGGGACGATCCGGATTCCCGGCAAGGACTGCACCCCCGAACGGTTCGGCACGTCGATCGACCTGCGCGGCGTGGATCTGGCCGCGGCCGACCTTTCGAGTTGCGACCTGTCCCGTGCAGATCTCACCGGAGCGAACCTGCACGAAGCGGATCTGGCCGGCGCCGACCTCAGCGGCAACCTCCGCCTCGCGGGCGCCGACCTGGGTGACGTCGACTTCACCGGCGCGACGTTGACCGGCGCGAACCTGGACGGGCTCGACTTGACCGGCGCGGTGCTCACGGGAGTCGTCTCCGGCGACATCACCGGCACGCCCTCGAAGCTTCCCGACAAGTGGCTGTGCCG
>CAZQSU010000109.1:0-4634 GCA_964595905.1 uncultured Iamiaceae bacterium
GATCGCGTTGTAGTTGGTCTGCTCGCTGGTGCCCGGGGCGACGCCGAAGAATCCGTACTCGGGGTTGATGGCGTGCAGCCGGCCGTCGTCGCCGAACTTCATCCAGGCGATGTCGTCGCCGATGGTCTCGGCCTTCCATCCGGGAAGCGTGGGAATGAGCATCGCCATGTTCGTCTTGCCACACGCGGAGGGGAATGCCGCGGCCACGTATCTGGGCTCCGAACCGGGACGGGACAGCTTGACGATCAGCATGTGCTCGGCCATCCAGCCCTCGTCGCGGGCCATGGTCGAGGCGATCCGCAGCGCGAAGCACTTCTTGCCCAACAGGGCGTTGCCGCCGTATCCCGACCCGTACGACCAGATCTCGTTGTCTTCGGGGAAGTGCGAGATGTACTTGTTGTCGGGGTCGCACGGCCAGCGCACGTCGTCACGGGTGGTGCCGTCGTCGAGCGTGAGCGGGTACCCGACCGAGTGCAGACACTTCACCCAGTCACCGTCACCCAACACGTCGAGCGCGGCCTGGCCCATGCGGGCCATGATCCGCATGTTGGTGACCACGTAGGCCGAATCGGTGAGCTGCACCCCGATGTGGGCGATCGGCGAACCCAGCGGTCCCATCGAGAAGGGCACCACGTACATCGTGCGTCCCCGCATCGCCCCGGTGTAGTAGGGGAGGATCTCGGCGCGCATGGCGTCAGGCGCCATCCAGTTGTTGGTGGCGCCGGCGTCGATCTCGTCGGGTGGGCAGATGAACGTGCGTTCCTCGACACGGGCGACGTCGGCCGGGTCGGACAGCGCGAGGTAGCTGTTGGGTCGCTTGGCCTCGTTCAGACGGGTGTACACGCCCGAGGCGACGAGTTCGTCGGCAAGTCGATCGAACTCCTCGACGGAGCCGTCACACCAGTGGATGTCGTCGGGCTGGAAGATCCCGGCCCAGTGGTCGACCCATTCGCGCAGCTTGGTGTTGGTGGTGGTGGCTGTCATGCCCTCTCCGACGTCGATGTGGGATGGAGCGCACATCGTGGGTGACAGCCTCGGCGCATTACCGGACGGCTTTTTGGATCTTGCCGGCCTTGATACACCGGGTGCACACGTTGATGCGCTTGGTGGATCCACCGACCACGGCCCGGACCCGTTGGATGTTCGGGTTCCAGCGGCGCTTGGTACGCCGGTGCGAGTGGCTGATGCTCATGCCGAATGACGGGTGCTTGCCGCACACCTCACATACTGATGCCATCGGGCTCGAACCTCGCGCGTGGAGTGGTGATCGGGGACAGGGGGAAGATTGTAGAGGCCACCGGGCAGGTCGGCAAAGACGACCACGTCGAGGGGGCCGGGCCGCCGTCGGCGCGACGGGCTCAGGGCACCTCGCCCGCGTCGAACTGGTCGAAGCGCCCGGCGAGATCCTGGGCGAACTTCGTGAACGCGCGAGCGGTCTGATCGCGTGGCGAGTGCTTCACGAGCACCTGCGCGTTCTCACCCGCCGCGAGCAGGGCGGTGGAGTCGGGCAGGGCACAGACCACGGGCAGTCCCACGATCTGCTTGTACCCCGCCGGTTCGAAGTCCGCGTAGTTCCGGATGCGGTTGAGGACCATCCACGCCTTGTCGATGGGTAGCCCGGCGCGGTCCATCAGCTGCACCGCGAGACGGAGGTTCTTCAGCGAGGCGACGTCGGTGCCCGCCACCAGGAACAGCTCGTCGGCCGCGATCAGGTACTCGGCGACGTTCACCAACGGCGCCGGCATGTCGATGACCGCGACGTCAGAGGCCGCCTGGAGTCCCTCGAAAACGGCGAGCACGAGATCACGAGGTAGCTCGTTCAGTGGCATGCGCGCCCGGAACATCGTGAACACCTGCACGCCCGTGTCCTCGTGCACGGTGAGTTCCTCGACGACCTCCTCGGGTTGGAGCTTCTTCGGGAGCTCGCCGAGTTCGAGTTCGGCACGCGCCTTCATCCCCAGCAGCAACGGGATGTCCCCGAAGACGGGATCGGCGTCGCACAGCGAGACGGTCCGTCCGGTCTCGGCGAGCGCCGCGGCGAGGTTGACCGCCACCGACGACACACCGGTGCCCCCCTTGGCCGAGCACACCATCACCAGTCGCCCGTGACCGCGCCTGACCGGGGCCCGTCGCGGCGGCGGTGTCGAAGCGGGAACGGGATGGGCCGGAAGCGGCTGCACCACGTCGGTGAGGCGGCCGACGGCCTGTTGGAGCTCTTCGGACCCGGTTTCTGCCGGGAGCACCTCGCGTACGCCGGCACGGAGTGCGTCGCGCAGGCCGTCGATGTCGAGGGTGTCCATCACCAACAGGACGCCCAGGTCGGGGCGTTGACGCAACAGCGGAGCGATGTGCTCGCCGACGGTGACCGCGGTGTTCGGACCGAACACCATGATGTTCGCCGGCGACGCGTTCAACGTCGCGCGGGCAGCTTCCAGGTCGGTGGCTTCCGCGGTGGCGGTGTACGCGCCGATCGCCTGGACCGACCGTTGCCGCCAGGCGGGGTCCGGGTCGACGATGACGGCGACGTAGGGCGGGGTGGGGCCTTGGGATGCGTCACTCACGGCGTGCGATCGTATCCCTCCATCGGGGCCACGGGCTCTACGCTCTCTGTCCGATGACCATCGAGCACGTGACCGCCGCCGAGTTGTGCGCCATCGTCGAGACCTTCCGTGACCTTCTCAAGGCCCATCAGCAACGCATCAACCGACTGAACGTCTACCCGGTCCCCGACGGCGACACGGGGACGAACATGGCACTGACCGTCGCATCGGTCTGTGACGAGCTCGCCGGGTCGGGCGCGGACCGCGCCGACATGGGTGCGGTCTGCACCGCGATCAGCCACGGTTCGCTGATGGGCGCACGCGGCAACAGCGGGGTGATCCTCTCCCAGATCCTCCGCGGCATCGCGGGCGTCGCCGCGGAGCACCCCGACGGCATCGGGCCCATCGAGGTGACCGAGGCGCTGCGGGCCGCGACCGACGCCGCGTACGGCGCCGTGATGAAACCGGTGGAGGGCACGATCCTCACCGTGATCCGGGGCGTCGCCATCGGAGCGGGGACCGCCGGGAACGACGCCACCCTGGTCGAGGTGCTCGACGCCGCACGCATGGCCGGTGCCGACGCGCTGGCGTCGACCCCCGAGCTGCTCGACGTGCTCGCCGACGCCGGTGTGGTCGACGCCGGTGGGACGGGTCTGCTGTTGCTGGTCGACGCCGCGCTGCACGTCGTCGCCGATCGCGATCTCCCCGAGGCCCCTCCGGTCGACGACGTCGCCGAGGCGCTCGCCGAAGCCCACGACCATGCCCACGGCGGCATCGCGGACCTGCGCTACGAGGTGATGTACCTGCTCGATGCGCCCGACGCGACGATCGACGCCTTCAAGGACGTCTGGCAGGGCATCGGTGATTCGATCGTCGTGGTCGGCGGCGACGGCCTGTGGAACTGCCACATCCACACCGACGACATCGGCGCCGCGATCGAGGCAGGTATCGATGCCGGACGACCGCGCAGGATCCGGGTGACCGACCTGTTGGAGCAGGTCGAGGAGGAGCGCTGGGTCACGGAGGCCGAGGAGACGTCCGCGCCGGTCCCGAGCGGTCCGGTGACCACGGCGGTGGTGGCCGTGGCGGCCGGGGACGGAATCCGGCGCCTCCTGCACTCGCTCGGGGTCCAACAGATCGTTGCGGGAGGCCAGTCGATGAACCCGTCGACCGCCGACCTGCTCGCCGCGGTGGAAGCCTGTCCGGCCGACAGCGTGGTCATCCTCCCGAACAACTCCAACATCATCCCGGTGGCCGAGCAGGTCGCCGCGCAGACCACGAAGGACGTCCACGTCGTGCGCACCAGAGGCGTCGTCGAGGCCGTGGCGGCTCTCGTCGCGTACGACCCCTTCGCCGAGGCCGACGCCGTCGCCGATGCGCTGCGGGACGGCGCGGAGGCCGTCGTGGCGGGTGAGGTGACGCGCGCCGTGCGCGACTCGAGTTGCGAGGTGGGCCCGATCTCGGAAGGTGACTGGCTCGGCATCGCCAGGGACGGCATCCTCGCCGTCGAGCCGTCGTTGGTGGACGCCACGACACGTCTGCTCGACGAGCTGGTGCACGACGAGCACGAGATCGTCACCCTCGTCGAGGGTGAGGGCTCGACGGTCGCCGACACCCGACGGATCACCGAGTGGCTCGACGCGCACCGACCCGAGGTCGCGGTCGAGGTCCACCCGGGCGGCCAGCCGCTCTACCCGTATTTCGTCGGCGTCGAATAGTGGCGGAGCGGGCCGTCGGCGACGTCACCGTGATCCAGGACCGGTTCCGCCGGTACGCCACCTCGTTCCCCGAACTCCCGCTCTACGGTCGGCTGGCGCTCGGCTGCGCGCAGGACCCCGAGATCGCCGGACTCCTCCTCGCCGCGCAGCCCGGGCAGCAGCGTCCGGTGCTGCTGTTCGCCGCCGTCCACGACCTGGTGCTTCGCCACCCCGAGTCGACGCTGGCACGGTGGTACGCATCGGTGACCCCTCCCGGTGCGCTGGCGACCGGCGACCCGTGGCCGGAGTTCCGTCGTGCGGTCCTCGACCACCGCGACGAACTCGTGCCGGTGGTCGCCACGCACGCAACCCAGACGAACGAGGTGAACCGGTCGGT
>CAZQSU010000109.1:4734-8921 GCA_964595905.1 uncultured Iamiaceae bacterium
GGCATCGACCGTGATCCGGTGCCGATCGACGACGCCGACCGTGTCCGCTGGCTCGAGGCGTGCCTGTGGCCCGACCAGCCGTGGCGGATCGACCGGTTCCGCGCCGCCGTCGCCCTCGCCGCAGCCGATCCTCCCACCCTGGTCGCCGGCGACATGATCGACGAGCTTCCCGAGGCGCTCGGGCACACGTCTGCCGGTCACGTGGTGGTCATGAACCTGTGGTCGCTCACCTATGTCGACCGTCGCCGTCGCCGAAGCGTGGCCGACCGGCTCGCCGAGGCGGCGTCACACGTCCGCGCGGTGTCGTGGATCAGCGCGGAGCCCCCCGGTTGCGTACCCGGGGTCGATCCTCCCGGTTGGGACGGTGACGCGGACCACGACGCGGGCGACGGCGCTCGCCCGGACACGGTGCTGGGGTTGCGCCGCTGGCGCGACGGCGCAGAAGTGGCCCCGCTCGTGTTGGGTTGGTCGCATCCCCACGGCGATTGGATCGAGCTCGTCGCCTGACGGAGCCCAGCGGCACGGCCCGGGCTGAGATCCGGACGTGCCGACACGGTAGTGTCCTCCGGAATGGCTACCGTGCTCGTCACGGGGGGAGCAGGGAATCTGGGACGGCGCGCGAGTTGGGAGCTGCTCCGACGCGGTCACACGGTGCGGGCGCTGGTCCATCGGGCGACCGACGTGGTCGACGGTGTGGACGTCGTCGAGGGAAACGTGGTGACCGGCAAGGGCATCGACGACGCGGTCGCGGGCGTCGACGCCGTCGTGCACGCGGCGACGAGCCGCGGAGGCCGCACTACCAAGACGGAGGTGGCCGGCGCCCGGACGATCGTGCAGGCGACCGAACGCGTCGGCGCCCATCTGGTGTACGTGTCGAAGGTCGGTGTCGAGGGGAACCGCTCGCCCTACTACGAGGCGAAGTGGGAGGCCGAGCGAGTCGTCGCGAGCGGCGGCACCCGTTGGTCGATCCAGCGGGTCACGCACTTTCACGATCTGATCGAACAGATCCTGAGTGCTCCGGTGCTGTTCAAGGTCCCCGAACTGGCCTTCCAGCCGGTCGACGTGTCGGATGTCGCGACACGCCTCGCGGACATCGTCGAGGCCGGCCCGTCCGGCCGGGTTCCGGACTTCGGTGGGCCTGAGCTCCTCGGCATCGAGACGCTGGCGCGGCGTCGGCACCGGATCACCGGGCGCCACAGCGTGCTCGTGCGCGTGCCGCGGATCGGTCGGATCGCCGACTACGCCGAAGGCTGGCACCTGGCCCCCGAACACCGCGACGGCACCGTCACCTGGGAGCAATGGTTGCGGCGTTCGCGCAACGGCCACTGAGCACCTCGACGTCCCCGCGGGCCTTCCGGCCTTCCAGTAGGGTGCGCACGATGCTCGACCATGTCGGAATCCAATGCGCAGATGTCGCTGCCAGTGCCGCGTTCTACGACGCGGTGCTCGCGCCGCTCGGGGCCTCCCGGCTGATGGAACCCCACCAGGGAGTGATCGGCTACGGCATCCCGCCGGCGCCGGACTTCTGGATCAGTGGCCTGAGCGACGATCACACGGGCTGGCGCGAAGACCACCTCGCCTTCGGTGCCGACTCCCGCGCGGCCGTCGATGCGTTCTTCGAGGCAGCGGTCGAACACGGGGCGACCGTGCTGCACGAGCCGCGCGAGTGGCCCGAGTACCACCCGGGGTACTACGGCGCGTTCGTGCGGGATCCCGACGGCAACAACGTCGAAGCGGTCTGCCACCGTCCGGAGTAGTCCCGCCGGTCGTCGCCGGTGTGCTGGACTGGCTCACCATGGCCGAACGCATCGAGATCACCAGAGACATCGCCGCCGCACCCGAGGCCGTCTACGACGCGATCTCGGACGTGACCCGCATGGGGGAGTGGTCGCCCGAATGCCACCATTGTGAGTGGACCGGGGACGCGACCGCCCCGGTGGTGGGAGCGACCTTCGACGGGCACAACCGCAACGGCGAGCACACCTGGACGAGCCAGTGCACGATCACCGAGGCCGAGCGGGGACGCGCCTTCACCTTCGAGTGTGCGATGTTCGACGTCCACTACGCCACGTGGGGCTACCGCATCGAACCGATCGACGGCGGTGCTCGGGTGACCGAGTGGAACGACGACCTGCGTCCCGAATCCGCGCTCGAGTTCTCCAAGCAGCTCTCGGGCGTCGAGGACCGCGGTGCCCGCAACACCGAGACCATCAGCGACACCCTCGAACGCCTGGCGGCCGCCCTGGAGTCATGAGCGGGCGACGCCTCACCCAGCTCGCCGACATCCCGGTCACCGAGTTGCACGGGATCGGCCCCAAGCACGCGGCGGCGCTGGCCGAGGCGTTCGACGTGCACACGGTGCTCGACCTGCTCACCCACTACCCGCGCCGGTATGTGGACCGCACCAACGAGCAGCGCATCGCGGATCTGCAGATCGGCGAACCGGCGATGGTGCTGGCCACGGTGCGCAAGATCTCGGCCCGGCGCACGCGGGGGCGACCGCCGCGCACGCTGGTCACCGCGGACGTCACCGACGGTTCGGGGTATCTGCGGGTCACGTTCTTCAACCAGGGTTGGCGGGAGCGTCAGCTGCCCGCGGGCACCGAGTGCGTGCTGTTCGGCAAGGTCGAGGACTACCGCGGTCGGCTGCAGATGACGAACCCGGTGGTGGACCTGATCGGCGACCGCACCGGGAAGATCATCGCCATGTACCCCCAGTCGGAGAAGGAGCGGATCACCACCTGGGACCTCGCCCGCTGGATGACCGAGGTGCTCGACCGGGCGAAGACGTTCGCGGAGCCGGTCCCGGCCGAGCTGTTGCGCGCCCACCGCCTCATCGACCGCACCACCGCCTACCACGACATCCACGCGCCCGAATCGATGGCCGACGTGCAACGGGCCCGGTCACGGTTGGTGTTCGACGAACTGTTACGGGTGCAGCTCGCCCTGGTCGGGCACAAACGCGCGCTTGCCGCCGAGGCCCGGGGCATCGCCCACGACACCGGGCGCGGCGACGGCTCGTTGCTGGCCCGGTTCGCCGGGTCGTTGCCGTTCCCGCTGACCGGTGCCCAGACCCGGGTCATCGCCGAGATCGACGCCGATCTCGGCTCGGAGGCGCCGATGCACCGGTTGTTGCAGGGTGACGTGGGCGCGGGCAAGACGCTCGTCGCGGTGCATGCGCTGCTCGCGGCGGTCCAGGGTGGTCATCAGGGCGCGCTCATGGCCCCGACCGAGGTGCTCGCCGAGCAACACCACGCGGGCGTCTCCGCGCTGCTCACCGATCTCAGCATCGGTGACGGGGGCAACCTGTTCGGTGAGCGGCCGGTGCGCGTCGCGGTGCTCACCAACCGCATCGGTGCGGCGGCCCGCCGCGAGGTGCTCACCGGCCTGGCCGACGGCACGATCGATGTGGTGGTCGGCACCCACGCCCTCATCCAGGAAGGCGTCACCTTCGCCTCGCTCGGGGTGGTGGTGATCGACGAGCAGCACCGCTTCGGGGTCGAGCAACGTGCCGCGTTGCGCGACGGCGCCGGCGCGGGCGGCGCGACCCCCGACGTGTTGGTGATGACCGCCACGCCGATCCCGCGGACCGCGGCGATGACCGTGTACGGCGACCTCGACGTGTCGGTGCTCGACGAGCTGCCGCCGGGTCGCACCCCGATCACCACGCACTGGGTGCGTCCCGACACGCTGGAAGAAGCCGATGCGTGGGGTCGGGTGCGCGACCAGGTGGCCGCGGGGCGCCAGGCCTACGTGGTGTGTCCGCTGATCGACGAGTCCGAGAAACTCGAGGTCGCCTCGGCGACCGACACCCGCGACCGGCTGATCGCGTCGGGCGGCGAGCTCGAAGGTCTGCGGGTCGGGTTGTTGCACGGGCGGCTCAAGGGTCCCGACAAGGAAGCGGTGATGGACGCGTTCCGCGCCGGCGAGTTGGATGTGATCGTGGCGACGACGGTCATCGAGGTCGGGGTCGACGTGCCGAACGCGACGGTGATGGTGATCCTCGACGCGGACCGCTTCGGCATCGCGCAGCTCCACCAGTTGCGGGGCCGGGTGGGCCGCGGCGCGGAGCAGTCGTGGTGCTACCTGCTCGCCGAAGGCGCCACGCCCGATGCCCAGGCCCGCCTCGAGGCGCTGGTGGCCACGACCGACGGGTTCGCCCTCGCCGAGACCGACCTCGACCTGCG
>CAZQSU010000110.1:0-8846 GCA_964595905.1 uncultured Iamiaceae bacterium
CCGCCGGGGTTGGAAACCAATAACCCGAGTCTCCATCAGACCCAGGGCGGTTCAAAGACTCTCCAGGATCTGCTTGCCAAGCGGCTGGAAGCAGCCGTGCGGAAGAACCCGACTCGGGTCGAGCTGGCAGAGAAGTTCCGCAGACTCATCGACGACTACAACGCCGGCACACTCAACATCGGCGAGTTCTTCCGGCGGCTCAAAGGAGTCAACGATGAACTCAGCGACGACGAAGCCCGTGCGGTGCGCGAACGCCTCACCGAAGAACAGCTCGCCATCTACGACCTGCTCACCAAACCCGAGCCGGAGCTGACCGCGGCCCAGCGGATCACGGTGAAGAATGCCGCCCGGTCAATGCTCGACGCGATTGCCGACAAGCTCGTACTCGACTGGCGCAAGCATCGAGGCACGCGTGGCGCAGTCGAATCCACGATCAAGGACATCCTCGATGCCGAGCTGCCCGAGGTCTACGACGCCGACCTGTTCGACGAGAAAACACGACGCATCTTCGAACACTTCTTCGCCAGCCACTTCGACGACGGCACGTCGGTGTACGACCCGCCGGCCGAGCCCACCGGTACCGCAGGCAGGCTCGTGCCCGCGGGCACGGGACCGGCGGATGTCATCGAGCAGATTCGTGCCGACGCCGAGTTCTACGCCCGAATCGCCGAAGAGATCTTTGGCCTGAACGAGCTGTGGACCGTGCCCACCGCTGAGTTGCTCCGCGAAGAGAACCGGCACGTCGAGTTCAAACAACGGGCATGTTGGAGCCGTGATCACCGCAAGGAAGGCCAGCACGAGGCGCTCGCCGAACAGATCATCGCCAAGACGGTCGCCGGTTTCTTGAACGGCGAAGGGGGAGTCCTCCTCATCGGCGTGCGCGACAACCCCATCGAACCCGTCGGACTAGGCCGCGACTACAAGCACGTGAAGCCGAAGAACGCGGACGGGTTCGTGAACTGGCTCGACACGATGCTGCAGAACACCCTCGGTCACGCCGGAGCACACCGGGTCCAGATCCGGGTCGACGAGGTGGACGGCAACGACGTGTGCCGCCTCGACATCCCGGCCTCGTCACGTCCGATCTGGACGTCGTTCAAGGGTGCCGAGCGGGTCCTGTTCGAACGACGCAACAACTCGACCCGTCAGGTGCCTGCCAACGAGGTCGACACCTTCATCGCCCAACGCTTCGAGCAGTACGTGGCACCGGGCGCCTGATCGAGCGAAGTAGTTGCGGTGGGCCGGGGTGGGATGATCCGGAAGACGCTTCCGGCAGACCTGCAGCGCCGATGTCTCCTCAAAGGGAGGAACCGTGCCCGTCCGCGTGCGCCAGTACGACGACGTGGGCAACCGATTCGATCATCCTTCGGAGCGGGCGGCAGCAACTTCGGGATCGCTCCGGAATGGTCGTGACCTCGTGTGGTTCATGTGTCCACGTTGTAGCGACAATCGGGTCTCCAGCAACCGATTGTCGCTACAACGTGGACAAACCAAGCCCCGACACCTACCAGTCGCGCCCGCGGGCGCGCAGGCTCGTTACCCGCTTCGCAATCCGGTGGCGAGTCGAATGGGGCATCGATCCCGGCGCGTAGGTCGCGCGGGAGAGTCGGACGGCGCGGCCGTGGGCGATCTCCCACCGGAGCGCGTCCGAGATCGTCTTCGACGGTCGGCCGGCCACCACGAAGCCCTCCGCTTCCGCGATTGCCACGAGCTGCTCGACCGTGCACGGTCCTCGCTCGCTGAGAATGATGGTGAGGAGATAGCGAAGTGAAAGACCCGATAGCGGCCTGGAGGCGTGTGCAGGTTCCATGTCCCCAGCATGAACCGGGCCTGTGACAACGCTTCGAGCAGACCGAACGAGGGGGGACCCTGGCCCGCGGGCACGCCGGGTCTCCCGCCGGGCGGGTCGGGCAGAGCCGGGCTGCCGGTCGGTCAGGCGATCGTGAGGTTCGATGTTCCGGTGGTGGTGAAGGCCCGGTAGGTCTTGCCGCCGGAGGTGACGACATTGTCGCCGCCGGAGATGGTCAGCCCGGCAGCGTCGGTGGTCGTGTACGCGACGATCACCACCCCTGAACCGCCATCGGTTCCTGAGCCTTCGCCGCCGCCGCCACCACCGGTGTTCGCGACGCCTGGTGTCGGTGCCGCCGTCGGCGAGCGGGTGACCGTACCTCCGTTGCCGCCACCTCCCTGTCCGCCGATGCCGCCGGTCCCTTTCTTGTCCAAGCCTGTCGCCGCGATGCCGCCCCCGCCACCGCCGACGTAACCCGTTGGCGAACCGACACCGGCCGCCTCGGCGAGCGCGGAGTGCACGCCGGCGCCGCCGTTCCCGCCATTCACGGTGGTGCCGATCGTTGCGTCTCCGCCGCTCGCGCCGGCGCCGCCGCCACCACCACCGCCGTAGGAATTGATTGAATCAAGCCGCGCGTAGTTCCCGTCGCCTCCGTTGTGCCCCTGGCCCGGTGTACCCGAGCCTCCCTGATTTTCGGGACTGCTGTCAGCTGCGCTGCCGCCACCCCCGGAGCCGCCGGGCCGCGCCGCGGTAACACCGGGGCCTCCCGCTCCGCCGCCGATCGCGGTGGCGATGGTGCCGAGTTGCGAATCGTTGCCATTCGACGCGGACACGCCGCCGGTGCCGCCGGCGCCGACGGTCACCGGAATGGTCGCCGTGCCCGAACCGGTTGCAATGGTTGCGCTACTGGCGGTGACGCCGCCGGCCCCGCCGCCGCCGAACCGACTGCCACCGCCTCCACCAGCGACGACCAGGTAGGAGATCGTCAGGTTCTCTGGATGGGGGGTCGCGGTCGTCGTGGCCGACCCGGTCGTCGTCTCCGGTGGCGACGATGCGGCGGCCACACTCGGCAATGCGACTACCGCAACCGCTGCGGCTGCGGCTGCGCCGCCCAGTTGCAGCACCCGTCGTCGCGACCACGTGTCGGACACCACGATGCCCAGCTCGACCAGGCCGGCCAGCGCGGCGACCAGATGGTCGGGAACCGTGAGTGCACCGGTTCGTGCGAGCGCGAACGCTTCGGCCTGGTCGCCGGTCAACGAGTACGCGTCGCTTGCTCCGGGCACCAGCACCAGGATCGTGTCGTCGAGTTCTTCGACGCGCAGGTCGTCACGCAGGGTGAATGCCATAGGGAGTCCCCTTCTCGGATCGTCAGATCTACTCGTTGAGCGACACTATCCGCCCGAGCGACCGATGCATCGCATTTCGATTCGGAACGCGATACCGAATCCGATCGACACGGGCATCATCGACGAGGTCCGAGTCGGCACCTCGGCAATGCGATCGTGTCCCGCTTCCGGTTCCGGGGCCGGTCGGCCGAGCCGGTGCGCTGGCGTCCCGAACGACGCGTCCTGCATGTCGCGCCCGGCGACGGTGAGCTCATTCCCTACCAACGCGCCGCGATCCGCACGGCGAGGCCGATGCCCATATGGAGCGGGTCGTGCCCGCGGGCACGCCTGGTCTCCCCCTGGATCCGGTTGTCGGTCGGTTGGGCGGAGGTGAGTGTCGATGTGCCGTCCAGTTCGCGGTAGCCGGCTCGGCTTCAAGAGTGGCGCGTGCCGAGGTGTCGGGGCCGCGGCAGTCGACCGTCGGGCCGAGCCGATGTGCCCGGTCGGATCGGTCAGGCCCGCAGCCAGGCCGGTTCGGTTTCGGCGCCGGGGGAGAAGGGGCGGCCTGCCTCGAACGCGGCCGGGTCCACCTCGGCGAACTCGCCGAGAAACTGAGGCTCGGGTTGCAGCTCGACACCGGTCTCATCGGCGACACGACGACGGATCAGCCACGAGAGCTGCCAGATGTCGTCCGCCGTTGCGCCCTCGCACGCCACGATCGCAAGCACATGACGGTCCGACAACTGCACCGTGCCCCACGAATCACCCGCCCGGAAACCCGCCGCTCGCAACAGCAACGCAGCGGGGATGCGTCGCACGTTCGCACCCGGGTCGGCGGCCCGGCGGCCCTCCAGATACTGCACATCGATGCCCGCGGAGGCGAACCGGTCGATCAACGCATCGGCCGTACCCGCGGGCACCTCCGGGTTCACGAAGAACGACCCCGCGCTGCGACTCATCGGATCGGCCGGGTCGATCACCATCGACTTGCTGCGCCGCACCGCCAACGTCGCTTCGCGACGCGCCGCCACGTCGGTCGGGTCGCCACCGTTCACGTCGAACCACCGCACCAGGTCGCCATAGGTCGACGCGGCCGGCGGCGCGGCAGCCGCCAACGGCAACCGCAACCGCACATGGGTGATACCCGCCCGACCCGCCCAGTCGCCATCTTTGAACCGGCTCGTGCGAAACCCGAACCCGCACTGCTCGGGCGGCACCTCACCCGTCTGGCCAGACGACCGGTCGAACACCCCCACCGCGGTGATCACGTCACACACCTGCTGGCCGTACGCGGCCACGTTCTGCACCGGCGCCGCGCCGACCGTGCCGGGGATCCCGCTCAACAACTCCACACCGGTCGCACCCGCCTCGACGGTCGCCGCCACGAAGGCGTCCCACGCCACGCCCGCGTCGACCGTCCACTCCACCGTGGCGTCACCGACCATGCGCCGGCCCATCGACCCTCCGGTGATCTGCACCACCGTGCCCGGCAGGCCCGCATCGGCGATCACCACGTTCGAACCGCCACCCAGCACCCACAACGGTTCACCCCGTAGGTCGGCCACCGCGAAGGCCGAGACGATCTCTTCACGTCGGCGGATCGCGAAGAACCGGTGAGCCGGCCCACCGACCCCGAGGGTGGTGAGCGGCGCCAGGTCACTCACGCGCCCGAGTCCGGCTTCTCGTCGCCGGCCCCGGCGACCGTGCCACCCGTGCCACGTGCGATCCGCACCGCCGTGTCAGATGACCCGCGGCTCGGCGGGTCACCCTCGCCCACCCAGTGGCAGCGCAACTCGTGGCCCCGGGACGTGAGGCACTTGCCGCTGGTCAGATCCCACTGCCAGCCGTGCATCCGACACGTGAGCGTCGTGCCCTCCACCACCCCGAAATGCGCCAACTCGGCCTTGAGGTGTGGACAGCGTGCCTGCATCGCCCAGTCGCCCAGCACCGTCTCCGAATCGTCGTCGCCACGCTCGGCGAACCAGCCCTCGGCGTACTCGAGCCGCTCGTCGATCAGGCACTTGAAGAACGTGTACAGGTACTCGTTGTAGGGCCCGGCCCGGTGCGCGTCGAACCGCATCGACAGGAACAGCGTGTTCACCCAGTCGATCTCGTGATCGGCGATCAGCCGCTCGGCGAGCGCCCGCGGCACGCCGAAGCGGTAGCGGCACTTCTCACCCTCGGCCGGCCGGCGCACGACCTTGGCCGGAAAGTCGATCACCACCGACTCGTCGTCGCCCCGCACATCGCCCGCCGCAGCCGACGGGTCGCCGGTGATTCGCAGCTCCACCGGGTAGCCGATGCCCTCGGCGAAGTGCACCGACAACGCCAACAGCGGTTCGAACCAGGCCCGCAGCTCGGCGAACACGTCGACATCGGGCGCGGCCCACGCCGCCTTCTCCGCCGCGATCCGCGGTGCCTGCCGTGCCGCGTAGGCCTTCAGATACGTGGCCTTGTCGGTGAAGATCGCGTCGACCTCACCGTCGGGCAACGGATGCGTCACCGCACACGTCGTGCGCGGCCCGCCGCTGCCCGCGGGCACACGGGACACCTCCGCGGTCGAACCCGGGATCAACAGCCGGGCGTTGTCGTGGCCGTGGTCGGCGAGGTAGTCGATGAACACCGGCGCGTCCGGAAACACGTTCGCCGGGTCGTCGCCGACGTCGTTGTGTGCGAACAACTCGTCGTCGAGAAAACACGGCGGCCCCGCACTCGGGAACACATACGACGCCCCCAGATCGACCGCGTAACGCATCGCCCGGGCCAGCCCGTTCGAACGCTTCTCGAGCCCCGCCTTGGTCTTGGTCTTCGCCGGCAGGTCATAGACCATCGGATACCAGATCGCGCCCGAGAACTGCAGCAGATGCGCGTCGTAGCCCGCATCGCCGGCGAACGCGTGCAGGGCGTCGTAGCCCAGGGGGCGGGCGTCGTTCTGGTTCAACACGATCGCCGAGCCGTCATCGACCGCCAACGCCGAATCACCCAGCGGACCGTCATTCGGCGAGGTCAACGCCGAGATCTGGATGCGCATGCCATCGAGCTCGACCGGGGTGTTGTCGGGAATGGGCAGGAAGTTCGTGAACCCCAGCTCGCGCAGCGCATCCTCGAGATCATCGACCGGAAAATCGGGCAGCAGCACCGTCGCCGACTTCGACACGTGCCGGGCCAGGTTCTCGGCGTCGAAATGGTCATGGTGCAGATGCGACACGTACAGGTAGTCGCAGTCGCCCAACGCCGACCAGTCGAGGCCCGAGTTGTCGGGAAACACGAACCACGACGCGTAGTAGGCCGGGTACAGCCACGGATCGCACAGGATCGTGCCCCCGGCGGTGTCGAGCAACAGACCGGCGTGGCCGGTCGAAGTGATCTTCATCGTTCTGCGGTTCGCCTCCCGACGCAACGTGGCACCGAACCAGTTTGGCGCACCCACCCCCGGGCGCCACCACACACCAGGTCGGCCACTACCGTGAGCGGTCATGCTGGCGCTCTTCGACACCGCATCCGGCAAGGTCGTGCCCTTCACCGCCCGCAACCCCGGGCAGGTGTCGATGTACGTGTGCGGACCCACGGTTTACGGGCCTCCGCACCTCGGCCACGGCCGGTTCGCGCTCGTGTTCGACGTGCTGCGCCGCTACCTCACCTACGCGGGCAACGACGTCACCCATGTGTCGAACATCACCGACATCGACGACAAGATCATCGCCCGCGCCGCCGAACTCGGCGTGACCCCGGAGCAGGTCGCCCGCGACAACGAAGCGATCTGGTGGGACGCCATGGACGCGCTCGGCGTACTGCGACCCACCCACGACCCCCACGCCACCGCGTACGTCGAGAAGATGGTCGCACTCGTCGAGCGCCTCGTCGACGCGGACCGTGCGTACGTCGCCGGCGACGGCGTGTACTTCAGGGCAGCGACGGTCGAGGACTACGGGCTGCTCGCCCGCCAGTCGATCGACTCGCTGCGCGCCGGCGCCCGGGTCGAGGGCCCCGACGACAAGGAATCACCGATCGACTTCGCGCTCTGGAAGTTCGCGAAGCCCGGCGAACCCGCCTGGCCCTCGCCCTGGGGCGACGGCCGGCCCGGCTGGCACACCGAATGCGTGGTCATGTCGCTCGACCTGCTGGGGGAGGGGTTCGACATCCACGGCGGCGGCCTCGACCTGGCCTTCCCCCACCACGAGAACGAACGCGCCCAGGCCGTGGCCGACGGCAGCGACTTCGCCCACTTGTGGGTCCACAACGGCTTCGTCGAAGTCGACGGCGCCAAGATGTCCAAATCGCTCGGCAACTTCACCAACCTCGTCGAGCTGATCGACACCCACGACGCCCGCGCCTTCAGGCTGTTGGTGCTGCGCTCGCACTACCGCTCACCCATCGACGTGAACGCGGAGTCGATCACCGACGCCGAAGCCGCACTCGACCGGCTCGACGCGTTCGCCCGACGGGTGCGCGACGCGGACCTCGCCCCGGCGCTACCCGACCCCGACGTGATGGCCCGTTTCGTCGCCGCGATGGACGACGACCTCGACACCCCCGCAGCGACCGCCGTGCTCTTCGACACCGTCCGACGCGCGAACGCCGCGCTCGATGCCGGCGACGACGCCGTCGCCGCGGCGCTCGCCGGGGCCGCCGAACAGATCACCGCCGCCTTCGGTCTCGCACTGCGTACCGACGCCGACGACGAAGCCGCCCCCGCGGACATCGAGGAGCTGGCTGCGCAACGCCAGGCCGCGCGAGCTGCCCGCGACTTCACCCGCGCGGACGAGTTGCGTGATGCGATCGCCGCAGCGGGATGGCAGATCACCGACACCCCGCATGGTCCGAAACTGACCCGTAGCTGACCTCGTACACGCACCCTCGACCCGAAGAGTTCACAAGTCGGGGGCCGATGTGGTTAAGGTGAAAGCACGGGGAGCACGGAATTCATTTCGACGCGTCCCGAGTTCTGTCTTCGACCGTGAAGGAAGCCGCTGCAGGTTCGGATCACTGATCCAGCCCACGCAACGACCACCTCGCCCATGCCCATCGTCGCCAACGGGATCTACAAGATCTTCGGCCCTGATCCACGCAAAGCGATGGCGTGGATCGAGGAGCAAAAGGCGACCGGCGCGCCCTTCTCGGCACGCGAAACCCTGCGGGAACGTGGCTACACCGTGGCCGTCGACGACGCCACGTTCACCATCGAAGACGGCGAGTTCTTCGTCATCATGGGGCTTTCCGGGTCGGGCAAGTCCACGCTCGTGCGCACCCTGAACCGCCTGCACGACGCCACCGGCGGCACCGTCGAGGTCAACGGCATCGACGTCGGCTCGCTCAGCCCCAAGGAACTGCGCAAGCTGCGCGCCGAGCACATGTCGATGGTGTTCCAGCACTTCGCGCTGCTCCCGCACCGCACCGTGCGTGACAACGCCGCATTCGGCCTCACGATGCACGACCTGTCGAAGGCCGAGCGGATGGAGCGGGCCGATCGGGCACTCACCCAGGTGGGACTCGAAGGCTGGGGCGACTCATTGCCCGACGAGCTCTCCGGCGGGATGCGCCAACGGGTCGGGCTCGCCCGGGCACTCGCCACCGAGGCCAACATCCTGTTGATGGACGAGGCGTTCAGCGCCCTCGACCCGCTCATCAAACGCGAGATGCAGGACCAGATGATCGAGCTGCAGTCCGAGCTGCGCCGCACCATCGTGTTCATCACCCACGACCTGAACGAGGCGATGCGCCTGGGTGAC
>CAZQSU010000111.1:0-8818 GCA_964595905.1 uncultured Iamiaceae bacterium
TCGAGGGTTCGACGTCGGATGTGATCGAGGTCGTGACCGGGTCGAACTTCACCACCGTGTCGACGACACGCCGTGACCTGGCGAAATCGGAACTGCCGCCGACCACGACGGCCCCTGAACAGGGCGAGTCGAGCGACGATGGCGCCTCGACGTCGTCGACGACGAGCACGACGGTCGTCGGCGTCGTCCCCGAGCAGGACAAGTCCTGTTAGAGGATGCGCCGATGGGCGCATCCGACCGCTCAGGCGAAGAGCTGGTCGCGCCAGGACTGACCCTTGGCCAGGCCGCGGGGGCAGGCGAACACCGCGGAGGAGATGTGGCGGATGTACTCGTTGAGCGCGTCGGCCTTCGCGAGGTGGCCCTGCACTGTGGCGAAGTGCGCGGGGTCGCTGGTGAACGCGATGAAGAAGAGCCCCGACGCGAGGTTGCCCTGGACGGTGTCGACGCCGTCGCTGTAGTTGTAGCCGCGGCGCAGCAGGTGGACCCCGCCGTTGGTGTCGGGGCTGGCGAGCCGGATGTGGGCGTCGTCGGGGATCACCGGTGCGCCGTCGTCGGTCGCCGCCAGGTCGGGCGTGGCGAACTCGGAGGTGCCACCGAGTGGCGCCCCGGTGTCCTTGGCCCGGCCGAAGACCTCTTCCTGGCCGCGCAGGGTCTCGCGGTCCCAGTTCTCGACCAGCATCCGGATCTTGCGGGCGACCAGGTAGCTCCCGCCGTTCATCCACGTGGTGTCGCCGGTGCCCTTCGCCCACACCCACTCGTCGACCAGTCGGCGTTGTTCGGACTTGAGGTTGCGGGTGCCGTCCTTGAACCCCATGAGGTTGCGGGCCGTGGCCTGTGACGTCGAGGTCGACGAGGTGCGCCCGAAACCGGTCTGCATCATGCGCATCGTGACCACCCCCACCCCCGCGAGAGTGAGGTTGTGGATCGCGTGGTAGGCGACGAGCGGATCGTTCGCACACGCCTGCAGGCACAGATCCCCGCCGCTCACGCCCTCCTGGAGCGCATCGTTGGGAAAACGGGGGAGCTGGGCCAGCGCGTCGGGTTTGCGGCGGGTGAGTCCGAATCGGTCGTCGAACAGGTCGGGTCCGTAGCCGATCGTGACCGTCAGGTGCGCCGGGGGCGACCCGTAGGCCTCGCCGGTGTCGGGCGAGACCGCGTCGGGTGACGACAGCCCGCCGGGCACCAGGTTGCCCTTGGTCATCGCCTCGGCGTCGTCGGTCCAGCGATCGAGCAGATCGGCGAGCTGATCACGATCGTCGGTGATCACGTCGAAGCTCGCGAACACGAGCCGATCCTGGGCGGGGGTGGTGATCCCGGCCTGGTGCGCGCCCCGGAACGGGACCGTCTGCTTTGCGATCCGCTGCGACGCGGTCAGCGGCGTGGTGGGGTCGGTGCCGTCGCCACAGGCCGCCAGGCCGGTCCCGGCCAGGGCCGCGCCGGCGCCCACCGCACCGGCGCGGCCGATGAACGACCGCCGGCTGAGCGGCGTGTCGGTCACCGCACGACCTTCACGGGCACCTGACCGAGCAGGGTCGCGAGGGGTTTGCCGGCGTCGGTCAGCGCCCGTCGCTGCTCGGTGGTCACCTTGGCGGTCTTGGTGACCACGCAGCCCTCGGGCAGGTCACCGGTCTCGCTCTCGGGGGCGCAGCTCCATTCGATGAAGCCGGTGTCGTCGTAGCCCGGGTCGGCTTTCAGTTCGTCGAGTTCGGCCTGGACCTTCTTCGCGGCCGCGTCGATCTTGTCCAACAGGTCGGGGGCGGACTTCTCGAGCACGGGGCGGAGCAGATCGATCGTCTTCATCGACCCGTCGAAGTTGGCCTGGAAGTCGACCAGGTCGATGTGTGAGTAGCGCTCCTCTTCGCCGCTGATCTTCGAGGTGAGCACCTCGTTCATCAACTCGACGGCGCCGTTGGTGACCTCGTTGGGGTCGTAGCTCTTGGCCTTCTTCGCCACGAGCTTCTCGAGCTCGCGCACGTCGCTCACCAGGCCCGCGGCGATCGGCTGCATCCCTTCCAGGGAGTCGTCGGCCCACAGGGCCTTCTCGATCCGGTGGAACCCGATGAAGTCGTCCGGCGCGTTGCCGTTGTCGCCGAGGCGACCGTCGATGCGGGGGTCGAGGTCGCCGAAGCTCTCGGCGACCGGCTCGATCCGCTCATACGGCAGCCGCGCGGCCACGTAGGCCTTCTTCGCCGCGTCGACGTCGCCCGAGTCGACGGCGTCGGCGAACGCCTGGGTCTTGGCGACCAGATCCCCGGTCTGGGCCTGGACGTAGGCGGCGTAGCTGTCGACGGCCTTCACCAGCGCGGGGTTGTCGTGCCAGTCGCCGACCTTCTCGCCGCCTTCGACCGTGAAGGTCCAGGTGTCCTGCTTGGCGCCGGGGCAGTAGATCTTGTAGGTCCCCTCGGCGAGGTTCAGCGTGAAGTCGTCAGAGAGCCCGGGGGTGATGTTCTCCCGCTCGCCCAGGATGTGCTGGCCGTCCTCGGCGCGCAGTTCGGCTTCGGACACGCCGTTGGCGCCGTCGTTCGACACCTCGAAGGACCGGGTGCCCGCCTCGACCTTCGACGGTGACGGTTCACAGCCCTGGTCGGTGAGGACCACCTTCACGGCGTCGCCGCTCGCGGCCGAGGTCTGGTCCTTCTTCGCGCATCCGGCGGCGGTCATGCCGACCAGACCGATCGCGAGTCCGATCGCGGCGACGCTGCGGCGGGACCGGGTCGAGCGGCGCGGTCGGGTCGGCGAGGTCGGGGACTGCTCGGACGGGTTCGCTGGCACGGGTGCTCCTGGTGTGGACGAGTGGTTGGGGTGGAAGTGGCCGCCGATCGCCTGGGCGGGGCGGCCGGCGAGATCTCAGGGGATCGCGGCGTTCCCGGTGGTCGCCGCGGACGCGACCGTTTCGGGGGTCGACTCGGTGCCGGCGTCGTCGGTCGTGTCGCGCTTCGAGGCGGACGTGGCCCGATCAGCGGTCGAACGGTTCGAGACGATCAACAGACCCAGCATCGGCACGAGGTACACGAAGTAGCCGACGAGTTCGATCGTCGTCGGTTTGGCCGGAATTCCCAGCACGCCGGTCATCAGCGACGAGATCGGCGTGCCGGGCCGCACCAGCCAGGTCAGGTCGACGGGCTGGGACTGCCCGAAGGTGACCCAGCCGGCCTCGGCGGCCGTTCCGAGGCTCGACATGACCAGCCCGGCGGCGATGACGACGAGCACCAGGCCGGTCACGAAGAAGAAGCGGCTCAGGTTGATCTTGAGCCCGCCCTTGAAGATGCCCCAGCCCACCGCGACCGCGCAGAGGATCCCGAGGAGCGCCCCGATGCCGCCGGCGAGCGGGTTGGTCGAATGCTGAAAGGTTGCGAGCAGGAACACCGCGGTCTCGAAGCCTTCGCGCATGACCGCGAGGAAGGCCATGGCCACCAGGGCGCGGGCTGACCCG
This sequence comes from uncultured Iamiaceae bacterium, assembly GCA_964595905.1. Classification (GTDB taxonomy): domain Bacteria; phylum Actinomycetota; class Acidimicrobiia; order Acidimicrobiales; family Iamiaceae; genus JAFDWI01. The sequence continues at coordinate 3,434 of CAZQSU010000111.1, forward strand.
ATGGCGAGGGCCGATGCGGCGTGCCCTTCGAGTTCGTGCTTCATGCCGCGGGCGTGGCTGCGCATCCACAGCACCATGTAGGTGACCATGGCGACGGCGATGAAGCCGACCACGGTCTCGAGCCCCTCCTGCTGACGCTGGGGCAACTCGCGGGAGACCAACTCCAGGGTGACGCCGATGCCGATACAGAGCACCACGGCGGCGATCGTGCCGATCCAGACCTGTCGCAGCGCGTCGCGGCGACCCTGCTGGCCGAGGAACGCCGCGACGATGCCCACGATCAGCGCCGCTTCGAGACCTTCTCGTAATCCGATGATGAAAGTGGGCAGCACGGTGGGCCGTTCGATGTTCGGCGGGGGAGGACGTCGGGGCGCTGTTAGGTGTCCCTACTGAAAACGGTGTACCAAACGAATCGTCGCCATGCAAGGTGACCGACCCAGGGACGCGGCCGTCGGGTGGATGACGGCGAATGAGCACGAGGATGTGCCATCGTCGGTTTCACCGTCTACGGTCGGGGGAGGGACCGACGCGAGCGATCATCAGCGTGTCAGCACCCCGGCACGATTTTCCCGATGGAGTGAAAGGAACCCTCATGGCATTCGAACTGCCCCCCCTCCCATTCGACAAGAACGCCCTCGAGCCCTACATGAGCGCGGAGACGCTGGAGTTCCACCACGGCAAGCATCACCAGGCCTACGTGAACAAGCTGAACTCCCTGATCGAGGGAACCGACGACGAGAACAAGAGCCTCGAAGACATCATCAAGGGCGCCGAGATCAACTCGGGCCTGTTCAACCAGGCGGCCCAGCACTGGAACCACTCGTTCTTCTGGAACTGCCTCACCCCGAACGGTGGCGGCGAAGCCTCGGGCGAGGTCGCGGACCTGATCGGTTCGTCGTTCGGGTCGTTCGAGAAGTTCTCCGAGGAGTTCTCGAACGCCGCGGCCACTCAGTTCGGTTCGGGTTGGGCCTGGCTGGTCACCGACGGTTCGAAGCTGTCGGTCGAGAAGACCGCGAACGCGGACCTGCCGCTCAAGCACGACGCGAAGGCGCTGTTGACGATCGACGTGTGGGAGCACGCCTACTACATCGATTACCGCAACGCCCGCCCGAAGTTCATCGAGACGGTGCTGACCAATCTGGTCAACTGGGACTTCGTGAACCAGAACCTGGCCGGCTGACCGCAGCAAGTTCGCGTCAGCCGACGGGAAAGATCACCGGATCAGCGGCCCGGTCACCTTCGGGGTGATCGGGCGCTTCCGCGCCCGCACCGCTTCCGGTGTCCACCTCGCCCGCGCCGGTGCTCGCCGACCGCCTTGGGAGCCGGCCCCGGGCCCGTGTGATCGCTTCGACGACGACCACCGAGGCGGCCAAGAGTACCCAGGCGACGATCGCGTCGGCCCACCAGTGGTTGCCGGTGGCGACCACTGCCCACAGTGTGACGATCGGGTGGGCGAGTATCAGCCAGCGCCACCTCGACCGGGCGACCCAGATGACCGCGCCGGCGATCAGGGTCGACCATGCGATGTGCACCGAGGGCATCGCAGCGAGCTGGTTCGACAGCCCTGATCCGCCGGCGCCGTAGACCGACTGACCATAGAGCAGTGCCGTGTCGACGAACCCGAGACCACCCAGGAACCTCGGTGGCGCCACCGGGATCGACTGGACGGCCAGACACGCCCCGGTGGAGAGCGCGAGCACGTTGCGGATGCGGGGGTAGCGCTCACGGTGCCGGAAGAACAGCCACACGATCAACAGGCCCATCGCGGTCACGTGCACCAGCGCGTAGTAGCGGTTCAGGAACTCGATGACCAGATCCGAGCGCATCGACCAGCGCTGCACCGTCAACTCACTGGGTAGCCCGAGTGTCTGCTCGAGGTGGTAGATCGACCGGGCGTGCTCCATGGCCCCGGCGGTGCGGGTCACGGTCAGGTCGAACACGTACTGCCACAGGGCGTACAGCGACGCCACGACGGCCACCTCCCGGGCCACCGCGCCTGCACCCACGACGGCGCGTCGGGTCCGACTCGACGGCTCGGGGGTCACCCAGCGAGCGATCCCGGCCGCGACGAGCGCGCAGAACGCCGCCAGCCACACGGCCTGTTGCCAACTGAGCCACACGACCGTCGATTCTGGCAGGTCGGTTGCTGCACCATTCGACGGTGGTACGCCGGGCGTTCCCACATCTGGCGTGGGCGTTTCCCGAATGTGACGTGTTCTGCCGTCTTCGGCGGCTTTGCGCTCCGCATTTGAAATGGGCTGTCCGGCACGTTGTCAAGTGAGCCACATGACCGTCGATTGTCGTACGGTTCGATGGGAGGCACGACCGTCGGCCGGCGGTAGTGTCGACTCGGGCCGTGACACGGTTCGCGCGCTCGTCGCAGGCGGAGGAGTCCGACCGGCGGGTCCGACCGGTCGAAGTCCATCGCCGCCGCAACCGTGCGGGCGGCACACGACCGTGACCAGGGACCTATGAGCCAGTGCCGCGCAGATCACCAGTGATGGCCGGATCGTCGGATCTGCGCGCCCTGCCGCGACTGCTACGCGAAGAGCCCGCGCTCGTGGGGGTGCTCGGCCGTTCGAACGTGACCCTCGCCGCATCAGAGGCCGCACGCGGCCTGGTCGTCGCCAATCTGGCAGAACGCACCTCCCACCGTCCCGTCGGAGTGGTGGTGGCACGCAGCTCCGAAGCCGCTTCGCTCGCCCGTGACCTGTCGTCGTATCTCGGCCCCGACGCCGTGGAGGTCTTCGGCGCCTGGGAGACCCTGCCGTTCGAGCGGGTGTCGCCGACCCCGGAGACGATGGCGGGCCGGGCGAAGGTACTGTGGCGCCTGCGCGGTGCGCACGAAGGCGACCCCGGGCGGGTACCACAGGTGGTCGTCGCCCCCGTTCGAGCCCTCACCCAACGCCTCGCCCCCGCCTCGCCCTACGACGACCCGATCACGGTCCGTCCCGGTCAGCGCTGCGACCGCGACGAGTTGACCGCGTGGCTCGCCGGTTCGGGCTACCGGCGCGAATCCCAGGTGGAACACACCGGGGAGTTCTCGGTGCGCGGATCGATCGTCGACGTGTTCTGCCCGACCGACGACGCGCCGGTGCGTATCGACCTGTGGGGTGACGAGGTCGACCGGCTGATGACGTTCTCGGTCGCCGACCAGCGCTCCGACGACAAGATCGATGAAGCACGCTTCTTCGCCTGCCGTGAGCTGGTGGTCACGCCTGAGATCCGCGCCCGGGCCGAGCGCCTGGTCGGTGCCGAACCCTGGGGTCGCGACCAGTGGGAACGCCTCGCACAAGGGCTCGTGTTCGACGGGATGGAGTCGTGGCTTCCCTGGTTGGTGGAGGTCGACGAGGCGTTCGTCGACCGGCTCGGCGCCGATGCCCAGATCATCCGGTGCGAGCCACGACGGCTGGGCGACCACGTCAGCGAGCTGATCGAGGAAGAGACCGATCTTGGCCGCACGCTCGCCCGCACGTGGGGCGCCGAGGCCGACGGCGGCGACGTCGAGTGGCCTCGCCTGCACCTCGACGCGGCACGCACCCTCACCGGCACCGACGCCGCGACCATCGATCTGGAGACCACCGCGGGCGGCCCCGACGTCGCCCGGGTGGCCACGGTCGGCTGGAACTCCATCGCCGGTGACGGCACGGCCCTGTTCCAACAGATCCGTGACCTGCACGCCGACGGCTATCGCATCGTCGTCGTCGCCGACGCGCCCGCGTCGGTGCCGCGACTGGAGCGCCTCTGTGCCGAACACTCCCTCCCCGCCGAGGTGCTCGTCGGCCCGATCGAGCGGGGCGCGATCTTCACCGAGGTCCGCCTGGGGGTGCTGGCCGAATCCGACCTCACGGGTCGGCGTCGTGCCCACCGTCGCCCCGCCCGGCGGCGCGACTCGGCCGGGTTCTTCGAAGACCTCACGCCCGGTGACTACGTGGTGCACGCCCAGCACGGCGTCGGGCGCTTCGCGGGCATGGTCACGCGCAACCTGTCGGGGATCAGCCGCGACTACCTGCAGCTCGACTACCGCGGCGACGACCGGCTGTACGTGCCCGTCGACCAGATCGACGTGGTGCGCGCCTATTCGGGCGGTGACAACCCCAAGCTGAACAAGCTGGGCGGCAACGAGTTCGCCCGCACCAAAGCGTCGGTGAAGGCCGAGGTCGACCGCATCGCCTCCGAGCTCGTCGTGTTGTACCAGCAGCGTCTCGCCAGCCCCGGCCACGCATTCGCCCCCGACACGCCCTGGCAGGCCGAGATGGAGGACGCGTTCGAATACGTCGAGACGCCCGACCAGGCCCGCGCCATCGACGACGTCAAAGCCGACATGGAAGCGCCCACACCGATGGACCGCCTGGTGTGCGGCGACGTCGGCTTCGGCAAGACCGAGGTGGCGCTGCGTGCCGCGTTCAAGGCCCTGCAGGACGGCAAGCAGGTGGCGGTGCTGGTGCCCACCACGTTGTTGGCCCAACAGCACTACGCGACCTTCGCCGACCGCTTCGCCGGGTACCCGGTTCGGGTCGAGGTGCTCAGTCGGTTCCTCACCGCCTCCCAGGCCAAAAAGGTCGTCGCCGGCCTCGCCTCGGGTGAGGTCGACTGTGTGATCGGCACCCACCGGCTGCTCGCCGACGGGGTGCGATTCAAGAATCTGGGCCTGCTGGTGATCGACGAGGAACAACGCTTCGGGGTCAGCCACAAAGAGGCGATCAAGAAGATGCAGGTCGGGGTCGACACGCTCACGCTCAGCGCCACGCCGATTCCCCGCACCCTCGAGATGAGCCTCACCGGCATCCGGGACCTGTCGCTGCTCAACACGCCGCCTGCGGACCGTCGACCGATCCTCACCTACGTCGGCTCGTACGACGAACGGGCCGTCGCCGAGGCGATCCGCCGCGAGCTGCTGCGCGAGGGCCAGGTGTTCTTCGTGCACAACCGGGTGCGTGACATCGACCTGGTGGCGGCACGCCTGCACGAACTCGTGCCCGAGGCCCGGATCGCCGTCGCGCACGGCCAGATGGACGAGGGCTCCCTCGAACAGGTCGTGCTCGACTTCTGGGACGAGCAGTACGACGTGCTGGTGTGCACCACCATCATCGAATCGGGCATCGACATGCCCACCGTCAACACCCTCGTCGTCGACGGCGCCGACCGGCTCGGGCTCGGCCAGCTCCATCAGCTCCGTGGCCGGGTCGGCCGGGCGGGCATGCGCGCCTACGCGTACCTGTTCACCCCGCCCGACCGGGTACTCACCGAAGCCGCGTACGAGCGCCTCAAGACGATCGGCGAGGCCACCGAGCTCGGGTCGGGGTTCCGCATCGCGATGCGTGATCTGGAGATCCGGGGTGCGGGGAACCTGTTGGGCACCGGCCAGTCCGGGCACGTCGCCGC
>CAZQSU010000112.1:0-3839 GCA_964595905.1 uncultured Iamiaceae bacterium
GTCCGAGCTCAAACGCACCATCGTGTTCATCACCCACGACCTGAACGAGGCGATGCGCCTGGGTGACCGGATCGCGGTGATGCGCGACGGCGCGATCGTGCAGATCGGCACCACCGAAGACATCCTCACCAACCCCGCGGATGAGTACGTCGCGTCGTTCGTCCAGGGCGTCGACCGCTCACGGGTGCTCACCGCGGACGGCATCATGCGCCGACCGGTCGCCACCATCGGCGCCTGGGAAGGCCCCACCGCGGCGCTCCACAAGATGGAAGAGCTCCAGGTGTCGGGTCTGTTCGTGCTGTCACGTGACGGCCGCCTGCTCGGCACCGTCAACGACACCCGCGTCGCCCGAGGCATCACGCGGGGCACCCACCAGCTCGAAGACCTGCTCAACACCGATGCGGTCGCCCAAGTCGCCCCCGACGCCCTGCTCGCCGAACTGCTGATCCCCTCGGCGTCCAACCCGCTGCCGCTCGCCGTGGTCGACGATCGCGGCGAACTGGTCGGGGTCGTGCCACGGGCGGCGCTGCTCGAAGGGCTCTCCGACGAGGTCACCGGAGAAGTGGCGCCGGTGCACGCCGAACTCACCGGCGAATCCAGCGGACCGTCGCCCGCCCAGGTCGAAGGTGGTGCGGCATGAACGCCCTGATCTTCGCGCTCGAACACATTCCGATCGGCGACTGGGTCGAAGACACCCTCGTTCCCTGGCTCGAGGACTACTTCGGGTGGCTGTTCGACTGGATCAAAGACCGGGCCACCTCCCTGAACGACCAGCTCACGACATTCCTGAGCTGGCCCACCCCGCTGATCTTCGCGATCATCCTCGCCCTCGTCGCGTGGCGGATCCGCGGGTGGACCATGGCGGTGTTCACGTTCGTCGGGCTGATGCTGATCGACAACCTCGGCTACTGGGACCACGCGATGATGACGCTCGCGCTGGTGCTGATCTCGGCGTTGGTGGCCGTCGCGATCGGCGTGCCCACCGGCATCATGGGCGCACGGTCGAAGACGTTCAGCGCGATCGTCCGACCCCAACTCGACTTCATGCAGACGATGCCCGCGTTCGTCTATCTGATCCCGGCGGTCACGTTCTTTCGGATCGGCGTGGTGCCCGGCATGGTCGCCACCGTGATCTTCTCGATGCCCCCGGCGGTGCGGCTCACCGAACTGGGGATCCGCCAGGTCGACTCCGAAGTCGTCGAAGCCGGCCAGGCCTTCGGCGCGTCGCCGAGTCGCATCCTGTTCAAGATCCAACTGCCGCTCGCCCGCCCCACGATCATGGCCGGCGTCAACCAGGTGATCATGCTCGCCCTGTCGATGGTCGTCATCGCCGGGATGATCGGCGCACCCGGTCTGGGAACCGACGTCTACTCGGCGGTGACCCGGGTGCGCATCGGCGACGGCTTCGAAGCCGGCCTGTGCGTGGTGATCATCGCGGTCATCCTCGACCGCTTCACCTCGGCCTTCGGCAACGACGGTCAGTCGGGACGCCCCTCGGTGACCAAGCGCCTGTCGCAACTGTTCTCGAAGGAGACGACCACGCAGGCCGATGCCGTCACCGATGCCGACGCCGACGACTCGACGCGCCAGGGAGCAGCCGTCTGACCGCCCGATCGTCGGTGGCCACCTCTTCTCAACAAGCAAAGCAAGCAACCATCAAAGGAGCTGATACCTCGTGAATCGAGGAACCACGAAGACCAGACGACCGCTACTCGCCTTCGCAGCGATCATCACCGTCGGCGCCCTGGTGCTGTCGGCGTGTGGGAGCAGCGACGACACCTCGTCTGACACCACAGCGAAGGGAAGTGCGACGACCACGGCAGCCGCCGCCGACCAACCGGTCGGCGCGGACTGCGACGCCATCGACCCGTCCGGATCCGAATCCGACACCGGCAAGTGGGAGCTCAAGACCTCGTCGACTCCGGCGATGCTGACCGAACTCGAGACGGCGCTCAAGAACTGTGAGCCGATCGTGGTCACCCTGTGGCACCCCCACTGGGCCTACGCCGCGTATTCGATCAAGGACCTGAAGGACCCGAACGGTTCGATGGGCAAGGGTGAGCAGATCTGGACGACGGCCAACAAGAAGTGGGCCGCCGACAGCGCGAATGCCGACCTGGTCGACGCCCTGAAGAACTTCAAGCTTTCCGACGCCGAACTGGCCGGGCTCGAGGTCTACACCGCGAACGAGTACAAGGACGACCCCGAGAAGGGCGCCGAGGAATGGCTGAAGGAGCCCGAGAACCGCAAGCTCGCCGACGGCTGGGTCGAAGGTCTGAAGGGTGACGGCGAGTCGGTGAACATCGGCCTCATCGCCTGGGACGAGGACATCGCGGTCACCAACCTGTGGAAGGTGCTGCTCGAAGACGCCGGGTTCGACGTGAAGGTCACCGAGCTCGACGCCGGGCCGCTGTTCGAAGGCATGGCCTCGGGCGACCTCGACTTCTTCTTCGACACCTGGCTGCCGGTCACCCACGAGGACTACTGGAGCGAGTTCGGCGACAAGCTCGAAAAGGTCTCCCAGTGGTTCGGAGGCAGCGCCACGCTGAACATCGCGGTGCCGACCTACATGAACATCGACTCGCTCGACGAGCTGGCCAAGTGGGGCAAAGATGTCGACCACACGATCATCGGCATCGAGCCCGGTGCCGGGCTGACCCGCATCACCCAGTGCGAGATGATGCCCGCCTACGAGCTGGCCGCGAAGCCCGACGCGTCGACCTGCGACGCCGGCTGACACATCCCTGTGGCCCGAGCATCGGGCCCGATGGCAGTACCCCGGTGGGGCGCCCGACGTGGCGCCCCACCGGCGCGTGGAGGCACCGGTCGGCTTCGGCGCTTCGTCTCAGCAGGTTACCCATGGGTAACATGGGGAGGTCACGCCTCCATCACGCTCAACCACACGAGGTAGCCGTCGCCATGGCCGAGTTTTCTTTGCAGCTGAACGACGAACAGCTCCAGATCCAGGAATGGGTGCACGAGTTCGCCGAGAACGTCGTGCGACCCGCCGGACACGAATGGGACGAGAAGGAGGAGTTCCCGTACCCGATCGTCGAAGAGGCCGCCAAGATCGGCCTGTACTCGATGGACTTCATGGCCAACGCCATGATGGGCGACGAGTCGGGGCTCACCCTGCCCGTCGCCATGGAGGAGCTGTTCTGGGGTGACGGCGGTATCGCCCTGGCGATCTTCGGCTCGGGCCTCGCCGCCGCCGGGATCGCCGGCAACGGCACCCCCGAGCAGATCTTCGAGTGGGTGCCCCAGTGCTACGGCACGCCCGAGAAGATCGCCCTCGGCGCGTTCTGTGTGTCAGAACCCGACGCCGGGTCGGACGTGTCGTCACTCCGCACCCGTGCGGTGTACGACGAAGCGAAGGACGAATGGGTGCTGAACGGCACCAAGGCGTGGATCACCAACGGCGGCATCGCCGACGTGCACGTGGTGGTCGCCTCGGTCGACCCCGAACTCAAGAGTCGCGGCCAGGCCAGTTTCATCGTGCCGCCGGGCACGCCGGGGCTCAGCCAGGGCCAGAAGTACTCCAAGATGGGGATCCGTGCCTCGCACACCGCCGAGGTCGTGCTCGACGACGTCCGCGTGCCCGGTGCCTGTCTGCTGGGTGGCAAGGAGAAGCTCGACGAGAAGCTCGCCCGGGCCCGCGAGGCCCAGAAGAACGCCGGCGCCGGGTCCAGTGGCAAGCAGCCCGCGATGGCCACGTTCGAAGCGACCCGACCCGCCGTGGCCGCCATGGCCGTCGGCATCGCCCGCGCCGCGTGGGAGTACGCCCTCGACTACGCCTTGGAACGCGAAGCGTTCGGCAAGAAGATCATCGAGAACCAGGC
>CAZQSU010000112.1:3849-8633 GCA_964595905.1 uncultured Iamiaceae bacterium
CTCGTTCCTGCTCGCCGACAGGAAGACCGAGATCGACGCCTCCCGCCTGCTGGTGTGGCGGGCCGCGTGGCTCGCCCGTAACGGCGGTGGCTACGTGCACGCCGAAGGTTCACAGTCCAAGCTCAAGGCCGCCCGCACCGCGGTGTGGGTGACCGAGCGGGCCATCCAGATCCTCGGCGGCTACGGCTACGTCAAGGAGTACCCGGTGGAGCGCTGGCACCGCGACTCGAAGATCATGGACATCTTCGAGGGCACCGAGCAGATCCAGCAGCTCGTGATCGCCCGGGCCATCTCCGGCATCCGCATCGAGTAACCGACTCGTCGCCCCCGCCCGCGCTTGCTGGATGCCGCGCGCTTCGGGGGTGGATGCGCACCATCGGCCCCGGAGTTCGGTCGGGTGGCGGTGATCAGTGGGGTTCGATGCCGCGGAGGCCCGACCACGCCAGGGTCGCCACCTGGGCGGCGAGCGCCTCGGGTGACGGATCGAGGCTTTCGTCGGTCGACCGCAACCAGTGGCGGGACGTGACCTCGGCGATCCCGATGATCCCCTGCGCGAGCAGCCGACGGTGATCGGGGCTCAGGCCCTCGATGACGATCAGATCGGCGATCGTCTCGGCCATGTCGGCCTCGAAGCGGCGGACGATCGCGGCGAACTCCGCATCGAGCGCGGTGCCCGCGCCGAACAACACGAAGAAGGCGTCGCGGTTGCGGGCGACGAAGGTGAAGTACGCCTCGAACCCGCCGGCCACCTGGCCCCGAGGGGTCGTCGCCCGGCCGGTGGCCTCGAGGATCTCGGCGGCGAGCCGTTCGCCCACGTCGACGAGCACCTCGACGAACAGCGCCCGCTTCGACGCGAAGTGCTGGTACAGCACCGGCTTGGTGACCCCGGCCGCCTCCGCGATCCGGTTCATCGACGTGCCCCGGAACCCGTCACGCGCGAAGGAGACCAGGGCGACGTCGAGCAACTGGCGACGGCGTTCGGCGGCGGGAAGTCGAGTGGGCACGCGGGATCCTGGCTGCGGGGAAACGGCGTCCGGACGCGCCGAACGGCGAGGTTACCGCGCGGTAACCTCGCCGTTCGAATGAGGTCGGGACTCCGGTGAGGTCGGGCCGGACGGTGCTCTGAGGACCGGTGCTCTGAGGACCGGTGCTCCGGGGAACCCGGGCGCACACGCCGCCGTCACCCGGCGAACGACACCCCGCAACCGGCCCGATCAGGGACCACGTCGACCGACGGTCGCGAGACCCCGCGGGCACCGGTTCGGCGGCGGCGCATCGCCACGGGTCGCCCGGCTCACTTGTAGCGGAGCACGCCCCGGATGTTCTTGCCCTCGCGCATGTCGGCGTAGCCCTGGTTGATCTCGTCGAGCGAGTACTCCTTGGTCACCATGCCCGCGAGGTCCAACTGGCCGAGGCTGAACAACTCGAGCAGCTTGGGGATGTCGGCCTTCGGGTTCGCCGAACCGAAGATCGTGCCGATCAGCTTCTTCTCCATCAGCGTCAGGTCGGTCAACCCGATCTGGATGTGGTCCTCGCTCATCGGGTGGATGTTGGTGACCACCACGCGGCCTCGCTTGGCGGTCAGGGCCATGATCGAGCCGATCTGCTCACCGTCACCGACCCCCATCGCGCAGACGATCACGTCGCAGTTGCGGCCCCAGGTGGCTTCGGCGATCACGCCGGTCGCCTCGGCGAGGTTCGCGGCCGTGTGGGTGGCGCCGAACTTCTTGGCCAGGTCGCGCTTGGACTCCACCGGGTCGATCGCGATGATGTTGCGCGCCCCGGCGATCCTGGCTCCCTGCAGCGCCGCTGCACCGATCCCACCGACCCCGATCACCGCCACGTTGTCGCCGGGGCGGACGTCACCCGCGTACACCGACGACCCCCAACCGGTCGTGACCCCGCAGCCCACCAGGCAGGCCAACTCGAGGGGAATCTGCGGGTCGATCTTCACGCAGCTGAAGGCATTGACCACGGTGTGGTGGGCGAACGTGCCCAGACACACCATCGTGTAGATGTCCTCGCCGTCGGCGCCGTGGTGCCGGGTGGTGCCGTCGAGCTGGATCCCCAGCAGCAACGCGGCACCGTTGTCGCACAGGTTCGAGTGCCCGCTCGCACACGACGGACAGTGCCCACAGGCAGGGACGAAACTGAACACCACGTGGTCGCCGGGCGCCACGTTGGAGACGCCCTCGCCGACCTCGAGCACCACACCGGCGCCTTCGTGTCCGCCGATCACCGGCATCACCCCGGCGAGGTCGCCGGTCACCAGATGCTCGTCGGAATGGCACATGCCCGAGGCCGTCAACTCGACGAGGACCTCGCCGGCCTTGGGCGGGTCGAGCGTGATCGTCTCGACGCTCCATGGTGCGTGCAACTCACGCAGGACGGCGGCTTTGGTCTCCATTGGCAGATACCCCTTGTTGAGTGTGCGGCATGTGAACCGGCTCGGTGGCGGTCACCCTACCCCCGTGGCCGGCCCGAGGAAATCGTTGCCGGACGCGCCACGCGGGGACGCCGACCGCCGGCGTCCCCGCGTGGGTTCGTGTGGTCGGCGACCGGGGTCGGCATGCCCCGGTCACCGACCGCGTCACTCAGCTCTCGCCGTCGGGTGGCGGGTTCGGCTGCGTCTGGGCGAGCGCGTAGCCCTCGTCGGACGAGAGCATCGAGGTCCACATGCGGAACGTCTGGAAGTGGCCGTCACCGAGCAACCAGCCGACCCAGAAGTCCATGCCGCCCGTGTCGGGGGGACGATGGAATGCGGCACCGTAGACCGCAGCGGTCCAACCGGCCGCGTTCTCGCCGCTGTGCTCCAGGATCATCGTGACCTGCTTGCGCTGCGCGACGGTCGGCGTGTCACCGAGCATCATGGCGAAGTAGGCGCCGCCCGTCGGGTCTGCATCCCGTTCGAGGATCGCGTTGTACACGGCGTTGAGCCAGGCACTGGCGCTCTCGAAGTGGTCGTAGAACTCGTCGGTCGAGTACAAGGTCGACAGCAGATCCGCGTCACCGTGGGTCGCCTCGATCGAGGCGACCGCGGCGTCGGTCTCGGCCTGGGTCGGGTCACGGTCGAACACCCGGTGGTAGTAGTCGATCGCGTTGTTCTTGACGAGGTTCTCCATCGACATGTCGAGCTGCTCGGCAACGGTGGCGCGCGGCAACCCGGCGTCGAGCTGACCTTCCCAGTACTGGGCACCGGCCTCGTCGGGGCAGCGGTACAGGATGTTCAGATACAGAAAGCGGACGAACCTGCCGTTCGCGGTGGTCGCCGGACAGATGGGCGTCGGCTCCTCCGCACCCGCCGAGGTCGCGGCGAAGCCGAAGCTCGCCCCGATCAGCACCGCACAGCCGACGACGGCGCCGACACGGCGAAGTCGTTGATGAACATTGAACATTTCGCATTCCTCCAATTGGTCCTTGCAGACCCGTCGGAGCAATGGGGACGGTCGGAGAGTCGTCGCTCACAGGCGCTCCAGCCACCTCGCCGCAAATCCTCGGGGTCTGGATGGTCGTTTCCGGCACGACGTCGTGCCGACCTCTACGAGGGTCACCGACGGTGGCGGACGAGGGGCCGCAGCAACTTAGCGCGTCGAGATAGTCCTGTCAGGCGGATCGGTCGGGCGGGCGGTCGACCGCGACGGTGGCCCGGCCGGTCACGGTGCCGACGCGGGCGGGGTCCGGCTCACAGCCGGGGACGGCGGTGGCCGGATGGCATCATGGGGATCGGCGGCCGGTAAGGTCGCATCCACGCCCTCGGGGTCGGTGTCCTGGCCGGACGAGCTCCGGGGAACTCCGCATCGTCGATTCAAAGGGGTCCCGAACATGTCGATCACCGAGCCCGTCACCGAAGACGCGGTCGAGGCCGCCGAGGAACCCACCGAAGAAGCCGAGGTCGAGGTGCTCGTCGAGGAGATCTCGATCGACGGCATGTGCGGCGTCTACTGACCCCGCTTCCCGAACGCCCACCGACCCCATGCCCGTCACGCTCGACCGGCCGTACCGCCTGAGCCGCAACGTCGCGCTGCGCCCCGAGCCATTCGGCGCGCTCGCCTACAACTACGACAACCGCCGCCTGGTGTTCCTGCGCTCGCCGGACATGGTGCGGGTCGTCGAGGCCCTCGGCGACTCGCCCGATGCAGCGGCCGCACTCGCCACCTGTGGCATCGCCGAGTCGCGACACCCGTCGTTTCTGGCGGCGCTCGAGAATCTCGCCGAGGCCGGGGTGATCGAGGCCGACGCCGGCGCGGGCGTGGGCGAAACCGCCGTGACCGAAGGAGAACCCGTCGATGCTGGTCGATGAACTGGAGGCCGGGCTCGACGCCCCGATCTGTCTGACGTGGGAGTTGACGTACGCCTGCAACCTGGCATGCGTGCACTGTCTGTCGTCGTCGGGACGTCGTGACCCCCGTGAACTGACCACCGACGAGGCCAAGGCGCTCATCGACGAGTGGGCCGCGATGGGCGTGTTCTACGTGAACATCGGCGGAGGAGAGCCCACGATCCGCCGCGATTTCTTCGAACTGGTCGACTACGCGATCAACAACAAGGTCGGGGTGAAGTTCTCGACCAACGGGTCACGGATCGACGCCGCGATGGCCCGGCGGCTGGCCGCGATGGACTACCTCGACATCCAGATCTCGATCGACGGCGCCACCGCGAACGTCAACGACGCCGTCAGGGGCCAGGGCAGCTTCGCGATGGCCACCCGGGCGATGGAACACCTCGCCGCCGCCGACTTCGGCCCGTTCAAGATCTCGATCGTGATGACCCGCCACAACGTCGAC
>CAZQSU010000113.1:0-8524 GCA_964595905.1 uncultured Iamiaceae bacterium
AGCGCTCATGCCGCGTACCCGTCGACGACCTCGAGGAACTCCACCCCGGTCTGCTCGTGGATCTCGGTGACGATGTCACGGGTCGACCGCGTCGGCGCGACGCCGATCACCTGACCGCAGCGGCCGCCGTCGGCGGCGCGTCCCCGCACGATCATCTCCCGGACATGGTCGGGCAACGGTGCCCCGGCGAACTCGGTGAGCCGTCCGGCGACGGTCCAGCCCGGTCCCAGGACGGGCACCGGGACCCGACCGCCGATACGCGCCGCCTGGAAGGCACTCACCACTCCCGGGGCCACCACGTTCACGGGGCCGTCGACCGTCACGTCGAGCGCCGCCACGATCACATCGGCGGCATCGACGGCGTGCACGAGCGAGAAGGTCGGCTCGGCCAGCGACGCAACGGGCACCGCCTGCAACTTGAGCAGACGAGACAGCGGGCTGGGTGCGTGGTACCCGGCAACCGGCGCGAAACGCAGCGCCGTCACCGGGACGCGACGTCGACGCGACCGGGCGAAGGCGTCGATCTGCTCTTCGGTGGCCAGGAGGCGCCGACCGAACTGGGAGGTCGGGTCCGGCGGCGCGCTCTCGTCGGGACAGATCGGTCCGCCTCGACGGCGCCCGTAGACCTCGATCCCCGAACGCACCACGATGTGGCGCAACGACGGCGCGTCCGCGAGCGCCGCCACCAACGAGTCGGTCGCCCGCCGACTCGCCGGGTCGGCCTTCGACGGCACGAGCCGCGCGTGCGGCTCGAACTGGCCCAGGTGCAACACGACCGTCGGGTCGAGGGTACGCACGACCTCGTCGAGCGTGTCGGTGTCGCCTGGGCGGATCCAGTGGAAGGTCGCCCGGTGCAGGCGGCGCCGCGGCGGATCCAGGTCGACCCCCACCACGGTGTCGACGTCGGCGCGGGCCTCGACACGGCGCGCGACCAGCGTGCCGAGCTGGCCTCCCATGCCTGTGATCAGCACCCGCATACGTTCATTGCTAGCCGATTCTGCGAGTCGAACCGTAACTTTCGCGACCCGTCGGCGCACGAAATCCGGCGCGAAAAGGTCGGATGTCGACCCTGTCCCTCCGCATTTCGGGGAGCGGCCGGCGACTGTCGGCTCAGGCGGGTGCCAGGGGTTCGCCGGTTTCGAGCAGGGTCTTCAGACCCGACAGGTACAACGGCCAGCCGCTGCGCACCAGCGTCGCCGCCGTGCTGCCCACCTCGAAGTCGTCGTGGGTGACGGTGAGCTTCACCGAGTCCCCCGCGACCTCCAGATCGAAGGTGACCCGTGAGCGGTGCTCCGCGGCGAGCTTCGCCAGCACCTCGGGGTCCATCGGACTCCGGGCACAGAACTCGGGCGTGAAGGTGTGCCAGTTGTACGACAACCGCCGTGGCGGGTCGGCCTCGAGGACCCGCTGGTCGGGGTCGTCGATGCGGACACCGTTGACGACCCAGGTGAGCGGCGAACCGGTCTGCCAGTCGGTCTCGAAGGTGGTGTTCCACCAACGCCCGGTGAACTCGGGGTCGGTCAGCGCCTGCCAGAGCCGCTCCGGCGTGGTCCGGACATAGGTGACGTAGACGAAGCTGGGGCGTTCCATGGGCCCGTCCTCCAGGGTTCGCTTGAGATCGGCGAGCGCTGCCACCCGGGGGCGGTCGAAGGCCCGGATCCAACGTTCGGCGATGTCGTTGATGGGAACGACGTTGAGGTAGTGGAGTTTCTCACGTCCCCGCCACACCGTGCTGATGAGGCCGGCGTCTTCGAGGATGCCCAGGTGCTTGCTCACCGACTGGCGGGCCATCGACACCTCGCTCAGCAGCTCGGTGAGGGTCTGCCCGTCGTGTTCGCGGAGCCGGTCGAGCAGGTGGCGCCGGGTCGGGTCGGCGAGGGCCTTGAAGACGTCGACCATGGCGCGACGACCCTAGAGGATGCGCCGACAGGCGGATCCGACCCAGCAACATGGCGATCGCTCTTCAAGCGGAGCTCGGGAAGCGTCGTCGTGAGCCGGGACGGGCGAGACCTGTCCGCTCGCCCCCTCAGCGGACACCCGGGCCGGGCCGTGCGGGCGCGCACGGCCCGGACGCCGGGACTCGTCAGAACTTGGGGGCGTCGGGGAACGGGGTCCCGGCACCGGGCTCGACGAGCGGTTTGAGGCTGAGCAGGAAGTACGCCCAGCGAGCACTGCAGTGCGCCATGAACTCGGACTCCTCACGCCAGTCGTCGTGGGCGAAGAGCACCGCCGTGCCTCCGTCGCGGGGGGCGAGGGTGAACTCGACAGTGGTGCCGACCCAGTCGGGGGCACCGTCGGTGCAGCGCCAGGCGACGTGCTCGTCGGGCGCCAGATCGGTGATGGTCATGACGGCGGCGGGCTCGGGGCTGCCGAAGCGGAACTCGAGCGTACCGCCGACCTCGGTACTGCCCTGCACACCGCCTCGACTCCACCAGTCCGAAACTCCTTCGGGGGTGGCGATGGCCTGGTAGATGGGGGCGGGCGGGGCATCGATGACGACGCGGTGTCGGATGTCGGGCATGGTCCGGTCCTTTCTCGAAGAATCATGCAGCCTTTCGGCTGCCTTTCATTCAAGCAGCCGATCGGTTGCCTGTCAACCCCCGAGGTCCCGCTAGCGGCCGACGCCCTTCGATCTGCGTCAGGTCTTCGGCGACGACCCGTCCGCTCCGGAAACCGCCGCCGCGCCCAGGATGATCGCCCGGGTGAACTGCCCGAGGCTCGGCACCAGATCGACGAGGGTCGGCTCCTGTTGCGTGTCGAGCACGTCACGCACCAGGCCGCGCAGCCCGTGGACCAGCGCGGTGTAGCTCTCGGGCGGCAACGCACCCAGATCGGGACGGCCGCGGCGGATGTCCTCGTGCAGGCCCCGGACGAAATTGGCCATCTGCCCGTACAGGCGCCGACCCGCGGCCCGTGCCGTCGGGCCGACACCGTCGATCTCGAGCACGAACGCCCGGGCGGCGGCCCGGTCGGCGTCCAAGGTGCCCAGGTACGCATCGAGGGCCGCGTCGACCACCTCGGTCCATGCGTCGGTCTCGGGGATCGCGGTGGCGATCCGAGTGGCCAGCACCTCGCCGAAGCGTTCGTAGGCCGCGACGTAGCAGGCTTCCTTGTTGGTGAAGTGATCGTAGAACGTCGCCCGTGACACCCCGGCCCGGCCCGCGATCGCGCCGATCGTCACCGCCGGGTAACCGACCTCGGCCACCAGCCCCGCGATCGCCGCGAACAGCCGGTTCGCCTGCGACGCCCGCACCTCGTCACGCGACAGGTCGTGCGGTCCGCGCGGCAACGTCTCCGGCTCCTCGAAGATCGGACCATTGACATCCATCGGCCCCGAGTCTAGAGTCATGTACCATGCGTTACATCACCCGTCGTGCCCGAGCTTTGACCGCTGCGGTGCTGCTCGCCGCCACCTTGCCCGCCCTCGTCGGGCTCGCCCCGGCCGCCGGGGCCGCATCCGCCCCGAAAGACGGCCCCGAGAGCGCGTTCTACCAGTACTCCGGTACGACCCCGCTGGGTGAACTCGCCCCCGGCACCGTGCTGAAATCGCGCACGTTCACCTACTGGGGGCTCATGTGGCCCGTCACCGTCGACCAGTTGCTGTACCGGTCGACCGACGCGCTCGGCCGACCGACGGTCAACGTGACCTCGGTGCTGCACCCGACCGGTTGGTTCCCCCAGCACAACCGGGCGGTGGTGATGGCCACCGCGTACGACTCGCTCGACGTGCACGACGAACCGTCGGCCCAGATCGCCGACGACGTGGCGTTCGCCAACGACGACGTCGGCGGCCTGCTCGGCAAGGGGCTCACCGTGATCGTCCCCGACACCGAAGGCCAGGACGCCGAGATGACCGCCGGGCGGGTGTACGGCCACAACACCCTCGACGCGATCCGCGCCGCCATGAACGCCACGTCGGTCACCGGGCTCGACCACAACGCCCGCCTCGCGCTCAGCGGCTACTCGGGCGGGGCCTGGGCCGCGATGTGGGCCGCCCAGCTCGCCCCCACCTACGCCCCCGACGTGAACGCCCGCCTCGTCGGCGTCACCGTCGGCGGCCTGCCCGTGAACGCCGCGCACACCTCCGAGTACCTCAGCGGCAGCCTCGCCTTCGCCGCCGAACTGCCCACGGCGATCATCGGGATGGCCCGCGCGTACGACGTCGACTTCACGCAGTACCTCAGCCCGCTCGGCGCCCAGCTGTACGAGAAGTACGACCAGTACTCGCTGGGCGACGCCATCATCGACCTGCCCTTCGTCCACTTCGGACTGACGATGAGCGACCTGCTCACACCGCAGTACGCGAACCCGAACTCGATTCCCGAGTACGTGCGCATCGTCAACGACAACAACCTCGGCACCGCCGGTGCGGCCACCGTCCCCGTCCAGATCGTGCAGGGCGGCACCGGCTGGACGCTCGGCACCGCCGACCATCCCACCCTCGGCAACGGTGACGGGGCCGCCGTCACCGGCGACGTGCGCACCCTGGCCCGCCAGTTCTGCGCGGCCGGCACGGCCGTGAGCTACACCCAACTCGACTGGAACGACCACCTCACCGCGTACCCCACCTGGGCGAGCAACTCGACGTCGTGGATCGACGCCCGCCTCGCCGGCACCGCCGCGCCCAGCAACTGCTCGTCGATCGCCCCGGGCAACTCGCTCGCCCCCGAGCAGGTCGTGCCCAGCGGCTCGTGACCCCGCCGACCACCGCTTGGCGACCGGCCTCGCCCGGCCCCGCGGGGGCGGCCGGACACGACACGCTGTGCGCCCGCTTCCAGGCCACCGCCTCCACCTACGCCGACGAGGTCGCCCTCACCACCCTCGACGGCTCGACCCGCCTGACCTGGGCCGACTACCGGGAACGGGTCGAACAGGTCGCCCGCGGGCTGGCCGCCGTCGGGGTCGCCGCGGACGACACGGTCGCCCTGCTCGTCGCCAACCGGCCCGAGTTCCACGTGTTCGACGTGGCGACGTTCCACCTCGGCGCCGTCCCGTTCTCGGTGTACGGCACCTCGTCGGCCGTCCAGATCGCCGAGCTGTGCCGCAACGCCCGACCCCGGGTGTTCGTGACCGAACCCGCGCACCTGGAGCGGGTGCGCGCCGCGTGCGCGACACTCGCCTCCCCGCCGCCGATCGTCCTGCTCGACGTCGACACCGGATCTGCCGGCGGCGCCGGGTCAGCCGGCGTCGCCGGACCGGACGATCACGTCGGACCGGAGGCCAACCCCGACGTGATGAGCTTCGCGGAACTGCTCGCCGGGGGCGACACCCACCTCGACTTCGCCGCCACGTCGCAGCGGGTCCGCGGCGACGACCTCGCCACCCTCATCTACACCTCGGGCACCACCGGGCCGCCCAAGGGCGTGATGATCACCCACGCCAACCTGCTCGCCGCGTGGGACGCCGCCGTGCGGACCGTGCCCCCGGTGGCCGCCAGGGGACGCTACGTGTCGTATCTGCCCACCGCGCATCTCGCCGACCGCATCTTCAGCCACTACCCCGCCCTGTGCACCGGCTCGCAGATCACCTGTGTCGACGACCTCACCGCAGCCGTGGGCGCGTGGCCACAGATCCGCCCCACCCTGCTCGCCGCGGTGCCCCGCATCTGGGAGAAGCTCGCCGACGCGGTGCAGGCGGGCTTGTTCGGTGACCCCGACGACGGGCTGGCCGCACGGCTCGGCCTCGACGCCGCCGAATTGATCGTGTCGGGCGCGGCGCCGATCCGCCCGGACCTGCTCCGGTTCTTCGCCGACGCGGGCATCACGATCTGCGAGGGCTACGGCATGACCGAATCCACGGCCGTCGCCACGCTCAACCACCCGGGTACCGAGCACATCGGCTCGGTGGGGCGGGCCATGCCCGGCATCGAGGTGATGATCGCCGACGACGGCGAGGTGCTCCTGCGGGGCGACGTCGTGATGGCCGGCTACCGCGACGACCCGGCCCGGACCACCGAGGCGATCGACGCCGAGGGCTGGTTGCACACCGGTGACATCGGACGGCTCGACGACGGCTACCTGTCGATCGTCGACCGCAAGAAGGACCTGATCATCTCCGCGGGCGGCAAGAACATGTCGCCCCGCAACATCGAGGCCGCGATCGAAGCGGCGTCACCGCTGATCGCGCATGCCGTGGCGATCGGCGACCGTCGCCCCTACAACGTGGCGCTGGTGGTGCTCGACGCCGACGTGCTCGCCCTGACCGGGCGATCCGCCGACGACCCCGACGTCGCCCGGCAGATCGACGAGGCGATCACCACGGCGAACGCCGGGTTGTCGCGGGTCGAACAGATCAAGCGCCACCGCGTCGTCGACGGCCCCTGGGACCCCGGCGGCGACCTGCTCACCCCCACCCTGAAGCTGCGCCGCGCCGCCATCGCCACGCACTACTCTGCCGTCATCGACGACCTGTACGCCTGACCCGCCGAACCGAACCCGACCCAGGATCGAGATTCGGAGCGAAAAGGTCGTCAGACCGCCTTTTCGCTCCAGATTTGGCGCTGGTCAGGTCGGCGCCGCGGCACCGAGCTCTCCCGTGCAACAAAGGTTGCAACCTCCGATCGGTGCAACTACCGTTGCAGGGTGCGGATCGCGGCTACTGCGCTGAAGCACGGCTACACCGTGGATCAGATCGAGCACGCCGTCGTCCACCACATCGACGAGTTTCCCGAACAAGGCGACCTCGCATTGTCCATGCTCATCGGTCCGACGCAAACAGGCGAGCTCCTCGAAATCGGGGTGCTGTTCGCCGAGGATCGAATCACCATCGATGCGATCGTTCATGCGATGCCTGCTCGTGCCCAGTACTTCCGCAAACACAAGCAACGGTGAAGACGATGCCGACGACCAACCCTCCCACCGACGACGAACTCGCTGCCCACTTCGAGGCCTTCGACTTCGACCACGCGCAGAGCGCCGGGCGCGATCCCTTGCGTGCCCTGCACTGGGCCCGCCAGTTTCGAGACGACCTCGACCGCCAACTCGTCGAAGTCGTCGCGGAGGCCCGTGACTCGGGCGCCACGTGGAACGAGATCGGCATCGCTCTCGGCGTGAGCCACCAGGCTGCGATGAAGCGCTACAAGCGCACCGCCTGACTGACGGGGCCCGTTGGGGCCCGCCTGGCCGATGGCGTCCCCTTCTTTGCACGGTTGCCCCCGCTCACGCGCCGAAAAGCGTGCAAGGAAGGATCGGGTCACCGCCCGACTCGCGCCCGCCGACACGGCCGGGGAGTGCGCCGCGGTCGAGAAAAACGTGGCGGTGACTCCCAGGGGCCCCCACAATCGGGCCAAGTACGACGCCGAGATCGGCGAGAAGTAACCGGTCGTGGCGACCGAGGCAGGCTCAGTGACCGGCGTCGGGGATTCCCTGCTCGACCGACTCCATCCCTCCGTCGACGGTCCACTGTGCCGCGAGTGGCATCAGGTCGGCGATCGTGACGCTGCGCACTCCCACCGCGGTCGGCAGGATAACGCGAATGCTCGGGTGGTAGTCGAGCAGCACCTGCCGATCGCGTCCGCAGGGACCGATCGGGCCACGCCCGTGGTTGCCGACAGCAACGATGGTCGTCAGCTCTCTGGCACCAGCAGCTCGGGCGGCGCCGAGCGCGACCAGTTCGGCACATGGCCCACCGGTGAAGTGATACAGATTCACACCAGCGAACATGCGCCCGTCGAGCGCGCGAACCGCCGCCCCCATGGTGTGCACGCCGCCCTCGCCCGGACCCGCGTCAGTGTTCGCATCGATGACGGAGCGAGCAAGCTCCACCAATTGCCACTCTTCACTGGTCAACTCACGGGCAGACGAAGGCAAGGACATGAAAATGCAACTTCAATCGCCAGCGTCGAATTCGGCCGTCCCGCCGCCGGTCCCGTGGACTTCGAGAAACACCTCGGGGCGCAGGGTCGGAAACAGCACCACGTCACGGATCGTGGGCACGTCCGCGAGCAGCATCACCAGCCGGTCGATGCCGATGCCCAGGCCCGCCGTGGGCGGCAGGCCGTACTCGAGCGCCCGCAGGTAGTCGGCGTCCACCGCCATCGCCTCGTCGTCGCCGGCGGCCTTCGCCGCGGCCTGGGCTTCGAAGTTGGCCCGTTGGACGGCAGGGTCGGTCAACTCGCTGAACGCGTTGCACAGCTCGCGACCCGCCACGATGCACTCGAAGCGCTCCACGTAGCCGGGCTTCGCGCGGTGCGGGCGGGCCAGCGGCGACACCTCGGCCGGGTAGTCGCTGACGAACACCGGTCCGACCAGTTCCGATTCGGTGGTCTTCTCGTAGATCTCCAGGATCAGCTTGCCCGGCCCCCAGCCCTCCTCGACCGGGATCCCGAACCCGTCGGCGATCCGACGCAGCTCGGCGACGTCGGTGTCGAGCGCGACGGTCACCCCGGCGTGTTCGGCGATCAGCTCTTCCATCGTCGCCCGACGCCACGGCGGTGCGAGGTCGAGGTCGTGACCGTCGTAGGTCAGCTCCGTCGTCCCCACCAGGTCGAGCGCCAGCGTCGACACGAGCTGTTCGGTGAGCGCCA